>DATANP010000423.1:0-12424 GCA_036266195.1 Thermoanaerobaculia bacterium | reverse complement strand
AACTCGATGGTCCCGTCCACTTGCCAGCGCCCGAGGTCGCCGGTCTTGTACAGGCGAGCACCCGGCGCACCGAACGGGTCGGGCACGAAGCGCTCGGCGGTCAGGGCCGGCCGGTTCAGGTAGCCGCGCCCGACCTGGATGCCGCCGATGTAAAGCTCCCCCGGCTCGCCCACCGGCACCGGCCGCAGCTCCGGGTCGAGCAGGTGGATGCGGGTATTCGCGATCGGCCGGCCGATCGGCACCCCGGCCTCGGCCGAGCCCGGCGCGCAGGGCCACCAGGTGACGTCCACCGCCGCCTCGGTCGGGCCGTAGAGGTTGTGCAGCTCGACGCCGGGCAGCACCTCGTGGAAGCGCCGCACCAGGTCGGCCGGCAGCGCCTCGCCGCTGCAGATCACCCGGCGCAGGCGGGCCCGCTCCGGGGACTGCTCCAGGAAGGCCCGCAGCATCGGCGGCACGAAGTGCAGCGTGGTCACGCCCTCGCGGGCGATCAGCTCGGCCAGGTAGGCGGGGTCCTGGTGCCCGCCCGGCCGCGCCATCACCAGGCGGGCGCCGGTCATCAGAGGCCAGAAGAGCTCCCAGACCGACACGTCGAAGCTGAACGGGGTCTTCTGGAGGACGCGGTCTTCGGGCGTCAGGCCGTACGCCTCCTGCATCCAGAGGAGCCGGTTGCAGATGGCGCGGTGGGAGTTCATGGCGCCCTTGGGCCGGCCGGTCGAGCCGGAGGTGTAGATCACGTAGGCCAGGTTGTGCGGCCCGGCCGCGGGCGCGGGCCGGAGCGGGCTCTCCTCCCGATCGGTCTCCGGCGCGAGCGCCGCCGGGTCGAGGAGGACCGCCACGGCCGCGTCCTCGACCAGGAAGTCGAGGCGCTCGCGCGGGTAGCCGGGATCGAGCGGCACGTAGGCGCCGCCCGCCTTGAGGATGCCGAGCAGGCCCACGACCAGCCCGGCCGAGCGCTCCGCCGAGATTCCGACCCGCGACTCCGGGCCGATGCCGAGCCGGCGCAGGCGATGGGCGAGCCGGTTGGCCCGCGCCTCCAGCTCGGCGTAGGTGAGCTGCGCTTCCTCGGAGACCACGGCGACCGCCTCCGGCGTACGGTCGGCCTGGGCTTCGATCCAGGAGTGGAGAGTGTGGCCGAGCGGGTACTCGGCCCGGGTCGCGTTCCAGTCGGACCGGGGCAGAAGAGGCATGTCACACCTCCCGAGCCGCTAGGGCGTTGCGAGGAGCTTCTTCACCTGCTCGAACAGCGTCTCGCCGTTGAGCCGACGCTCGGGCGGCAGCTCCCGCTTGCCGACGTGCATCACGAACGCGGGCGGCGGCGGGAGATCCCCCCACCTGCCCTCCGGGGAGAAGAGCAGAAACGTGTCCCATGCCAGCTCCTCCTTGAGGCCGGCGGTGCTCCGCAGCCGCTCCGCCAGCGTGTGCGCTCCCGTCCAGAAATGGATCGCGCGGGGATCGGGGATCAGGGACGTCGCTTCACGGGCGTCCGCCTCCGTCTCCCCGCCCAACATCGGACCCCAGACGACATAGACACGAAGCTTCGGGTCGGAGACCCGGTCCAGGATGTAGCGTTGCACCACCCGGGCGCTTGCGAGGCAGACCCCTCACGTCGGCGAGAGCATCAGCACGAGCCGCACCCCGCCGGCGCCGCGGTTGAACGCCTCGCGCACCTCCGCTCCCTCCCCGGTGAAAGTCTGCAGCGGCGGATGGACCGGCTCCGCCCGGTCGTCGCCCGCCTCGCCGATCCGTTCGAAGCGGAACGGCACCCGGTCGTTGCCCTTCTCCTCGTTGTAGAAGCCGGTGAAGATGCCCTCGATCGCATGGCCGTCCGCCGAGAGCGTGCCGTCGAAGACGAACGGCGAATTCGGCCCCCGCTTCTCGGAGTCGCGGTAGAAGGTGAAGGAGACCTTCGTGCCGTCCTGCCGGATGTCCTTGAGCGGATAGAACTGCATGCGCTGGCTCGGCAGGTCGATCGTGCCCACCAGCCTGCCCTGCGGATCGGCGGCGATCTCGACCGTGGTCTCCAGTTCGACCTGGGCGGGGTCGTAGAGGATGATCCCCTGCCACAGCCCGTCGAGCCGCGGCGGGCCGGAGATCTCCTTCGCCTCCTTCGGCTCCTTTGCCGCCTTGGCCGTCTTCGCCTCGGTCACCATGCGGCGGACGTCGGCGCGTAGCCGCTCGGCGTCGTAGACCACGCCGCCCTTGATCGTGTAGCGGACGCCTCCGACGCGCACCGGCCGGTTGTCCAGGCCCACCTTGACCGCGCCGGTGCCGTACAGGACCTTGAGGTTCTCCAGCGGGTTCTCGGCGACCACGGCGAGGTCGGCCAGCTTGCCGGGCTCGACGCTGCCGATCTCCCGGTCCCGGCCCAGCGCCTGGGCGCCGGCCAGGGTGGCGGCGCGCACCACCTCCAGCGGATGGAAGCCGGCCTCCTGGAGCAGCTCCATCTCGCGCACGAGGCTGAAGCCGTGCAGGCTGTACATGTAGCCCGAGTCGGTGCCCACCGCCACCCGGCCGCCGCGGTTCTTGTAGTCGGCGAGGAAGGCCATCCACAGCCGGTAGTTCTCGCGCCAGGCGATCTCGTCGCCGGTCGTCCAGTAGAACCAGTGCGTGGCATGGCCCCGGCGGTCCGGCTGGAAGCCGTCCCAGACCGACGGCAGGGTATAGAGCGGGTGCCACTCGGCCGTCCGGGCGCGCATGAGGTCGCGGTTGGCCTCGTACAGGCTGAGCGTCGGCACAAGGGTCACGCCGCGCGCCACGAGATCGTCGATCAGCCGGTTCCAGCGCTCGCTGCCGGGCGCCGCCGCCTGGCGCCAGAGCCGTCCGGACTGCGCGAAGCGCTCGCCCTCGTCGGCGTCGTTGTAATCCGGCGGGTAGTCGGGCACGGTGCGCTCCGCGAGCATCGACTCCGGCAGGCCGTGCCAGTGCTCGAGCATCGTCATCCCCCAGGCCGACGTGTCCAGCGCGTCGGCGCCCGGGTAGTGATGGACGGAGGCGGCGAGCCCCACCTTCTTCGCCTCGGCGAGCGCGGCCTGCAGGATCTCCGGACTCTGGCCGCGAAAGCGGACCCCGGCGATGCCGTCCTTCTTCGCCTCGTCGATCCAGGCCCGGGCCGCCGCCGCGTCGCGGACCGGCGGCTTGCTGCCGAGACCGAAGGGGACGAAGGGCTCGACGCGCGGCGCCGTGATCTCGTTGGCTGCGCTGCGCCGCCGCAGCTCCACGCAGGCGGCGAAGCCGTCGCGGCAGCCCGGATCGCGGATCGTCGTGATGCCGTGCCCGAGCCAGAGCTTCGCCACGTACTCGACCGGCGCGATCGGATGAGCGTAGAGGTCGACGAACCCGGGCAGGACCCACATGCCGGACAGGTCGATCTCCTTGCCGCCTTCCAGCTTCGGACGGCCCTCCGGGTCGATCGGGAATCCGGGGCTGCCGACCGCGACCACCTCGGCGATGCGGTCGTTCAGGATCACGATGTCCACCGGGCCGGCCGGCGGCGCGCCCGTGCCGTCGATCAGGTTGACGCCGCGCAGGATGAGGCGCGGGAACGGCCCATCCCCTTCGGCCCTCGGCGGCCAGGCCTCCCCGGCCGCACGCCGGCTCAGGATGAGAGCGAGGGCCACGATCCACAACGCGCACGTCCGGCGCATGCCGATCTCCTCTTTAATCGCCGATCGCATCCGGCAGATCCTCCTCGACCCGGCGCAGCTGCGGCTGGGCATATCCCCAGAGCGAGGCGAGCACCGGCAGGATGGCGAGACAGATGCAAAGCAGCGCGATGCCGCGCCCCTTGCCGACGCCGAGCACCAGGCCCACGCTGCCGGCCAGGGCTCCGCCCGGCAGCAGCAGGGGACCGAAGACCTTGTCCGCCAGCGGCCCGGCGGCCAGGTGCCCCAGCGGCGCCGTGAACTGGGCGAGCATCCGCCGCACCGCGAAGACCCGCCCCTGGACCTCGGGCGGCACCTTGGCCTGCCAGATCGCCTGGCTGGCGCCGTTGATGACCGGGGCGCCGAACATCGTGATGAACAGCCCGGCGGCGATCAGCCACGGGTTGGGACGGAGCCCGACGATCAGCAGGCCGGCCCCGAATACCAGCCCGAAGCCCAGCACGCCATGGATGCGCCTCTTCGGTCCGCCGGTGATGCTCATGAGGATGCTGCCGGCGAGCAGGCCGGCGCTGGAGATCATCAGCACCCGGCCGAGCACCTTGGCGTTGGTGGCCGAGAGCACCAACGGGACCATCAGCACGCTCACCATGCTCAGGATCAGGTTGAGCATGGCGAAGTAGTTCAGCAGGCCCCGCAGCCCGGCGCGGTCGCGGACGAACTGCCAGCCGTAGACCGCCTCCTTCCACATCGAGCGCTTGCCGCGGGCCGCGGCCGACACTGGCCTCGGGATCCGCACCAGCGCCAGGGTGACGATGGCGAAGAGGAACGTCATGAAATCGATCAGCAGGACGCCCTCGATGCGGATGAGCGTCACCAGCAAGCCCGCGAGGAACGGCGCCAGGGAGTCGGCCACCGCCTGGCCGAACTGCGTCATGCCGCTCGCGCGGGCCAGGTGCTTCTTGGGCACGAGCAGCGTCGTGGCCGCGATGTAGGCCGGCAGGTGGAAGGTCCGGAAGACGGACGCCACCGCCACGGCCACATAGATGTGCCAGACCTGGAGATGGCCCGTCCAGAGCAGGGCGGCGACCGCCAGGGTGCGCAGCCCGGAGAGCAGGTTGGTCCACAGCATGACCGTGCGGCGGTCGAAGCGGTCCACCAGCACGCCGGCCATCGGGGCCACGATCAGGCCCGGGAGCGCGCCGAAGAAGGCGATGCCCGCGAACTGGGTGACGGAGCCGGTCTTCTGGTAGACCCAGACGCCGAGCGCGAAGCTGGTCAGCCCGGAGCCGACGAGCGAAATGAGCTGCCCCAACCAGACGAGGCCGAACGCGCGGACGCCGCTCGGCTTTTCCTCGGTCATCCAGCCTCCGGCCTTGGAAGAGGCGGCAGAGTTGCCGCATCCAGCACCCTCACCCGTTTCGCTGGAGTCTAACCGAAGTCACATCTTTCCTGAGGAGCCATGGGCGTAAACACGGACCGGAGCTTCTTCGCCAGCTCGCCGACATTCGGCTCCGCGAGCAGGCTCAAGTGGTGGCCCGGGACGGTCTCGATCTCGACCGGCCCGGCGGCCAGCCGGCTCCATCCGAGATCGCTCCCGGGTTCCGAAGACTCGGCCGCCCGGAACAGGCGGAGGCCGCCCGGGTAGAGGGACGGCCGATACGAGCGGACCGCGAGGCCGTTCGCCCGGTAGACCGCGAGGGCGCGGCGGAGCTGCGTCGTTCCGGCGCCGGGAGGCAGGAAGTCGGCGCCGCGCAGGAGGTCGAGGACGTGATGCAGGCGATCCTCGGGCGCGAGCCGCTCAAGCTCCTCGCGCGAGACGGTCAGGCCCTCCTTGTGCCAGAGGTTGGCGACGTAGGCCACGATGTCCATGAGGAGCGCGACGTCGTCCTCGACCTCGCCGCCCGCCCCGGCGATCTCCGGGGAGCTGTCGAGGATGGCGAGGAGAGCCACCTCCTCGCCCCGCTCCACGAGCTGCCGCGCCATCTCGAAGGCGATCACGCCGCCCAGCGACCAGCCGCCGAGCCGGTAGGGGCCGGAGGGCTGGACGCGCCGGATCTCGTCGAGGTAGAGCGCCGCCATCTCCGGCAGCCGCTCGACGGGCTCCTCGTCGCTCGCCAGCCCGCGCGACTGCAGGCCGTAGAACGGCTGGTCCGCGCCCAGGTGCCGGGCCAGGGCCGCGTAGCAGAGCACGTCGCCGCCAGCCGGGTGGACGCAGAAGAAGGGGGCCGCCGAGCCGGACGGCTGGATCGGGACGAGGCAGGACGGCAGCTCCGCCTCGCCGCTCCGCAGGAGGGCGGCGAGGCCTTCGATGGTGCCCTCCTGGAAAAGGATGGAGAGAGGCAGCTCGCGCCCGAATCTCTCCTGGACCCGGCTCATGAGGCGCACCGCGAGGAGCGAATGGCCGCCGAGGGCGAAGAAGTCGTCGCGCACCCCGATCCTCGGCACCCCCAGGACCTCCTGCCAGATCCGCGCGAGCTCCAGCTCGAAGAGGTCGCGCGGCTCCATCCGGTCGGCCCCGAGGTCCGGCGCCAGGTCGAGCCGCCGCAGCGCCCGCCGGTCCACCTTGCCGGTCGGGCTGAGCGGCATGGATTCGAGGAACAGGAAGCGGCCCGGCACCATGTAGTCGGGCAGGCGGGAGCGCAGGTGGTCGCGCAAGTCCTTGACGAGGCCCGGGGCCTCTCCGGGCTCCTCGACGAGCCGCGGCACCACGTAGGCCGCCAGCAGGCGCTCGCCGTGGCTCTCCCGGACCAGCACCGCGCACTCGCCGACCGCCGGGTGCTCGCCCAGGGCGGCCTCGATCTCTCCGACCTCGATGCGTAGACCGCGGATCTTGACCTGGCCGTCCACCCGGCCCAGGAAGTCCAGGGCGCCGTCGGGCAGCCGCCGCACGAGGTCACCGGTCCGGTACAGACGGTCTCCGGACATACCGAACGGATCGGGGACGAAGCGCTCGGCGGTCAGCGCGGGACGGTTCAGATAGCCCCGCGCGAGACCCTCGCCGCCCAGGTACAGCTCGCCCGGAACGCCGACGGGCACCAGCGCAGGTACCAGGTAACCGCGGGCGTCGAGGACGTAGGCCCGGACGTTGTCCACCGGCCTTCCGATCGACGGCTCGCGCCGGTATGCGCCTTCGCAGAAGGCCAGGGTGGCATAGATCGTGGCCTCGGTCGGGCCGTAGCAGTTGAGCAGCCGGTCGAGCGCGGAGGCCGGCGGCGCCCACCGGCTGGCCAGGTCGGCCGGGCAGCGGTCGCCGCCCACGCTGGCCGTCCGGAGCGCGGGCAGGCCGTCCACGGGCAGCATCGAGAGACCGGCCGGGGTCAGCACGGCGGTGGTGATCGCCTCGCTCCGCATCAGCCCGGTCAGGGCCTCGCCCGACATCCGGCTCTCGCGCGTGCCGAGGCAGAGGGTGGCGCCCGAGGCCAGGGTCATCCAGGTCTCCAGCACCGAAGCGTCGAAGCTGAACGAGACCGACTGGAGCACCCGGCTGCCGGGGCCGACCTGGAAGTGTCCGGCGGCCTGGAGGACCAGGTTGACCGCCGAGCGGTGCCGCACCAGGACGCCGTTCGGCCGGCCGGTCGACCCTGACGTGTAGATCACATAGGCCAGGTTGTCGGGGAGGACGGTTGGAGCGCAGGCCGACTCAGGCTCATCCTCTTCCCTGTCGAGCAGGAGGATGGTCGCCTGGTCGAGCAGGACGGCGATGCCGGCGTCCTCCATCATAAAAGCGAGGCGCTCCGCCGGATGGGCAGGGTCGAGCGGCAGGTAGGCGCCACCGGCCTTGAACACGGCCAGCACGGCAACCAGGCGTTCGATGCCTTCGTCCGCGCAGATGCCCACCAGCCGCTCCGGACCGACTCCGAGCCCGCGCAGGCGCCGCGCCAGGCGCTCCGCGCGCCGGTCCAGCTCGCTGTAGGTGAGCCCGGCGCCCTGGAAGCGGACGGCGACCGCGTCGGGGGTCCTCGCGGCCCAGGCCTCGAAGAGCTGGTGCAGGCAGAGGTCCGGGACCGGCTGCTCCCGGGCGTTCCACTCGACCAGGAGCTGGCGGCTCTCCTCGTCCGTCAACAGCGGCAGGTCGGCCACGCTCCGTTCCGGATCGGCCACGGCGGCGGCGAGGAGGCGCATCAGGTGGCCGGACATGCGGTCGATCGTGGCGGCCTCGAACAGGTCGGTGTTGTGCTCCCAGGCGCCGGCGATCCCGTCTCCCGAGTCGATGAGCGAGAGGAGCAGGTCGAGCTTGGCGGTGCCGCTGTCGACGGAGAGCGGCGAGAGCGAAGCGCCGGGCAGCTCGGCCGCGCCTGCCTCGGTGTTCTGAAGGGCGAAGACCACTTGGTAGACCGGCGTGCGAGAGAGACTGCGCTCGACCTGCAGCTCCTCCACCAAACGCTCGAAGGGGAGGTCCTGGTGGGCGTACGCTCCGAGCGCCTCGGCGCGGACCCGGCCGGCCAGCTCGCGGAAGGAGGGCGCGTCCGACAGCCGGCCGCGCAGCACCACGGCGTTGACGAACAGCCCGATCAGCCCCTCGACCTCGCGGCGGGCGCGGTTGGCGATCGGCGACCCGACCAGCAGCTCGCCCTGGCCGCTGTAGCGATGGAGGAGCGTCTGGTATCCGGCCAGGAGGGTCATGAACAGGGTGCTCCCCTCCCGCCGGCCGAAGGCCCGCAGGTCCGCGGCCAGCACGGGCGGGATGGCCAGCGGCCGGGTCGCGCCGCGGAAGGTCTGGATCGCCGGCCGCGGCCGGTCGGTGGGCAGCTCCAGCACGGTCGGAGCGCCGGCCAGCGCCTCCTTCCAGTAGTCGATCTGCGGTTCCAGGACCTCGGCGGTGAGCCACCGCCGCTGCCAGACCGCGTAGTCGGCGTACTGCACCGGCAGCTCGGGCAGGGCCTCGCCCTGGTAGAGCACCGCCAGCTCGCGCACGAGGACGTCCATCGACCAGCCGTCGCTGACGATGTGATGGACGTTGAGCAGCAGCCCCCAGTCGTCCGGGCCGAAGCGGAGGAGGAGGACGCGCAGGAGCGGTCCGCGGGCAAGGTCGAACGGCCGGCCCGCTTCGGCCCGGAGGCAGCGCCGGATCTCCCCTTCCGGCCCGGGCAGGGCCGAGAGGTCGATCACCGGCAGGGCCGGCGGACCGGCGACGGGGTGGATCACCTGGTAGGGCTGGCCGTCCTGCTGCGCAAAGGTCGTACGCAGCGCCTCGTGGCGGCGGACGATCCCGCCCAGGGCGCGCGCCAGGGCGCCGAGGTCCAGCTCTCCCTGCCACCGCACCGCGCCCGGCACGCTGTAGAGCGCTCCGCCGGCCTCCATCCGGTCCAGGAACCAGAGCCGCTCCTGGGCGAAGGACAGAGGGGGTCTCTCGCCGCGCTCCTCGGACGACAGGGGCAGGATCGGAGGCGTCTCCAGGGCGCGCGCCTGCTCGACGAGCCGCGCCATGTCGGCGAGCCGGGGGGCTTCGAACACGGCCCGCAGCGGCATCTCGACTCCGAAGCGCTCGCGCACCCGGGACACCAGCCGGGTCGCCAGCAGCGAGTGGCCGCCGAGGTCGAAGAAGCCGTCCTCCGCCCCAATCCGCTCCACGCCCAGGAGGTCGGCCCAGATCCCGGCGAGCAGCTCCTCGGCCGGGGTGCGCGGAGCGACGAAGGCCGCCCCCTCGGACGGCACGTCCAGCGCGGCCAGGGCCCTGCGGTCGATCTTGCCGTTGGGGTTGAGCGGCAGGGCGTCCAGGGTCACGAACGCGGATGGCACCATGAACGCCGGTAGCCGTGAGGCGAGAGCCTCCCGGAGACCGTCCAGGCGCGGCGCGACGTACGCGATGAGCCGCCGGTCGCCGCCGTCTCCGGCCACGAGGACCACGGCCTCCCGGATGCCCGGCAGAGCCAGGAGCGCCGACTCCACCTCGCCCAGCTCGATGCGGAAGCCACGGATCTTGACCTGGAAGTCCGCGCGGCCGAGGAACTCGATGGCGCCGTCGCCCCGCCGGCGCACGAGGTCACCGGTGCGGTACAGCCGCTCGCCACGCTCCGCGAGCGGATGCGGCACGAAGCGCTCCGCGGTCAGCTCCGGCCGGTTGGCGTAGCCCCAGGCCAGGCCATCGCCGCCGACGTACAGCTCGCCGGTCCATCCCACCGGCACCGGCCGCAGGTCCGGGTCAAGCACCAGCAGCGCGGTGTTGCCGAGCGGCCGGCCGATCGGCACGGTGGTTGCCCCGTCCGGCACGGCTTCGACGAGGTGCCAGGAGGCGAAGGTGGTGCTCTCGGTCGGGCCGTAGACGTGCAGCAGGCGCTCCGGCGGGCCGCACCGCAGCACCGCCCGGACGCTCGCCGGGTCGACCAGCTCGCCGCCGAACAGCACGGCGCGCATCGGCGTGAAGGCGTCCGGCGCCTCGCGCGAGATCTGGTTGAACAGCGCCGTGGTGAGGAAGAGGACGCCGATGCCGTCGCGGCGCACCTGCGAGGCCAGATCGGCGGGCGACAGCATCGTCTCCTTGGCCACGCCGACCAGCCGGCCGCCGTTGAGCAGCGCCCCCCAGATCTCGAAGGTCGCGGCGTCGAAGGAGGTGTTCGAAGCCTGGGCCAGGACGTCTCCGGGGCCGAGGTGGATGTAGTTCGAGTCCCGAACGAGCCGGACGATGGCGCGGTGCGGCACCACCACGCCCTTCGGCCTGCCGGTCGAGCCGGAGGTATAGATCACGTAGGCAGAGGATTCCGGCGGGATCTCCAGCCTGTTCCATCCTGCCGACCGCAGAGGCCGATCCAGGCAGACGGTCTGCACCGGGGCATCCGCGAACAGGCCCAGCCACCTCTCCCGGGTGATCAGCACCGGCGCTCCGACATCCTCCAGCATGAACCGGAGCCGCTCCTCCGGATAGGAGGTGTCGAGCGGCACGTAGGCGCCGCCGACCTTGAGCACCGCGAGCGTGGCGACGACCATGTCCAGCGAGCGCTCCAGGTAGATCCCCACCGGCGTGCCCAGGCCGACCCCGAGCCGCGCCAGGGCACCGGCCAGGCGGTCGGCGCGCCGGTCGAGGTCGCGGTAGGTGATCCGCTCGTCGCCGAACACGGCGGCCACCGCCTTCGGCCGGAGGGCCGCCTGCTCCTCGAAGAGCGCCGGGACGCTGCGCTCCGGAAAGACGGAGCCGTGGTCGTTCCACTCCGCGAGGAGCTGGTGGCGCTCACCCTCGTCGAGCACCGGCAGCTCGTCGAGCCGCAGGGAGCTGTCGGCGAGCGCCGCGCCGAGAAGGGTGCGGAAGTGGCCGAGAAGGCGCAGCGCGGTGCCGCGGTCGAACAGGTCCGAGGCATACTCCAGGCGCCCCGCGAGCCCTCCGTCCTGCTCGAAGAGCGCCAGGGTGAGGTCGAACTTCGCGGTGGAGCCGCCGAGGTCGAGCGCGGAGATCGTCAGGCCGGGCAGCTCGACCGGCGCCGTCGGGGCGTTCTGGAGCGCGAACGCGACCTGGACGAGCGGCGGACGGGAGAGGCTGCGCTCCACGCCCAGATCCTCCACCAGCCTCTCCAGGGGGATGTCCTGGTGCGCGAACGCGCCCAGGGAGACCGTCCGGGCCTCCGCGAGCCGCTCGCGGAAGCTCGTGTGCCCGGCAGGCCGGCCGCGCAGCGGCAGGGTGTTCACGAAGAAGCCGACCAGCCCCTCCAGCTCGGTCCGGTTGCGGCCGGCCACGGGCGTGCCGACGAGGAGGTCGTCCAGGCCGGTCATCCGGTGGAGCAGCGCCTGGAACGAGGCGAGCAGGGCCATGAACGGCGTCACCCCCTCGCGGCGGCAGAGCGCGCGAAGGGCCGGCCCAGCGTCCGGGAGCGCCAGCGGCAGGACCCCGCCCCGCGAGGTGCGGACGGTCGGCCGCGGCCGGTCCGCCGGGAGGTCGAGGACGGCCGGAGCGCCGGCCAGCTCGCGGCGCCACCAGTCCAGCTCCGCCGCCAGGGTTTCGCCCTGGAGCCGCTCGCGCTGCCAGAGGGCGAAGTCGGCGTACTGGACCGGCAGACCCGGGAGCGGCCGTCCCTCGTAGAGCGCACCCACTTCGCGCACCAGGACGTCGAGCGACCAGGCGTCGCCCACGATGTGGTGGAGCGTGAACAGGCAGGCATGCTCCCGCCGGCCGAGCCGCACGCGGAGGACGCGGAGCAGCGGGCCCTCCTGGAGATCGAACGGCCGCGCGGCTTCCCGGACGGCCAGGCGCCGCAGCTCGCCGGAGCCGTCCGGAAGCGCGGAGAGGTCGACCTCGGGCACGCTCAGATCGAAATCCGGCGCGATGCGCTGGACCGGCCGGCCCTCGCGAGACGGAAAGGTGGTGCGCAGCGCCTCGTGCCGGCGCACCACCTCGCGGAAGCTCCGGTCAAGGGCTGCAACGTCGAGATCGCCCAGATCGCCCTGCAGCCGGACCGCGGCCGCGATGTTGTAGAGCGGGCTGCCCGGTTCGAGCTGGTCCAGGAACCAGAGGCGCTCCTGCGGGAAGGAGAGAGGAATGTCCGCGGGCCTGGGGACGGGGCGCAGCGGCGGGACCGGCGGCGCCCCGCCCTCCGCGACGCGGGCGGCCATGGCGCCGAGGACCGGCGCCTCGAACACGGCGCGCAGCGGCAGCTCGACGCCGAAGGCGTCGCGCAGGCGCGACAGGAGCCGGGTCGCGAGGAGCGAATGGCCGCCGAGGTGGAAGAAGTGGTCGTCCACCCCGACGCGCTCCACGCCGAGCAGGTCGGCCCAGATCCCGGCCAGCAGCTCCTCGGCGGGAGTGCGCGGGGCGACGAACGAGGCCGAGGACTCCACGGACAGCAGGGACAGGGCCTTCCTGTCCAGCTTGCCGTTGGGCGTGAGCGGCATCGAAT
>DATANP010000422.1:0-20987 GCA_036266195.1 Thermoanaerobaculia bacterium | reverse complement strand
CCCGAACGGGGCTTTCCCGATCGACTTCTGGCACGGACCGCGCGCGGGCGGCGCCCGCGTCCATCCGCTCGACGAGGGGTTCCTGCCCACGGTGCGCGACGTCCGGGGCTATCTCTCGAAGGTCGACCCGGACTGGCGGGTCCGCCCCTTGAGCCCGCATGGCCGCCTAGCTTGCCGGCAGGTGCGCCGCCACTGGTATGGACGGCTCCTCTACCTGCCGGCCGCAGCGTTCCTGTGGAGCACGCGGCTGCCCGGGCTCCGGCGCCTGGCCGGCAGCGCGCTCAACCCCTATCTGGTGTTGGCGATCGGGCGGCGGGTTTGATGGCGGGCCGGAGCGGCGTTGACATTCTCTCTCCAGCAGAAGTAGAATTCTCTTAGTCGTTTTCCCTCTAAATTCTCGGAGGCACGAGCGCGATGCTTTCCGGGTCTGTCGTCTCAGCTCGAAAAATCCAGGCACCGGGGCTTTGGACGCCTCGGCAGCAAAGGAGGTACCGTATGAAGCGACTGTTGTCGTTGCTTGCGTTCCTTTCTTTGGCGAGTTCTCCTAACGTGCTCTTAGCGAGTCCTCATTCGGTCACGCTGCGAGTTCTCGATCAGGGCAATCCCCAAGCCGGAGTTGAAGTCGCGATCGTCCGTCCCGATCCCGAGCGCACTACGGGCAAGACCCTCTCTCTCACCACAGACTCCAGGGGTATCGTCCAGTTCACGCTGGATGAAAATGTCTTCTGGGTCACCGTGCCGTCGCTCAATTCCAAGGTGGTCGGGCGCGAGTTCAAAGTGCCGCACGGCGCATCGAGTCCGGTCCGATGGGACATTCGTCCTCGTGAATGGAAGCAGGAGGTGAGGCCGTGAAAGCTCAGACATGGACCGTCCTCCTTTTCCTGTTCACCTCCTCTCTGGCCGCCCAGCAGACCAAGACCCTGGCGATCGACTGCTGGTCCGGCGGCCACTGTGCCTTGCCGTGCGGCGGTAGCGGCCAGGGCAACTACGACTGCTCTGATGGCACCGGCGGCTGGACGCCGACCTGCGCTTTCACCGACCCTCTTCCTCAGGGATCGACCCTAACGAAGTTGTCAGCCACGGTATGGACACACCAGTGCTCTTCCTCCTCAACCTGGCAAGCCACGATTAACGGGTTGCCTCTCAGCACGATCACCGATGGCCGCTCCTCCTGCACATGCCTGAACTCTCCCTGCCTCGACAATACCCACAACAGCCTCGACTATCCGGATGGCTTACCGGACTATGTCTACGGAGGCTCGAACACCTTCGGGCTCAACGTGCAATCGGGAGTCATCTGCGTCGAGCACGTCGACCTCACGTTCACGTACTCCGCCGGCCAGATCGCCACGATCACCAATACGCCGCCCATCATTCCGCGGGGTAGCGCATTGCGCAACAACTGCGTGCAGTACCGCTCCGACCTCACCGGCGTCGTCACGAAGTCCGGCCAGCCTCAGAGCGGCGTTGCCCTTCGCTTCCGTTCCAGTCGCGGATCGCCTCCGGACACCATTACGCAGCCGTCCAGTCCTACGAACTCCGCCGGGACGGCGACCGGCCGGATTACAACCTACCGGCAGGGAACGGCAAGTATCACCGACGACAATGCAGACGTCGATACACCCAATCCGCTCTCGATCAACTTCCAGGCAGCGGACTGGGAGGCGCAGTTCCTCATGACCGCCTACATCATCGCGAACGAAGCCGACTACGGGGGCCCGAACGTGACCAATCCCTGCGGCTTGACAGGTACATGGCGCCGAGGTTTCCTGTATGGGAACGGCGTCCTGCTCCAAGGGTCCGGCCAGGACCTCAATGGGAATATCATCACCATCGATTGGGCCCGCAGTGGAAGTCCCTTGAACCAGAACAACGTCTGCTTCACGACCGCAACGTGCGCGGTCACCGCGTCAGGCGCCTGCGCGACCGCCGGAACAACGATCGCGGTTGATCGTGCGGTCATACCCATGGGCGCTTCCGTAAGCATTCAGAACGTCGGCAATCGCGTAGCCCAGGATACCGGCGGTGCGATCAGGGGCTACCACATCGACGTCTTCCGCGGCTTCGGCCGGGCCTCCATGCAAGGCTGGGGCAACTTCAATGGAACGGTGCGGTACCTGAGCGGAGGTGGCACATGCAACTGAAGAAAGTCCTCATCCTTGTCGTTGCCGCCGTGCTTCTGACCGCATCGGCGACTCTAGCTTGTGATCGCCTTTGGCTCGCGGAAGGCGCGGAGCTCTGGCTCGCGAACGAGGAGGCCGCTCGCCTCGTCGTGGCCGACGCACAGGGTATCCTTCATCCCCGATGGTCCCCAGAGGGCAAGCTGATCGCCTATACGCATTCATTCCGGTTCGACAGCAAGGCTCGCTCGGAGGTGGTCGTCGTAACCCAGGACGGCCGGCCGGTGCAGGAGTTGACTATCCCAGCCGACAGCGAGGTAAATGCCGTCCTCGCAGTCGGCTGGCGCAACGAGCGACATGTCTTCATCGAGGGCCACATCAATCCGTCGACAACCAAATACCTCGAATGGGATGTCCGCACTGGTAGGTTGGTCGACGAGAAGGTCGGCTCCTGGTTTACAGTCTCCCCGGATGGACGTTCGGTGGCGCAACGCGCTCATGTCCCTCATGGCGCACCCAAACCCTACGACAGCGCGTTGCTGCTGATCAATGAAAAGCGCGTCTACCCCGCGACGAGCGACGAGGCATATCACCGCTTTGTCGGCGGGTTTGCCTGGTCACCCGATGGTGGTCGTCTGGCAATGGTCGATCAGGTCGAGGGAAGCAGCAAGCAGGTCGTAATCCTCAACGCCAGCGGCGAGGTCGTCCTGCGCGCTCCCCTCGAAAAGGCGTTGACGCCCCGTGAGCTGTCATGGTCGCAGCCAAACGCCATCGAGCTCCGCGAGGACGGAAACGTGTGGCGTTTCGACACCTCCACCGGACGAGTGGAACCGATACGCGATGTCCCGCTCAAACTGAAGTCGGCGGAGCCTCCAGGCTCCTTGCGCCGACTCGTCGGCGAAGCCGTGCTACAGGCTGAAGACGTCCGCTGCCCATGAAGAGGCTTTCTCCGGGGCTCGGAAGACGTCCGAGCCCCGTCTCCCCGCTCTCTCTCGAGGGCGCGGCTCAACCGGCGGCCACGGTCTCCGGCGCTCCGACCAGGTCCCGGGCCCGGGCAAGTCGGGTCTTGTCCACGTAGATGGTGGCCACCCGGTCGCCGGGAGCGCCGGGGCCGGCCCGGTCGTCCCGCGGCAGCAGGCCGAGCGACTCCTCGCTCTGCACGAACCAGGCGATCCCCTCGTCTTCGAGGACGTTGGTCACGCGAGCGAACGGCTCCACTTCCGTGGTCTCCAGGAGGGGCAGGAACTCGATCTCGGCCGCCCCGCCCTCCACCAGCTCCACCTCGCACTCCTCACACCAGACCGAGCCCTCTTCGTACTCCGCTAGACAGTTTGGACAGAACAAGGTGAGACCCTTCCCGCCTTCGGCGATCCGACAGCCTGACTTCGGCGTGCGTTCCGTACTAACTTCCAAGGTGCCGCGAGCGGGCTCCCCCGAGACACGTGCAGTGACGATCGCTACGGGTTGCCTTCGTAGAGCGCCTCCGTGGGGAGCGTCTGCGGCCCGTTCCCGGTGCAGACCGCGTATTGCGCCGGGTACATCGACACCCCGGCGTACTCGCCCTTGCGGTTCAGGATGTAGAAGTTGAGACCGAACGCCGGCAGGCCACGCTCGTTCTTCAGCCGCTTCTCGACCGTGTTCGCCGCCACGCGCTTCAACACCTCCATGCCCGCGTCCTTGGGATGGGCCCCGCGGCGCATGGCCTCGACGATGGCGAAGGACGAGAGGTTGTAGAGGTTGGCTTCGCCGCGGCCGGTCGAGCCCGCCGCGCCGATCTCGCCGTCCACATAGAGACCGGCGCCCAGGATCGGGGAGTCGCCGACGCGGCCCGGGATCTTCCAGGACAGGCCCGAAGTGGTCGTCACGCCGCAGATCTCGCCCTGGGCGTTCACACCGTCGCAGTTGATGGTGCCCCACAGGTGCTCGCTGCGGATCAGGCCTTCGCGGGCCATCTGGAGCGCCGCTGCGAAGCCCGCTTCGGCGCGCATCTTGGGGTCCAGGTAATGGCCCGGATCGGTGCGGCGTTTCCACTCGAGCCAGAGCTGGCGGGAGTGTTCCGTGTTCAGGTCGTCCTCGATCTTGAATCCCAGGAGCCGGGCGAACTGCTGTGCCCCCGCTCCGACCAGGAGATGGTGATCGGTCTGCTCCAGGACGGCCTTGGCGACGAGCGACGGCGTCCGCACTCCTTCGAGGGCAGCCACCGCTCCGGCCTGTTTGCGCGGACCGTGCATGCACGAGGAGTCGAGTTGCACGACGCCCTCGGCGTTCGGCAGGCCGCCATAGCCGACGCTGTCGTCCTCGGGATCGAGCTCGACGATGTTGACCCCGGCGACCACGGCGTCGAGCACGTCCGACCCGCCGGTGATCATCTGAAATGCTTTCTGAACGCAGGTGACGTCGCCGCCGTTCTTGAACTGGTTGCCGTTCGCCGAGGAGATCACGACGGGCTTCGCCGGCTTGGACGCGATCACCGCCGGGGCCTCTCCGAACAGCGTCCTGGGAGCGGCGGCGGCAAGGCCGGCGGTGGCTCCGGCGATCAACAGCTCGCGGCGGTTCAAGGGTTCGCTCATTCCGATGCCCTCCGAAATGTTTTTGAGAATCAGCCTCCGGTGCGCTTCAGCAGCTCGTCGGCGTCGAGCTGCAGGTCCGGGAAGATCCTAAGGCAGCGATCCACGGTGCGGACGGTCGCCTCGCGGTCGCGTTGCGCCGAGCGCACCAGCGCCAGCTCCTGGCAGGCGGGCCACAGCCGCGGGTCGGCTTCGAGGGCGCGCTCCAGGGCGGAGGCGGCGTCATCGAGGCGCTGCTCGTCCATGGCCTGCCGGCCGACCGCCCACCAGTGATAGCCGGAGTCGGGCGTCGGACGCAGCTCGCCCGGCAGCGGCACGTCGCTGCGCACCAGGAGGATCGAAGCTCCGTCGCGATAGATCGGCCACCAGCGGCGCGACTGCACGAGCTTCTGCACCAGTCCGCGGAAGGCCGGCGAATTCATCGGCCAGAGCACGTATTGCGCGCCGGACCGCTCGACGATCGATTCCGCGTCATACGCAAGGGTGGCGACGTGTTGATGATCGATGATCGTCTGGTCGGGAAAAACGGTTTCTGAACGCGTATCGAAATGGACGCGCAGGTCCCCGGCCGTGCGCCAGTGGACGTAGCCTCCCCACAGGTAGTAGACGAACACGTCGCCCTTGAGGCCGTTGACCTCCATGAAGTTGACGCTGTCGACCGGCAGACGCGAAGTCCAGGTCAGGGGATCGAAAGCCGCGGGCCCGAGCGGATAGGCGGCGAGCCGCCAGCCGGCGATCAGGGCAACAGCCACAGGCACCGCCAGTCGCCAGGGACGGGGCTGAGTCGTCCGGCGTTTCGCCGCCAGCCGGGGAGCGATCGCGATCCAGGCCTGCGCCTCCGCCAGGGCCGCGGCGATGCCGAAGAACGGCACGAAGCGGCGGCTTGCCAGGGACATGGCCAGGGTCAGGAGGCCGAGTCCGAGCGCGGCGAGGTTCCGCCGGCGCTGCGGCGGGTTGCGGACGAGCAGGAAGATCAGGACTACGGCGGCCACCGCGAAGATGCCGATCGCCGCCGGATAGAGCGGCGCCCGCAATCCGCCCGGCTCGAACGGCGGCAGCCATTCGGCGAGCAGCGTCCGGGTCGCCGACCGCCCGGCCGACGCGAGCCGGAGAGGATAGGCGATGGCCCGCCAGCCGTAGGGGTTGAGGAGCGTGGCGAGCAGGCAGGCGAGCCACATCCCGGCCGGGAAGAAAAAGCGCCGGCGCCAGGGCTGCTCATCTCCAAACAAGGCCCGGCAGCCGAGCGTCACGAAGGCGGCCATCAGCCCGAAGATGGCGCCGCCGTGCAGGTTGATCCAGACCACGAAGAGCGCCGGCAGGGCGAGAGGCGGCCGGTCGCGCTCCCAGGTCCAGAGGATAAGCAGCACGAAGGCGAGCACGGTCCACAGGTGCGGCCGGATCTCGTAGAACGGCGTGCCCACCGCCAGGGCCAGCATCGACAGCAGCCAGGACACGAGGTAGCTGCCGGTGATGCGCTGGAGCAGGCGGAACAGGAGGAGGTAGGCGATGCCCACCACCAGCCACTGCCAGAGGACCAGGGAGTCGACGCCGAACGCCTTGCTCCACAGGTAGAAGAAGACGTCCGCGAGCCACTCGTGGTTCTGCCAGGGTCGGCCGGCGGCGGTGAACGACCAGGAATCCACGGCGGGGATGGCCTTCTCCTGCCAGATCAGGCGGCCGGCGGCGAGGTGGAACCAGAGGTCGCTGTTGAGGTTGACCTTGAACTGGAGCAGCCAGAACGAGACCGCCGCCGCCAGGTGCCAGAGCCAGGGCAGGGCTTTCAGAGGCGCCGGCTCCGGCAGGGTTGTCTCGATGGGCCCGACGGGCTCGACGGGCACGACAGGCCGGGGTCTGGAGGAGCGCTTCGAACGGGCCACGGGCGGGAACCTACCATAGCTCTCGCCCTCGCCCACGAAGCGCGCCTCCTCGGAACCGCCTGTGCTAGGGTTGCCCCTGACATCTAGAGAGCGACGGTCTCGGCGCGGCGGTCTCGCAACGGAGCGCTCCCCTTCCCAGCGGAGGACTCTGTATGCTGAACGCCCTGTTCGCCCTTCTCCTGGCCGCGGCGCCGGCCGCCCCGGTCTGCCACTGGAATGAGACCGCGCCGAACCCCCCGGCCAGGGACGGGTACTCGCTTTGCATTTTCGGCGGGAACTGGTTCGACCTGGGGCTCGGCTACGAGGGTCCGACAGCTCTCGAGAAGCTGCGGAAGCAGGACGCGAAAGCGGCCATCGCCTGCTTCGGGCCCGAGTCGATCGAGAGCTTCGAATGGAATACCCAGAGGCTGACGCTCACCCGCGAGGCCACCGGACGGCTGGTTCACGCGATCCGCCGCTACGACAGCCAGGTCGAGAGGACAGGCGCGGCCGCCGAGTTCGCAGCCGGCGAAGAGAAGCTGAAGAAGCTCATGGACAGCCTTGACTGGAGCAGCGACATCGAGATGGACCTCCAGCTCCGGGCCTTTCAGGTACGAGTGGACGACAAGCCAATCTACGGCGGAATCTTTCTCGATCCCACCTCGCAGATGGGAATCTCTTTTCCGGTGGCGCGCGTGGACGCCGTGAGCGACTGCCGGGCAGCCTTCAACTTCCTGCCCACCCACATGCCCTTTGTCACGGAGGACCCGGTCGACGAGGCCGGCAAGGTCCGGAAGCTCGACGTCACGCCGGAGGCCCAGGAGGACACGAAGGCCCTGGACGAAGACGACAACTTCTTCACCGGTTGGATCACGAACATGGCGCTCTCCCCCGAAGCGGCCGAGCTCCGCAAGCTCGTGCGCGACCCGGCGATCCAGCACAGCCTGGAGAAGGCCGGCAAGCTTGCACCGGGATCGTGAGAGAGGCGGAGTCCCGCTCTTCTCCGAAGAGCGCTGCCCGCCGCGAGCCAGCAGCGCCAGCCCCGCGCCCGCCCGCCGGCCGGAGCCGAACGTCAGCCGGAGGTCCGCTCGGGCCGCTGAGGCTCTTCGGACTCCGGTAGCGAGAGCTGGCCGGTCTGGTCAACCGCCAGCGAAAGCTGGCCCGCTTCGGAATCGGCCAGCGCGAGTTGCCCCGCTTCCTTGCCGGCCAGCGCGAGTTGGCCGTGCGAAGCGCCCGGGAGGCGGGACTGGATTTCCGCGATGGACTGCCGCGCGGCCCGCCGAAGCTTGTCGTCCCAGGATGGATTCTCGGCGGCTTCCTTCAAAGGGAGCACGGCCGCAGCCGAGCCCACGTGGCCCAGCGCCCTGGCCGCGGCTGCCTGGACCTCCGTCATCCCACTGCCCAACGCGTGGATCAGAGGCGGCTCGGCCTCCAGGCTTCCGGTCTCCCCCAGAGCCAGCGCCGCGGCTGCCGCAAGCTCGCCCTGTTCGCGGGTCAAGACCTTGATCAGAATATCGACAGCCTCGGGGTGTCCGTCTTGTACCAGCGACGTCAGGCAGGCGTGGGCCGTCTGGAGGTGGCGCCGGCGCAACGCGGCGGACAGGAGATCCCGCCCGAGCTCGAACGGCAACTCGCCGCCCAGGCTCGCGATGGCCTGCGCTCTGCAGTCGTCCTCCTCCTGGCTCTCCACGATCTCCAGGAGCACGTCCCGGCCTTCGGCGCCCAGGCTCCTGGCCGCCTCAAGCCGGACCCAGGGGCTCGGATCCGCGCAGGCCTGGCGGAGCACCTCGGGCGTCCTCGGATCTTCCGGAAAATCCTGCGCCAGGATGTGCAGGTTGAGACGCCGGACGTTGGCCTCGGGGTCCCGGCGGGCGTTGTCGGCCAGACATTGCGCGGCGTCCCGGCGGCGGGCGAAGCAACGGCCGAGATCCAGAAGCAAGGGCAGGATGAAAGGCACATTGCCGTCTTCCATCTGCGCCACGATTTCGCCGTTTACGATCTCCAGCCAGCACTGGGATGCCGCGCGGGCCAGAAGGCTGCGTGTCTCCGCGTCGAGGAGCATGGCCACGAGGCGCTTCGGCCCTTCGACAGAGAACGCGGCGGCGAAGTCCTCGCCTCCGATCGTGATGACCGCGATCTCGCGCGCTGTAGGCCGGCGCAGTTCCTCGCGGTGAATCCTCAGCCCGCGGTAGCCCGGCGGCCCTGGAATGGAGACCGCAACCCGGGTGGTGTACTCCCGGCCGAAGCCTTCGATCCGCACCTGCAACGCGCCGTCTCGCGCCTCGAGCTCCAGCAGGCGGTTGAACCAGTGCTCGAAAGAGCCGCTCTGCTCCACCACCTGCAGGCCGTACGCCGTCACGGTGTCGTGCCAGCGCTGCACGCATCTGGGGTTTTCCCGGATGAGATCCTTGCGGACGGCAAGGAGCACGCCCAGAGTGCTGACGCAGACAACGCCGGCGATGATGAGGGAGGTCATGGCTCATTCCTCAGCGACAACTGGCCGGGCGAGGCACCGGGAAGGCGGGCCTGGATCTCGGCGACCGACCTCCGCGTCGAGCAGCGAGGCGACGAGCGGCACCGGTCCTTCGATGGAAAACGCGGTGTCGAAGGCCTTGTCCCCGATCTCGATCTCGCGCAACCTGAGCTGGAGAATCCTCTCGCCGCGAATTCTCAAGCCGCCGCCGACCGCGGGAATGACGAGTGCCTCCCACATTTCCACTTTCCATTATATCGATCGTCGCCGGAGGCGCGAGTCCCGCTTTTCTCCGAAGGACGCACTACAGGTTCAAAGGACTCGTGTTTTGCAGGGCTCGTTGATTGCAGGATTTCCGAGGAGGATCAGTCCATGCGTAAGGTCCACCTGTGCGCGTTCCTGTCCGTCGTGTCCCTTGCCGCTCTCCAGACGTTGCCCGCCGCAAGCCAGCAGCGCCAGCTTTCCCAGGAACGATGGATGCTGCGCCAGGACTCCGGCGCGCGGACCGACCGGCGACCCGAGATCCGCGTCCACTTCTTCAATCCGAACCAGGTGGTCCGGGTGTCGCAGCACGCCAGCCCCGCGCCCGCCTGCCGGCCGACCTTCCTGATCAGCCGCCCAGCCCCGGCCCGACCGCTGGTCTTCGCCGCGAACCGCACCGCCCCGCGGTTGCTCGCCAGTCACGAGGCTGTCGGCGCACCGGCCAGAGTCGAACGTCAGTCGGAGGTCCGTTCGGGCCGCTGAGGCGTTTCGCCATCCGGCAGCGAGAGCTGGCCGGCCGAATCGACGGTCAGCGAAAGCTGGCCCGCCTCGGCATCCGCGATCGAGAGCTGCCCCGCTTCCTCCCCGGCCAGCGAGAGCTGGCCGTGCGAGGCGCCCGGGAGGCGGGACTGGATCTCCGCGATGGACTGCCGCGCAGCCCGCCGCAGCTCGGAGTCCCAGGCGAGGTTTTCCTCCGCTTCCTTCAGGGGGAGCACCGCGGCCGCCGAGCCGGCGCGGCCGAGCGCCTTGGCCGCGGCCGCGCGGATGTCCGACCTCCCGGTGCGCAGAGCATGAATGAGCGGGGCTTCGGCCTCCGGGTTTCCGGTCTCCCCCAGGGCCAGGGCGGCGTCCGCCGCCAGCTCGCCATCCTCCCGGTCCAGGAGGCTTGCCAGCATGTCGACGGCCACGGGTTGTCCGCTCTGCACGAGGGACCTCAGGCAGGCCTGGGCGGTCTGGAGACGACGCCGGCGCAAGGCGACGGGCAGGAGGTCCCGCGCGCGCTCGAACGGCATCGCCTTGCCGAGGGCGGAGATCGCCTGAGCGCTGCACTCGTCGATCTCCATGTCGTCCGCCAATTTCAGGAGCACGTCCCGGCCTTCGTCGCCCAGGCCCCGGGCCGCCAGGAGCCGGACCCGCGGGCTCGGGTCCGAGCAGGCCTGGCGGAGCACCTCGGTCGTCAGCGTCTCGCCGGGGAACTCGCGTACCAGGAAGCGCAGGTTCAGGAGGCGCACGCCCGGCTCCTGGTCCTGGCGGGCGTTGTGGGCCAGGCTCTGCGGGACGTCCATCTCCCGGGAGAAACGCTCGCCGATCTTCATGAGCATGGGGAGGATGTCCGGGATCTGGACGTCGTTCAGCTCCACCACCATCTCATGACCGATGATGCCGATCCGGCGGCACAGAGCGTTCAGGTCGGTCAGGATCCCGCGGACCTCCGCGTCGAGCAGCAAGGCCGCGACCCGCATCGGCCCCTCGATGGAAAACGTTTCGTCGAAGGCCTTGTCGCCGATCTCGATCTCGCGCGCGCCGGTCTTGTAGGTCCCCTCGCGCCGGATCCTCAGGCCCGCGGAACCCGGCGGCCCAGGGACCGAGAGAATGACCCGGGTGCGCGCGTCGTGGCCTTTCCGCCGGGAGTCCTCGATCCTGACTCGCATCGCGCCCTGTTGCCCCTCGAGCTTCACGAACCACCCATACGAGCGGCTCCGCTCCGTGACCCGGAAGCCGAGCGACTTCACGGTCTCCTCCCACTCATCGACCCGCTTACGCTTCTCGCGGAGAACGAGCCAGGTCAATCCACCCTGCATCAGGGCGGGGAGGCCGGCGACCAGGATCAGCTCCCACATGGCCGCCTCATACCAGGCGCACCACCGGCTCCTGCCGCATCAGCTCGCGGTGCGTCAGGAGGTCCCGGACCGTGGCCAGCAGCCAGCGGTCGGCGCTCACGCCGAACGCGATCTCCAGCCGCGGCCGGCGGTCGCCCGGCGCGTGCGGCGGATCGAGATAGCCGAGCGTCGGGCTGGCCTCGTTGAGGGGGACCACGATGCGGGCGTCCCCGACCTTGTGGACGTTGCCCGCCGCGTCCCAGACGAAGCGCCGTTCGTCGTCCCCATCCCCCTGCGAAACCTCGCAGACGAGGAGCTTGAAGAGGCTCTCCGGCTCGCCGAGCGCGCAGGTCGGCACGAGCTGGCGCTTCCACAGCTCGGGCGAGGTCGGGAACCGCGTCCCGCGCGGCACGATGACTGTCTGCTGGGCCTCGCCCGTCTTCGGATCGTGGGTCACGAACGCGTAGTCGTGGACGATGAAGTCCAGCGCGTCCATGCGGTTGCCGGCGAAACAGGCGGCACCGTAGGCCACGGCTTCGAACGGCTGCCAGGCGCGCACCCGGCGGCGCTCGAAGCGCTCCTCGAACCAGGAGAAGAAGCCGGGCAGGAGCGTCGAGCCGCCCACCAGCAGCACCTCCTCCACGTCGGTCGCGGCCACGCGGGCCTGCTCCAGCACGTCCGCCACCGAGTCCTCCAGGCTGCGGTAGAACCCGTGGTCCACGAGGATCTGCCGCAGCCGGTCGCGGGTGAGCGTGACGGCTCCGCTCCCGGGCCGGTTCACGATCCTCGACGTGCCGCCCGGGGTCATCAGGAACGCCGCCTCGCCCTGGAAGTACACGGCTTCCTTGACCCGGCAGGCCTCGGCGAGCATCAGCCGCCGCCACAGGCGCGAGACCTCGTCGTCCGCCACCGCCACGTCGTAACCCACCTCCTGGCAGAGGTCGTACAGCACCCAGCCATCGACGGCATTACCGCCCAGGGGGAGCCCGCGCTTGGCCAGCACCGTGGCCTCGCCGCTGATCGCCCCCTTGGGTGAGAGACGGACGAGGACCACGTGCATGGTGCCGCCGCCCACGTCCACCACGAGCACGGTGCGTTCCTGGGTGAGGCTGATGCCATAGCCGAGCGCGGCTGCCACGGGCTCATCCACGAAGCGGACCCACCCCACGCCGAGCTGGCGCAGCAGGTGCTGGACCTCGGCGCGGTACATCTCGAACGCCGACACCGGCGAGGTCACGACGAGGTCACGCACCCGCTGGCCGGTCACATGCTTGACCTCGCGCAGCAGCTCGCGCAGGTACGCCTGGGCGGCGTCGCGGGCGGTGACGCTCTCCTTGCCCAACCGCGCCAGGGGGCGCAGCGGCTCGCTGCTCAGGCCGGGCTTGAACGTGGGCACGAAGGACGGATGCGACACGCCCTCGTTGTGCTCCAGCGCCGACCGGCCGATCAGCGCCCGGCGGCCGAGGAAGAACCGGCGCGCCAGCGGCGGCCAGGCTCCGAGGCGGTCCACCAGCCCGGGCTTCTCCAGGAAGTGGACCGCGGACGGCACCAGGCGCGGCGCCTCCAGAGGGTCTTCGGCATCGAGCTTGCGGCAGACCGCGGGCAGCTCGACGAGGCGGGGCCTGCCGAGAGACTCGTCCCAGCAGGCGACTCCGGAGTTCGTCGTCCCCAGATCGAGCGCCCAGCCGGCGATCGGGGCTCCGCGGTAGAGGGCCATCTGGCGGCCCATTATAGAGGGTGCGTCAGGGCACCCGCTTCAGCTCCTCGCCCTCCACCTGTCCCGACCGCTCCAGGCCCATGGCGACGGCCCGGCCCCCCTCCATGCGGAAGACGAGGCCCGACGTGCCGTAGGCCGTGCGGAACCGCGTCGGCGAGGTCGGCAGGTAGACCACGGTGCCGTCCGAGAAACGGACGCGCAGGCGCTTGCCGTCGACCACCTCCACCCGCCCCTCGTATCCCGAGCCGTCGCGGTACGTCCCGGTCAGGCGGTCGAGATCGGCCACGGCGACGGTCACCTCGGGGTCGCCGAAGTCGAGCGCGAAGGCCGGCCGCTGCATCCGGGCCACGCAGGAGGTGTCGAGCCCCTCGGTCGTGCCGGCCTCGAGAAGCTGCAGGAACAGCTCCCCCTCGCACTCCCACCCCCTCATGCCGCCGGGCGAGTGCGCGCCGTCGGGAACGACCACGTGGACCCCGTGGCGGAGATGGCGGACCGTCTTCTCGCCGTCGCTCGGCGGCGTCACCGGGTCGCGCTCGCCTGAGACGATGAGCGTCGGGACGTCGGCGACGACCGGCGCGAGGATCTCGGGACCGAGCTTCGCGGCCGTCCAGGCCTTGCAGGCGGCCTGCTGCCGGCGGATGCGGAAGTCTCCCAGGAAGGTGCCGGCGACGGCCGCGGGGATCTCCTCCTCGCGGATGAAGGGCACGTCCTCGGCGCAGGTGACCGCGAGGAAATATCCGTTGGACGACCATCCGCCGATGCCGTGGCCGAGGGCGTGCTCGGCGATGGGCCTGAAGTCCCCCTGGGCCGCGAGGTGCGCGTACAGCGGCAGCCTGGACGCCGGGTTCGTGTCGTACAGCATGTAGCGGATCATCTGCGCGAGACCGTCGCGGTTGAACCTCAGCTCGAACGTCCTGCCCGTCGCGGCGTCGGTCAGCTCGACGCGGACCGGCTCCTTCTCCACCCGCCGCAGGATCCCGTCGAGCTCCTCGCGGAACCTTGGAAAGGCCGCATGGCACGCCGCGTCGCCCGCGCACTCGGCGATCAGGCCGTCGAGCGCCGCCTGCGCGGTGCGGGCGAACTGGAGCGGCGTGCGCGCGTCGCTCGCGACCACCCGGAAGAGGGTCGCCGTCCGCACCCGGTCGGGGTGGCGGCGCAGGTAGGTCAGCGCGGTGCGGGTGCCATAGGAGCCGGCGTACAGGTCCAGCTTGTCGTAGCCGAGCGCGGCCCGCACCTCGTCCACGTCATCGACGGCGATCGCGCTCGTGTATTGGGCCAGGTCGGTCCTGCCGCTCAGCCGCTCGCGGCAGGACCGGACGAAGGCGGCCGGCAGGAAGTCGTCGAGGAAACCCTGGCGGCTCTCGATCCCCGCAAGCTCGGTACAGTCGAGGCGGCCGGATCCTCCATTGCCGCGGAGATCGACGAGCAGCAGGTCGCGCGTCTGGGGACCGTTCTGGCGCAGGATGCTCACGACCCAGCTCCCATCCTCGACGGCACTCTCCCCGGGGCCGCCGGAAAAGTACGCGACCGCGTCGGAATGCTTCTGCGGCGCGCTGGCCGGAACGACCACGACCCGGAGCGGGATCCTGCGGCCGGACCCTGCCGACCGGTCCTCGAACACCTCGTACGTGCCGCACCGGGCCTCCTTGGGAAGCCCTTCGAACGTGCAGGGGCCGAGCGCGAGCCCGGCGGCGGCCGAAGGGCCGGCCGCGCCAAAAGCCAGAAGACAGGCCAGGAACAGGGTCATCCGGATATGGCTCACACAGAATCCTCCTGGATTAGAATGGTTTCCTCACACGGAGGTGACGTCCATGTCCCACCGCTCCATCCTGTCCTGCCTCGGTCTCGGAATTCTGCTCGCCATGTCCGCCTGGGGTCAACATCACTCGATGACCGGCAACGACTACGACGACGGTCCCGGGGGCGGCGACCCCAACACGTCGCCCGGCTGCGCGGGGGTGGAGGCGAAGATCACGATCCGCGGCACCGGCCTCTCCTTCTCGCCGTCCGTGGTGACCGTCGATCCCGGCCAGCCGGTGTGCTGGACCTGGTCCGACACCGCCTACGAGCACACCATCAAGGCCGACGACGGATCGTTCACCAGCGGTCCGCCCGCCAGCCAGAACACCTTCCAGCGCACCTTCAACACGCCGGGCACGTTCGGCTACTACTGCCAGGTCCATGGCAGCCCGACCGGCGGCATGCGGGGCACGGTGATCGTGCGCGGAGGGGGAGGAGGCGGCGGCGAAGGGCATGGAACCCTGGAGATGTCTCCCAACAGCTACACCGTAGACGAGAACGCCGGATCGCTCACCGTGGTCGTCCAGCGCACGGGGGGTAGCGACGGCTCCGCGTCCGTCAAGTTCGCGACCGGCAACGGATCGGCCAAGGTGAACAAGGACTTCACCCGCCGGTCCGGCACCCTGAGCTGGGGATCGGGCGACCAGGACCCGAAGACCATCGAGGTGCCGATCCGCAACGACAGCTCCCGGGAAGGCGACGAGACCTTCACCATCAAGCTCAGCAAGGCCTCGGGAGCCGGACTCGGGTCGAGCACCGCGACCGTGACGATCCATGACGACGACAGCTCCGGCTGCGCCTCCTCGTTCGCCGCGCCCACGCAGGTCCAGGCGCGCGGCCAGTCGGACAGCGAGATCCGGCTCACCTGGGCCGCCGAGCCCTCCGCCGCGAGCGAGATCCGGGTCGAGCGCCGGCTGCCGGGCGCGCCGTTCCGGGAAGTCGGCTCCGTGGCGGCCGGCGTGGGGAGCTTCACCGACTCCGGCCTGCCGGCCGGCACGGTCTTCCAGTACCGGGTCCGGGCCGTGGGGACCGACGGCGGCGCGGCCTTCTCCGACATCGTCGCCGGAGCCACCGACGGCGCCGCGGCGCCCTGCGACGAGACCCGGGCGGCCTGCCTCGGCGGCGGCCGGTTCGAGGCTCTCGTCGAATGGCACCGTTCGCCCGTGGACCGCCAGACCGGCCGCATCTTCCTGCCGGAGGCGCCCAATTCGGGCCTGTTCGCAAGCTCTTCGTCCGCCGAACCGCAGCTCCTGGTCAACGTTCATGATGGCTGTGGCGTGAACGGTCACTACTGGCTCTCTCTCGCGACCGCGTCCGACCTGGAGGTCACGGTGCGGGTGCGCGACACCCTGACCGGCAAGACCTGGGCATACTTCAATCCGGCGGGACGCGTGCCGGCGCCGGTCCGGGACGTCGAAGCCTTCGCCTCCTGCGATTGACCGATTGATCCCGTTCCCCCTCTCCCTCTCCCAATACCGGGGGAGAGGGAGGATCCTCGCGTGAGGGTATCCGCCTGGCGGGATCGTTCTCTCCTCCAGCAAACCTCCGGCATGACGCCGGAGGAAAGGAGGATTGATGAGCGTTCCAACTCCCACCACGGTCGTCACCGGCTTTGCCGACGCGGTCGGCTGCGCATACCGGCGCGACCTGGATCAACTGCTGGTCGTCGACTGCGGCAACAACACCATCGCATCGGTCATCGTCCATACCCATACGAAGACGGTCGTCGGCACGGGGTACAGCGGGATCTCCGACATCGCTCTCAGCTCCGACGGGCTGCACGCCTATGTCACCGAAACAGGCAGACTGCTGCGCCTCCCGTTGACCAATCTGAACCGGGCGGCGGCTGCCGTGATCGCCAGCGGCCTGGGCACGAACATCGATCAGCTCGGCCTGGACGAAGCGCGCGGCTTCGCCTACGTGGTCGGCGACGGCTCGCTGAAACGGATCAACATCTGGACGAGCGCCGTCGACATCATCACCACGGGCCTCTCCGTGACGCGCGGAGTGCTCGTCACCGCCGACGGGCGGTTCGCGTATGTGAGCCGCGACAGCGGACACATCGTTCGGATCGATCTCCTGACCCACACGAGCACCGTCGTCGCCAGCGGGCTGAGCGGTCCGCGCCACATGGCCTTCACCGACGGCAGCGAAAGCGTCATCCTCTTTCCGGTCCCGAACCCGGCCGGCCGGGTGATGAAGCTCGATCTCACCACCACCCCACCCTCGGTCAGCGAGATCGCGGGCCCGACCGCGCCCCATCCCTACGCCCTGGCGGTATTGTCTCCGGAGCACATCCTGATTGTCTGCGCCACCGAGGTCAGCGAAGTGAGCTTCACCTCCGGCGTCTACTCCGCGGCCGGCCCGATCCTGCTCGGCATCGGCTTCGTCCCGGCGGATTCCACTCACATTTCCGGCGGGTACGCGGACACCTCGATGGATCCGAGCTATTTCTTTCAGGTGCGCAGATGCCCGTTCGGCGGCACCCTGCCCTTGATGATCAATCACGACGGCGCGCGCAACCACGGCGCCAACTTCTACCAGATCGTGGTCACCCCTTCCGGCGGCTCTCCCCACCTCGTGACCCAGGCCTACACGGACTATCGCTGGAGCGCGGCTCTCAACCGCTTCGAAGCCGTCGTCACGTCGCCGACGAACGGTTACTATCCGGTCCGGGCCGCCGGCGCCATCTGGTTGAACCACTGGCTCGGCATGCTGTTCGATTCCACCGGCCAGCCGAACGTCCTGAACACCATCCAGGTCAAGCTGTTCGCGAGCCAGAACGCGGCTTCCGAGATCGGCCATGGCACCGATTCCGGGCGCTCGGCCACGCTGATGATCGACAATACACTCCCCTTGGCGAAGATCAACAGGATCGTGCACGACGGCGCCGACGTGAATACCTGCGGCATCGTCAACAGCGGCTCGACGAATTTCACGTTCGACATCACCGCCAGCGCGCCGCGCCACCTGCTCGCCTGGAGCCTCAATGCCTACTGGGGCGACAACAAGTCGGCGCCCGTCGCGTCGGACAACTACAGCGCGCATCTCGGCGGCGGGCTGGTGTGGACCGGGATCTCCGGCAGCGTGGTGCCCACCCCGGCCTGGAACGCGAGCGTTCCCAAGGACCCGACCTCCACCCATTGCGGCCACCTGTTCGCGCTTGCCGCCTGGGACCGCGTGATCAATGGCTGGAGCTACGTCCACGGCCCGGCGACGTACCACAAGACCATCACCATCATGCTGTAGACACCGAGCGTGCAGGTCCCATGAAACCGCCGGGCTGTCCAGAGCCGTACAACCGGCCGAGGACAGTTGCGGCGGGCGACATGACAAAACCTTCACGCCTATCGATCACCCTGATCCTGCTCGTCCTGCTCATCGTGGCAGGGCACCGCTGGATCGCGCTCGGCTGGAACGCCTGGCACTACCCTGTCGCCGCGGCCTCAGGCCGCACGCAGGTGGTCGTCCACGACGGTCTTGCCTACATCGCGGCGGGCGCCGACGGTCTCGAGATCGTCGATCTCGAGACTCATCGACGAAAAGCCCTGCTGCCTCCGGCGGCTCCGGCCGACCGGATCGACGACGTCGCCGTCGCCGACGGCTGGCTGTTTGCGCTCGACGCCACGCCGCCGGGACATCTGCTCACGTTTTCCCTGGCCAGGCCCAGCCTCCCGATCGATCAAGCTGCGGTGCCTGTCGGTCCGTTCTCCGGAGTTTCGGCGGCCGCGGGAATCGTGATCGTCTCCGGCGGCACCTCGCAGCTCACGCTGCGCGAATATGACCGCAACGGCCGCCTCGGCACCGAAGTGGTCACCGGAGACTTCGGCCGCGGGCAGCCCGACGTCGCCGTGCGTCCGGACGGCCGGATGGCCGCGATCTCCACCCATACCTTCGGCCCGGACTTCGCTATCACGTTCGCGGAGATCCAGCGCCGGCCGCTGCGTCTGAAGGCCCGGGGCCAGCTCGGATTGAAGAATGCCGGCTTCACCGAAGGCGGTTTCAAACCCGCGCACTTTCCCCTGACCGCAGCCTGGAATGGCGACCGTGTGTATGTGGCCGACGGCGGCGGAATGAATGTGATCGATCTCGCCGATCCGGATCATCCGCGCCTGCTGCAGCGCGACCGCCGGGCGCAGCCGGCGATCGACGCGATCGTTTCCGGCGGCGAGCTCGACGTTCTGCGCGCCGGTCCGCACCCGGCCGTGCTCCGGTATCGACTGGACGGCTCCGGCCTGCCCACGCTGGCCGCGGGTTGGAGCCTGCCCTCCGGCAGCCGTCCGGCGGCGGTTGCCCGCCATGGCGCCGATGTCCTGATCACCGAACACGAACGAGGCCTTCAAGTCGTAGCACCTGCTGACCTTTCGAGAGGAGATATGCCATGAAACGACAAGCCACTCTGCTGGCCGTCCTGATGTTGTCTGTGCTCGGCGCCTGCAAGCCGGCCGCCCAGGAGGAGACCGCGACCGCCACCCCCATGCCCGCCGAAACGCAGGCGGCCATGGCCGGACCTGTCAAATATCGCGTCGAATTCACTCCGCTGTGGACCAAGGAGAGCTTCCCGTTCGAATATCCGGACGACTCGCTGATCCACAAGCCGCATTTCTCCGGCCTGATCGGCACCGCGCACAACGCCGACTTCCAGCTTTTCATGGAGGGCCAGATGCCGACGCCGGGGCTCGAGCGTCTTTCGGAAGAGGGCAAGCACGATCCGCTGAGCACGGAGATCAACGACGCCATCGCCGCCGGCAAGGCGCTGGCCTTGAGCGAATCCGATCCCCTCAAGGATTTCTCCCAGACCGCGAAGACCGAGGTCTCCGTGGACGATGCCCACCCCATGGTGTCGATGGTCGCCATGATCGCCCCGAGCCCGGACTGGTTCGCGGGCGTGTCCGACGTCAACCTGATGGAGAACGGCTCCTGGGTGCCGAGCAAGACCGTGGACGTCCAGGCCTGGGATTCCGGCGGCGACGACGGCACCACCTACCTGGCCGACGACAAGGACAACAACCCCAAGAAGCCCACTACCCCGAACATGAGCCGGCACTTCCAGAAGGATGGAAAGTCCATGCCAGTGGCCCGCATCACCTTCACCCGGATCTGAGCGGCGAGGCAGAGACGCCCGGCTGTCCCTTCGGGCAGCCGGGCATGTCTCATCGGGGTCAACGCACCCGCTTCAGCTCCCCTCCCTGGCTCTGGCCGCCCTGCTCCAGACCCACGCCGACGGCCTTCCCTTCCTCCACCCGGAACGTGATCCCGAGCCCGCCATAGGGCGCACGGAACCGGGTCGGCGAGGTCGGCACGAAGACCAGCGGAGGCTGTCCATCCGAGAAACTGGCCCGCAGATGCTTGCCATCGACCACGTCGAAGCTCACCTCGAATCCTGACTCTTCGCGATAGGTGCCGGTCAGGCGGTTCAGATCGGCCGCCGCCAGAGCTACCTCGGGATCTCCCACGCTGAGCGCGAACGCCGGCCGCTCCATCTTCGCCACGCAGGAGGTGTCGAGCCCCTCGGTCGTGCCGGATTCGATCAGTTTCACCATCAGCTCAAGCTCGCAGTCCTGCCCCTTCATGCCGTTGTTGGAGTGCGAGCCGTCGGCGACGACCAGGTGGATGCCGTGGCGGAGGTTGCGGACCGTCTTCTCGCCGTCGCTGGCCGGCGTCGCCGGGTCGCGCTCGCCCGAGATGATGAGCGTGGGAACGTCGGAGACCGTCGGCGCCTGGTGCTCGCGGCCGAGCTTCGCGCCGTTCCAGGCCTTGCACGCCGCCTGCTGCTCGCGAATGCGGGTGTCGCCCAGGAAGGTCCCGGCGACGGCCGGCGCGATGTCCTCCTCGCGGATGAAGGCCACGTCCTCGGAGCAGGTGACCGAAAGGAAATAACCGGGGGACTCGATGCCGCCATTGTCGACGGCAAACCCGGCCAGCGGCTTGAAATCGCCCTGGGCCGCAAGATGGACATAGAGCGGCAGTTGGGCCGCCCTGTCCGTGCTGTAGAGCATGTAGCGCAGCGTCTGGCCGACGCCGAAGCGGGTGAGCCGCAGATCGAAAGGCTTGCCCGTCTTGGGATCGGTCACCTGGACATGGACGGGCTCCTTGCCGGCCCGCGCCAGGATCTCCGAGACCTCCTCGCGCAGCCGGGGAAATGCCTTGTGGCACTCCGCGTCGCCGGCGCACTCGGCGATCAGGCCGTCGAGCGCGTTCTGGGTGATCCGCGCGAACTGGAGCGGCGTGGTCGCGTCGTTCGCGACCGTGCGGAAGAGCGTCGCCGTCCGCACGCTCGACGGATGGCGGCGCATGAAAATCAGCTCGGAGCGTGTGCCGTAGGAGCCGCCGACGATGTTCAACTGGTCATAACCGAGCGCCGCCCGTACCT
>DATANP010000421.1:0-3830 GCA_036266195.1 Thermoanaerobaculia bacterium | reverse complement strand
CTCCCATGCCGCCGCCGCCGAGATGGCCGAGGATGCGGTAGTGATCGACCTCGCGGCCGATCATCGGGTCGTGCTCGGACGGGCTGGAACGGGGCGGCCGGCGGAGCGACGACGGCTGGGCCACCGGGATGGCGAGTTGGGTCGCTTCCGGAAATTCCGGAAGGCTCTCTAGGGGGTCCCGAAGGGGGGCCGGGGACGGCTTTTCCATGACGGCTCTGGACTGCTTTTCCACAACAGTCTAGCAGAGCCGGGCCCCTGGCCCCCGCGGAACACTACTTCTTGGGCTTGCTCGCCTTGGAAGCGCCCTTCCTGGCGCCCTTCTCCAGGCTCTTGCGGTGCTCCCGCAGCTCCTGGAGCGCGCCCTCCATCCGGCGCTCGAGGTCGTCGGCCTCCTCGACCGTCTGCGGCAGGCCGGCGGCCTCCTGAGCGCGCTCGCGCTGCTCGACGTCGGCCAGGGCCTGCTGGAGCTGAGACTTGAGCTGCGCCAGGCTGGCCGAGCCCCCGCCGCCGACGGCGGCGAGCAGGGTGGTCACGGTGGTGACGGTGGTCACGGTGGCGGCGAAGGCGTCGGGCCGCACCGTGTCGTAGGTGCAGATTCCCGTGTACCGCCCGCGGATGCCCACCATGTCGGGAGCCGCCTGGCCCGTCACCGTGTCATACGTGCAGGTCTTCGCCTGGCCGGCCGGATCCATGGTGTCGTAGGTGCAGGTAATCCCCCTGGCAGCAGCACCAGCCGGCTTCGGATCCACCGTGTCATAGGTGCAGATCGGGGTGTCTCCCCCGCCACCGCCCGAGGTCACATTGATCATCAGGTCCTTGAATTTGAAAGCCATCCTCTCACCTCCTCAAAGGGGTATTGCCAAAACAGTCCGGCGCGTGGGGCCGGGGGATCGTTCTGCCTAGGATACGGAAAAAGCCTAGCAGACACGCCAGGCCTACTGCATCCGCAGCAGCTTGATGTCGCCCTCGTCGCTGGAACGCAGGAGGTACAGGGTGCGGCCGTCGGGGGACGAGCTGAGCTGCTTGAACACCGAGTTGGTGTTCGGCGGCGGGGCCAGGATCAGCCGGCTCGACCGGGTCTCGGGATCGAGGAGAAAGACCTTCCCCCCTTCGAGGTAGAGGATCCTGTCGCGGACCCAGACCGGAAGCGTACCGCCGCCTTGGAGCCGCTCATAGCGCTGGTCCGGGATCGAGTACCGGCCGATCCCGAGCTTCGTCCCTCCCAGCCTCTGGACCTCTCCCACGAACCACCTGCCGTCGCGGCTGCGGGAGGTGGGAATGAAGACTTCGTTGCCCTGGACCGCGCCCGGAAAGGGCTCGGGCCGCCGCTGCTCCAGCGGCTTCGACAGGTCGATCAGGGCGGGGCCGCCGGTGAGGAGGACCACGATCCGCCGGCTGTCCGGCATCCAGATCGAGTCCACGACCCGGTCCTTCTCCAGCCAGGTGAGAGGCTGGCGGTCGCCGCCGTCGGCCCGGATCGACCAGGCCTGGTAGCTGCCGCCGCGGTCCGAGTAGAAGAGGATGCGCTGGCCGTCCGGCGACCAGCGGGGGACCCGGTCGCGTGCGGCGTCGTTGGTGAGCTGCCGCATCGCCTCGCCGTCCGCGCCGATGATGTAGAGGTCTTCCTGCGGCAGGGAGGTGTCGAACACGATCGAGCGGCCGTCGGGCGAGACATCGGAGGACCGCACCATGCGCGAGCCCTGGGTCACCGGCTGCGGCTCGCCGGTCACCCGGCCCGTCGCCGGGTCGAAGGCGACCCGCTCCAGGTTCGCCTTGTCGTCGCGGGTGGCGTACGCGATCTGCTTGCCGTCGCCGGCCACGCTGAGGAATCCACTCCATTCGGCCGGCGTGGTCAGGTCCTCGGGATTGCCCTGGACCCGGCCCGAACGCTCGTCGATGCGCACCCGCCAGAGGGTCATCGAGAGGTTGCGGTTGCTGACGAAGTAAAGGTAGCGCCCGTCCGGCGACCAGACCGGGTTCCAGTCGATCGCGGCGCCATCCGTGACCGCCACGGGGTCTCCCCCGCCGACCGGGATGGTCCAGATGATCCGCTTGGACGAGCCCGCGGTGAGGCCCCAGTAGGCGATGCGGAGGTTGTTCGGCGACCAGCTCGGCTGCACCGCGTCCCCTCCGGTCTCGATTGGCTCGATCTTGCCGTCCGCCACCCGCACGCGGGACAGTGTGCTCGTGTTGGAGCGCCGCCGCGGGTCCGACACCCCCTCGGTGGCATAGACGATCCAGGTCCCGTCCGGCGACCAGGCGGGATCGTCCCCCTCGCTCACGAGGCGGACCGCCGACTCTCCGGTGGCCCCCATGACGTAGAGGCCGCCGCCGTCGCGCTCCGAGCGGAAGGCGATCCGCTGCCCGTCCGGCGACAGGGCTGGCTGCGAGTCGTCGACCGGCGAGTCGGCCGTGAGGTTGCGCGGATTGCCGCCCCCGACCCGCTGCCAGAAGATGTCCGCGTTGTCGCCCACCTCCCGGTCATAGACGAAGAAGGTGCCGTCCGCCGACAGGCTGGGGTGGGTCTCGCGCCCCTCCAGGTCGGTCAGCGACTCGTTCGTGCGCTGGACCGGCTTCTCACCGCCCAGGCCGTCGCCGCCCAGCCCGCGGAACAGGAGGAAGCCCACGATCAGGAGCAGGGCCGCGATCGAGGCGATGGCCGAGGCCTTCCAGCGCGATGGCCGCCCCACGGCCGGCTGCAGGAGCGACACCCGGCTCAGGGTGCTCATCCCGCCCGTCAGTTGGCGCAAGTCGGCGAGCGCCGGCTCCAGGCTCGGGTAGCGCGCGTCGGGGTCCTTGGCGAGCATCTTCCGGACGATCTGCTCCAGCTCGGCCGGCGCGTCGGGCCGCAGCTTGCGCAGCGGCTCCGGCTCCTCGGTGAGCAGGGCGTAGATGATCCCCTGGTCGGTGTCGGCCCGGAACGGCGGCCGGCCGGTGATCATCTCGTAGAGGACCACGCCCAGGGACCAGAGGTCGGTGCGATGATCGACCTCGCCGCGGGCCTGCTCGGGGGACATGTAGGACGGGGTGCCCAGGCAGAAGCCGGCGCGGGTCAGGCCCGCGGCGCCGGCCAGCTTGGCGAGACCGAAGTCGAGGATCTTGACGAGGCCGTCGTCCGTGATCATCAGGTTCGCCGGCTTGATGTCGCGGTGGACGATCCCCTGGCGGTGGGCCTTCGCCAGTCCCTGGCCGATCTGGATGGCGATGTCCACGGCCTCGGCGAGCGGCAGGGGACCGCGCTCGATGCGGCGTTTCAGGGTCTCGCCGTCGTAGGCCGGCATGGCGAGATAGAGGTGGCCGTCCTCGGTCTCGTCCACCTCGTGGATGGTGCAGATGTTCGGGTGGTCGAGCGCCGAGGCGGCCCGGGCCTCCTGGAGGAAGCGGGCCTTGGCCATGGGGTCGCGGGTCAGCTCGGGCGGCAGGAACTTGAGCGCGACCGTGCGCTCCAACTTGGTGTCCTCGGCCTTGTAGACCACTCCCATGCCGCCGCCGCCCAGGTGCTCGCGGATGACGTAGTGGCCGATCGCCCGGCCGATCGGGCTCGACGCGTGGCGGGAGGGGTCGTCCAGCCGCGGCCGGGGCGGGCGCCGCAGGCCGGAGTCCACGTGCGTCGGCATCTCGCCGGTCCCCACGGCGGCGCGCAGGTCGGAGCGGATCTCGCTCGCGGACTCGTAGCGCTCGCCGGGCCGCGGCGCCAGGGCGCGGCCCACGATGCGGGACAGCTCGGGAGGAATGTCTCCGGGGACGGGTAGGGGACCGCCGGCCAGCGAATCGGAGCCGGGGAACGGATGCTGGCCGGCGATCATCTCATGAAGAAGAACGCCCAGCGA
>DATANP010000420.1:0-12346 GCA_036266195.1 Thermoanaerobaculia bacterium | reverse complement strand
TCCGGCAGCCCGCCCCGGACGGCCTTCCAGTGCAACCCCGCGTCGGCGGACCGGAAAAGCCCCTCGTCCGTCGCGGCGAAGACCGTGTTCGCGATCCTGGGATGGGCGGCCAGTTGGAGGATGCCGGCACCGGGCCCGGGGTTTTCCAGCGGCTCCCAGGTCGCCCCGCCGTCCAGGCTCCGGAAGGCCTCGCCGGCCGCCCCGTAGACCAGGGACGGGTTGACCGCGTCGACGCTCACTTGATACAGATACTTGTCGCCGTTCATGAGAGCCCAGGTGGCCCCGCCGTTCCGGCTCCGGTAGACCGTCTGGGATCGGGCGTACACCACATTCGGGTCGCCCGGAGCGACGGCCAGGTCGAACAGCTCTCCGCCGTCCGGACCGAGACGGCGCCACTCGCCCGGGATCCTGCCCGTCTGGGCCGCCAGGGGCCCCGCCGAGAGGACCAGGAGGAGAACGACCAGGGAAGGCAGGACGTGCTTCGCTCTCATGGCTCTCCTTGGCAGCCGGGAATTCCGGTGTGGCGGAAGACGTACAGGCCCAGGCCGGACGGCCCGGCGAAGATGCGGCACGGGTCGTGCGGATCGGGAGCCAGGGAGCTGAACGTCGAGAAGAAGTACCGGTCTCCCAGGGGGTCCCCGTACGGGTTGCCGTCCGGGTACGTGTAGAGGAGGACGGCGCCGCTCCACGACGCCGCATAGAGCCGTCCGGTGCCGGAGATCGCCAGCGGATAGACGAAGCTGCCGTCCAGCGGCTTGCCGGTCTGGCTCCAGGTGTTCCCGCCGTCGGTCGACCTGTAGATGTACCCGCGGTCGGTCGCGTACACGGTCGCCGCCGCCAAGGGGTCGACGGCCAGGCTGGGTTCGAGGATGCCCTTGCCCTCGAAATCCATCCGCGTCCAGGTGGCTCCGGCGTCGGTGCTCCGCACGAGGAGCCATTGGAAGTCCCCCACCTCCCCCACCGCGTAGAGCGTCGAGGGCGAGGACGGGGCGATGTGGATCTCGTAGTACAAGGCCGGCTCCGCGGACAGCAGGGTCCAGGTGTCTCCGCGGTCGGTGCTCTTCGAAATCCCCTGGGCGCCGGAGGCGTAGAGGGTGGACGGGGTCTGCGGATCGACCGCCAGATCGTAGACCTTCAGCCCGGCGTTGCCGGCGGCCTCCCAGGTCGCGCCCGCGTCGCCGCTGCGCCAGAACGTCTTGTCGGAGCCCACGACGAACACGTTCGAGCGGTCGGTCGGATCGACGGCCACCTGGACGGGCACATGGGAGCGGACCGGATCGGGCTGGATGCGGCGCCAGGCCAGCCCGTCGTCGGTGCTCCGGAAGAGATTCCAGTCCGCCACGCACCAGATCGTGCCCGGCGCTCCGAAGTCGACGTCGGTCACGTCCGTCAGGTGGAGGCCCCGGCTGGAAAAGTCCCACGAGCGCCCCCCGTCCCGGCTCCTGTAGACGCCCATGCGCTGGCCGGTCCCTTCGACCAGGGCCAGGAGCGCCTGTCCGGAGGCGACGAGATGGGAGACGCTGCCCGGCGGGGACTTTCCCAGGGGCTGGCGGAGCCAGGTCGCTCCGCCGTCCAGGCTGAGGAACAGGCCCTTGTCGGTCCCGGCATAGACCGAGCCCGGCCGGTCATGGGGGATCAGCAGGGCGAGGACGGAGCCCTCCAATCCGGTCCCCGCCGCTTTCCAGGCCGCGCCGCCGTCGGTGCTCTTGTAGACGACGTCTCCCACGGCCGCGTACAGGGTCCGGGGGGACCGCGGGTCCGTCAAGAACGCGGTGACATAGCCTCCGGAGATGAAGCTGTCGTCGATCGGCTGCCAGGAGAGCCCGCCGTCGAGGCTCTTGAACAAGACCTTCCCCGAGCTGTTGTCTTCCATTACCAGATACATCCGGCGCGGCGAGACAGGGTCGATGACCATCATCTCCCCGGAGAGGTCCTCCGGCAGCCCGCCCCGGACGGCCTTCCAGTGCAATCCCGCGTCGGCGGACTGGAAAAGCCCCTCGACCGTCACGGCGAAGAGCGTGTTCGCGATCCTGGGGTGGGCGACCACCTGGCGGACGCCGGATGCGGGTCCGGGATACAGCGACACCCAGGTCACCCCGCCGTCCAGGCTCCGGTAGACGTCGCCGTCCGTGGCGTAGACCAGGGACGGGTTGGCCGCGTCGACGGTCAGCTGGCCCAGATACGGCTGGTCGCTCCTATAGGCCCAGGTGGCCCCGCCGTTCAGGCTCCGGTAGACCGTCTGGGAGAGGATGTACACCACCCTCGGGTTGCTCGGAGCGACGGCCAGGTCGAAGATCTCTCCGCCGTCCGGACCGAGACTGCGCCACTCGCCGGGAGCCGAATTCACCTGGGCGGCCAGGGGCGCCGCCAGGAGGAGCAGGATCGGCAGGACGTGTTTCGCTCTCATGGCCCTCCCGGGCACTCGGACGTGCCGGACTTCGTGAAGACGAGCAGACTCTGGCCTACGGCTCCGACATAGATCCTACATGGATCGTGCGGATCGAAGGCCACGGTCCTGAATTCCCACGGCCCGGAGCCCGCCAGGCGCGACCAGGAGCCGTCCCCTGGCGCGATCGAGTACAGGCCGTTGAGCCAGACCCCGGCGTAGAGCCGGCCGGCGGGGTCCGTCTCCAGGGGGAAGGTCCGCTGGTTCCCGAACACGCTGCTGAGCAGGTTCCAGGTCCGCCCGCCGTCCGTCGACGTATAGACGCCCTCCACCGTGGCGAGGTAGAGGGTCGTGGACACCAGCGGATCGACGGCGAGGGCGTAGGCCTGGAAGCTCCGGGGATAGGTGACCAGGTTGAAACTGGCCCAGCCGTCGGTGCTCCGCAGGATCCTCACGCCGCGGAACGCGTAGAGCGTCCGGGGGTCCGAGGGGGCGACGACGAAGTCCAGGAAGACGTCCTCGGCATAGGTTTCGAGCCGCGTCCAGGTCGCCCCGTGATCGGTGCTCCGGACGATGCTGGAGCTGGCCAGGTACAGGGTCGACGGGGTCTCCGGATCGATCGCGATCGTCAGGGGGAGGAGGAAGGTGTCGACGTGCGGATCGACCGCCGTCCAGGTGGCACCGCCGTCGGCGCTCCGCCGCAGGGTCCCGTCCCGGAGCGCGACGTAGACGTAGGAGGGATCGACCGGATCGACCGCGACCGAGGTCGGGTAGGAGGCCGTGGGCGGGCCCGGCCGGATGCGGGTCCAGGTCGCCCCCCGGTCGGCGCTCCGGAAGAGGGCGCCGTTGGCCGTGATCCAGATCGTGCCCGGCTCTCCGAACGCGATGGAGGTCACGGTCGTGGCGGTCATCCCGGAGCCGAGAAACGTCCAGGAGGTCCCCGCGTCCGTGCTCTTGAACACGCCGCCCCGCCGGAATTCCGCAGAGACCCCGGCAAGCACAGAGTTGTCCGGAGCCACCAGGAGCGAGGTGACGGCGCCGCCTTCCGGGAGCCCCTGGGAGACCCGGGCCCAGGTCGCTCCGGAGTCGAGGCTGCGGAACAGCCCCTTCTCGGTCCCGGCATAGACCCGTTTGCCGTTGTTCGTGATCGCCAGGGCCAGGACGCGGCCGGTCCCGGCCGGCCCGGTCTTCGTCCAGCTCCCGCCCCCCTGGCTGCCCCTGTAGAGACCGTCCGCGGTGCCGGCGTAGAGCACGGACTTCGGGACCTTGGCGAGAGCCAGGACCTGCTTGCCCTTGAGAGGCCCGGAGTCGGCCGGCCGCCAGGAGGCGCCGGCGTCGGTGCTCCGGAAGAGGCCCTTCACACCGCCGGGAGTTTCGGTGGCCACGAAGATCTCGCGAGGGGACGCCGGGTTGATCACCACCAGCGTCGCGCGGAATTTCTGCGGCAGGCCGTTGAGCCGGAACGGCTTCCAGGTCGCCCCGGAGTCAGTCGACCGGTAGAGCCCCGTGGCCGTGGCGGCGAAGACCATGCCCGCCACCTGGGGATTGACGGCGACGTCGAAGGCTCGCCCGAACCCGCCGGTCTTCTGCCAGGTGTTTCCGCCGTCCAGGCTGCGGACGAAACCGTCCGGCCGGGCGGCGTAGAGCCTGGACGGGTTGGCCGGGTCCACCGCGAGGCCGGTCACCGGCAGCCGGCTGTCGCCCAGGTTCGTGAGCGTCCAGGAGCCTCCGCCGTCGGCGCTGCGGTAGACCTGGCCCTCGACGCTGGCATAGAGCACCCGGGGGAAGGAAGGCGAGAAGGCCAGGTCGAAGACCGACCCGCCTTCCGGGCCGAGGCGGCGCCATTCACCCTGGACGTCTGCGGCCTGGACCGCCGCGGAGAGGAAGAGGAAGAGAAGGAGCAGGAGGCTGCGGACTGCCAGCTTGGACATGAGGATGATCCTCCTGCCCTATTTTACGATTCAAAGAGCCCTTGCGTTTATCAGTCCTCCACGCTCCCGAAAAGCTCGAAGCCGCACAGCCGGCAACCCGACGCGTAAGGGCTCAGCTCCGCGCCGCAGTTGGGACAGGCCTCGGGCTGGGCCAGCGTCAGACCGCAGCCGGGGCACTCGTCGGCGCCCTCGGGCACGCGCTCGCCGCAGGCCGGGCAGGCCTTGGAATCCCCGGCCTGGACAGGGACAGGCGCCGCCGCGACCCGGGGCTCGTTCTCGCGGGCCGAGTCCAGGTCCCAGGGACGGACCAGGGGGACTCCGCAGTCCGCGCAAGTCTCGGCCCAGAGCTGGTATTCCCCGCCGCAGCTCGGGCAGACCTTCGTCTCGGAATCGTAGGCGGAGGCGTCCAGGCGCCGGGCCGGCCTCTGCGGACGGGCGTCCTCGGGCTCCGTCCACACTTCCGGCATCTCCATCGCGTAGCGCTCCCGGTCGATCACCTTGGCCGCCTCCAGGTCGGCGGGCAGGACCCAGAGGCTCGGGTCACGCCGCCATTCGGGCGCCGCAACCCAGTGACGGATGCCGGCCTCGTCGAGATCCTCGGAGAGCCGGCCGATCCAGCGGGGCGGCGCGGTCCGGAGGTGGACGCAATCCTGGGGATAGGTCCTGATGTCGTGGGACGCCTCGTCCGGAACCCCGATGGCGGCGCCCTGGCCCTCGACGCCATGGACGAGGGGCGTATCGCAGTCCAGGCAGCGCTCCATCTGCAACTGGTACTCGCTTCCGCACTGCGGGCACAGCTTGACGAGATCGCCTGGTATCTCTTCTCTGCTCATGGTCGGCATGCTCCCCCGGCTTCATACCGTTTCAGGTCCGCCTCCATCTCCTTGATCCGCTCCGGAGGCCCCTCCTTGCGGGCGGCCTCGATGGCCTTCTTCTGCCACTCCGCGGCATTCTCGCAGTTGCCCGCCTCGGCGAGAGCCAGGGCCGCGGTCTCCGCATGGGTCGAGGTGGGCATGGCGGTGTAGACCTTCGAGGCCAGCTCCACCGCCCGCCGGCCTTCGCGCAGGCTCAGGTCCGGGCAGGAGGCCAGGAAGCGGGCGAAGGCATGGGCGATCAGGCCGCTCGTCGGCAGGTTGCCGTACGCTGTCTCCAGCACGTCCTTCGCCTCCTTGAGCCGCCCGAGATCGACCAGCAGGCCCGCCTCCCCCAGCCAGCCGCGCTCCTCCTGCGGCGCGAGGCCCACAGCCTTCTCATACTGCGCGAGGGCCTCCCCGGGCCGGCCGTCCTTCGCCAGCACCTCGGCCAGCGCGATCCGGGCCGGGGCGTCGTTGGGATCGATCCGTACCGCCTCCTGGAGATGGACCACGGCGCCGGCCGCCTGCCCCTCCAGGGCCATCAGGGTGCCGAGGTTGAAGTGCGCCGTGGCGTTGCCGGGCGCGAGCCGGAGGGCCTCCCGGAGCTGCTCCACGGCTCCCTTGCGATCCCCGGCCTCGGCCAGGGCCGCGGCCAGGTTGATCCGCGCCGGCACGCTGTCCGGCTGCGCCTCGACCGCCTTGCGGAACTCGGCCGCGGCATCCTGGTACCGGCCGAAGCGGAACGCCACCCGGCCTCTCAGGGTATGGACGGTCGAGCCCTGACGGAGCGCCTCCATCTCGTCCGTCAGCGGATCGGCCGGTTTCACCCCGACCTTGCCGGCCTTCTCCAGGTGCTCGCGCGCCTTGTCCATGTCTCCCAGCCCCCGGTAGGCCAGCCCGAGGGGATGATGGAGCCGGTCGGCCGCCGGAGCCGCGGCCAGGGCGGCCTCCAGATGCCGGGCCGCCTCGGCATACTGCCGGCGCGACAGGAAGACCTCGCCGAGAGCTGCCTCGGCCGCGGCGTTCTTCGCATCGGCGGCCAGGGCCTGGCCGAGCACGGCCTCGGCCTCGTCGGTCCGGTTGCCCGCCAGCAGGATCTCCCCCAGGTGAACCTTTGCCGGTACATAGGCCGGCTGAAGGTCGAGGGCCCGGCGGTACGCCCCCTCGGACTCCGCCAGCTTGCCCTGGTCCTGCAGCACCCGGCCGAGGTAGTAGGACCACCGGAAGTCGCGTGGCGCCAGTTGCACGACGTTGGCATAGCAGGGAGCCGCGGAGTCGAGGAACCCATAGGCGTGGTACAGACGGCAGAGCTCGCCATACGTATCCGTCAGTTCCTCCGGCGGCACCTGCTGGGTCATCAGGCCATCCACCAGGGCACGGGCGTCCTGGAGCTGCGCCGCCACCTCCGGGTCCAGGCCGGAGAGGCTGGGGTGAGGGATGGGTTTCAGGTCCGCAGCCATCAGCGCGAGCAGAAGCAACGTCTTCAACATCAGGGCTCCTTGATCAGATACCGTCCCGCCGGCACCCCGCGCCACTCCTCCACCTTTCCGGCACCATGGATCCGGACCACAACCTCCTTCATCTCCCCCAACCCGGCCAGCACCCGCGGATCGCTCGCCGAAGCATAGCTGCCATCCGTATGGACACGGCGCCAGAGCTTCCCGACCTCCACCTTCGTGCCGGGAGCGCCGGCCTGGACCCCGATCCACGCCCGTTGGTTCCCCACCTGGTTCAGGAGGAGGCGGACCGGACCGTTGCTGTAGAAGGCCACCACGTCCGTGTCGCCGTCGTTGTCCACGTCTCCGAACGCCGCCCCACGCCCTACGCCCGGCTTCCGGAAGACCGCGCCGGCCGTGGAGGTCGCCTCTTCGAGCCGGCCTCCCACGTTGCGATAGAGCTGGTCCGTCTGCGAGAGAGGATAGGGGTCCCCGGCCTGGGCGAGCGGCTCCAGGATGCGCACCGCGCCGCTGGTGATGAAGAGGTCGAGCCAGCCGTCGTTGTCGTAGTCGATCCACCCGGTCCCGAACGACGTGAATGGCAGCGACCCCTGCGCCGCGCCGCTCTCGGCGGAGCGGTCCTCGAACAGGCCGGTCCCGTCGTTGACGTACAGCCCGTTGGTCTCGCCGGTCAGGTGGGTCACGAAGAGGTCCTCGTCGCCGTCCGCGTCGAAATCCCCGGCATCCACCCCCATTCCGGCCTCGGCCTGGCCGCGGCGGTTCACCGCCACCCCGGCGAGCAGGGCGTCATCCTGGAAGGTGCCGTCCTTCTGGTTCATCCAGAGGAAGCCCGGCGCGCCGTCGTTGGCCACGAACAGGTCGGTCCAGCCGTCGCGGTCCGCGTCGAACGCGATCACCCCCAGGCCCGGCCCCGGCTGGCGGGCCACGCCGGAGCGGACCGACACGTCCTCGAACGTGCCGTCCCCCCGGTTGCGGTAGAGCGTGTGGCGCAGGGGCGGAAAGTCCGCCGGCCCGCAGTAGTCCCGGCGGCTGCTCGGGGCGAAGCACTTCGGGTTCTTCTCCACGGAGAAGTCCACGTAGTTCGCCACGTAGAGATCGAGCCAGCCGTCGCGATCGAAGTCGAAGAACGCCGCGCTCATGCTCCAATGCGGGTCGCCGGTCCCGGTCCGCTCGGTGACATCCGAGAACGTGCCGTCCCCGTTGTTGCGGTACATCCGGTTCGGCCCGTAGGCCGTCAGGTAGAGATCGACCCAGCCGTCGTTGTCGAAGTCCCCCGTGGCCGCCCCCATGCCATAGCCTTCCACCCCCAGCCCGCTCGCCTCGGTCACGTCCACGAAGCGCATCGAGTCGTTGCGGTACAGCCGGCCGCGGAGAGGCTCCGGCCGGCCCGGACCGAGCTTCCCGCCCTGGACGCAGTACACGTCGAGATCGCCGTCGCCGTCGTAGTCGAACAGCGCCCCGCCCTGGCCCATCATCTCGGGGAAGTACATCTCGCCGCTCCCGCCGTTGACATGGACGAAGCCGAGGCCGCTCTCCTGGGCCGCGTCCACGAACACGTCCGCCGCCAGGGCGGGGCCGGCCAAGGCCAGGCCGAGTACGGCGAAGGACATCCGGATCATGGTCTCTAGTCTACCCGCACCGGCTCGCGCCCCGCCTGCGATACAATCGACGGCCGTCGGTCCTTTGCCGTCTTCAGGGAGAGACACAGGGGGGCTCGAAAGGAGCAGCGGATGCCCAGGCTCGCGGCCGTTCTGCTTGTCAGCCTCCTGATCCCCGACACCCTTGGTGCCCATGTCGCGCAGCTCAGCTCCCGCGAGCTCGCGGCGGCGTCCCCGAACGTCGTCGTCGCCGTGGTGGAAGGCCGGGAGGTGCGCTGGAACGGCAAGCACACCCTCCTGATGACCGACTACACGCTGCGGGTCGAGGACCGCCTCCGGGGCCAGGCGCCGGACCGCTTCACCCTCACCATGCCCGGCGGGACCCTCGGCGACATCACGGACGAGGTCTGCACCGCCGTCGCGCTGGAGACCGGCGCGCGTTACCTCCTCTTCCTGGGCAGCCTCGACCGCCCCAGCCTGTCGCCGGTCGTCGGCGCCCGGCAGGGGGTCTTCCGCGAGACGCCGGACTTCCACGAGGTTGTCGCGGCCGCTCGCGATCTGGTGGACCGGACGCCGCTCGTGGAACAGACAGCCGCCAGTGTGACCGTCTCCCTGCCCGCCAAGACCTGGGTCGCGGAGCCGTTCGTCTACGAGGAGCCGGCGCACCCGCCGATCGAAGTCAACCCGCTCCCGGCCGGCAGCCCGTTCTCGCCGGTGGACCAGGAGAGGATGGCCTACTGGAACCTCTACGCGGGCGACCTCTTCCGCGTCTCGGCCAACCCCACGAATACCTGGAGCTTCGGCAACGGCGTCTTCGACCTCGCCGGCTTCCCGGACGACAAACAGATGACCGACCAGTTCCAGGTCTCCTGGGGCGACATCGGAGACGGCGTGCTGGGCGTCGCCTTCGTGCGCCGCCGGGACGGCGCCGTGGTCGAGGCCGACGTGGCGCTCAACCCCGCGAAGTCCTGGACCCTGGACCCCCTGGTGGCCACGGTCCGCGGCGGCGCCTACTCCTTCCTGGAGGTCATGACCCACGAGATCGGCCACACCTGGGGCCTCGACCATCCGTTCGAAACCCAGGAGGCGTGGTGGGACTCGGTGATGCAGTACAAGTCCAAGATCTACTACTTCGGGACGATCTTCGCCGACGACGCCATGGCCGTGCGCAAGGCGTTTCCGCCGGGCGTGAAGATCCGCGACGGCCTCGTCAGCTCCTGGGTCACCTCGTGGGGCGGCTTCCTCAACGCCTATGCTCCCGCCGCGCCGAAAGCCGCGAACGCCAGGGCCGGCGGCAGCTTCAGCCTGACCGGCCCGATCAAGATCGAGAACGTGGGCACCGTGGCCCTCGCCGGCCCGAAGGTGGAGGTCTACCTCGCGCCGCAGCGCCTCAGCTTCGAGGGCGCCGTGAAGGTCAAGACGATCCGGGTGCCGGGCACCCTGGTGTCCGGAGCCACGAAGAAGGTGAGCGTCGGCAAGGTCCGCATCCCCGGCAACCTGCCCGCGGGCACCTACTGGCTGGCCTACTACCTGCGCGACTCGAAGGACACGTTCCAGGCCAACAACGCCTCCTGGAGCAACTATGATCTGACTCTCACCGTGAGCCGATGAGTTTCGGTTCGGCAGGAACCAGAATTCCTCTTCGCCGGTCTCAAGCTCCGTGCCGGATCCGCTCGCCAGGAGCAAGGAGGGTTCTGATGCACCGGGCCTGTCTCTTTCTCAGCCTCGTCGCCTGCTTCGCCGTCGCCGCCTGCACCGCCGTGTCCGGACGCCGTACGGCAGGGACCGGGGACATCGCGTTTCGCCTGGTGTGGGACGGCCAGTCCGATCTCGACCTGTACGTGGAGGATCCAGCCGCCACCTGCATCTTCTTCGGCCAGCGGGACTCGACGACGGGCGGACTGCTCGACGTGGACTGCAACGCGGGAAGCGACCGCGTCTGCGAGCACCCGGTGGAGAACGTCTACTGGCCGACCGGCACGGCGCCCGCGGGGACCTACCTCTATTGGGTCGAGGCCCACTCGCTGATCCCAGCCGAGGCGCCGCTGCGGTTCGAGCTCCAGCTCCTGCGCGGCCCCGACTTGATGTGGCGCCATGCCGGCACCCTTGAGGAGACCCAGCAGATCGTCGGACCCTTCCAGATCGCCTTCGCGACCGACCGTCCGCCCGCGCCACGGCCCGTGGACCGGCAGCTTCCGGAATGCCCGTTGTATCGACCGGGCAAGGACGTGCCGGAGGTAAGATACCGGCCATGAGAAGACTCCTCGCGCTCCTGGCCGTTCTGACCTGCCTGACAGCCGGCGCGCTCCGCGCCGAGCCCTACGCCGCCTACGTCCTGCTGGCGGAGTCGCCGAGCGGAAGCACCGTCGCCTTCGCCCGGGTGATCGTCGATCCGGGCAAGCCCTGCCCGGCGCTGGTCGGCGCCGGCAAGGAGAGGATCGCGACGAAGCCGCGCCGCAATCCGCACGGCTTCAAGGTCCAGGTCTGCGAGGCCCGCTACCCTTTCGGCCGCTCGCTCGCGGTCGAAGGTGGCCCGAAGCTGCCCGTGGTGACCGACAGGCCCGCGCACATCGCGGTCCTCGGCGACTCGGGCTGCAAGCCGAAGGACCAGGCGGGGTGCGGGCTCGACGACCCGCAGTGGCCGCTCCCGGTCCTGGCCAAGGCCGCCGCGGCCAGCCATCCGGACCTGGTGCTCCACGTCGGTGACTACAACTACCGGGGCACACCGAGCGGCTTCAAGGTCACGGTCGACGGCCAGGAGGTCCAGCGCTGGTACTACGACGCCGGCGACGGCACGGAGCCCTCCGAGCTCTGCGGCCTCCCGGGTCCCTACTACAGCCAGAACAGCAAGGACAATCCGGACGCGGACACCTGGGACGCCTGGTGGCTGGACTTCTTCCAGCCGGCCGGCCCCCTCCTGACCGCGGCGCCGTGGGTCTTCACCAGGGGAAACCACGAGCTCTGCAGCCACGGCGGCCCGGGCTGGTTCTACTTCCTCGACGCCAGCTCGGACCTGTCCGGCGGCAAGCAGCTCGCCTGCCCGTCGCAGGACGGAGAAGGCCCCGCGCTCCCCCATCTCCAACTCGTCGAGCCCCAGGTCCTCCACCTGGGAGACCTCGATCTGCTGGTGCTCGACTCGGCCAACGCCTGCGACCAGTTGCCCGGCCTGGTCGATGTCTACCAGCGCCAACTCGCCGCCGCCACGAAACGGCTCCGCGGTAAAAAGGCCTGGCTGCTGAGCCACCGCCCCATCTGGGGCGTCGCGGACGACGCGGAGCCCCTCTACGGCTGCGACGGCAAGCCGGAGACCGGCCTCACGGTGCCCTACGCGGAGATGAACCAGACGCTCCAGTGCGCCCTGCGCGGCAAGACCGGCGAAGCCCTCCTCCCCCGTCTCGACCAGCTCATCGTCGGCCACATGCACCGCTTCGAGGCCCTCTCCTTCGCCGCCCCGTCGCACCGTCCGCCGACCCTGGTGGTGGGCATCAGCGGAATCGTCGAGGATCCCAGCCCTCCGACCGGCGCCTTCGCGCAGACCGTAGACGGAGCGCCGGCCGTAGGCTTCTCGGTCGATCAGTTCGGCTATCTGGAGCTGACGAAGGACAGCCATGGCACTTGGCGGGGAGCGGTCGTGGCCGTCAATCCCGCGGACTGGTCGCCGTTCCTGGTACCCTGCACGACGGACCAGGTGCTCTGCGTGAAGCCGTTGCCGTCGGCAGGCCAGTAACCTTCTTCGCAGAAGAGTGTCAGCACTGCTGACACAATCAGCCGCGCCCGGACGACCGCGCCGCCGTCCGAGGTGCGGGAGATCTTTTTCAAGGCAGAGGAATTTCCTGCCAGCGGTAGGCAGGAGCAAAGCGCCGGAGGTGCTTCAGATTGTCCGTGACCACGGCGGCATCCGAGATCTCCAGGGCTTGAGCCGCCAGGATGACATCCGCATCCAAAGATGACCCCGTGGGAAGCCCCTTGAAACGAGCATCGGCCCAGAGGCCGGCGGCTCGCCGCATGATAGAAGTGCTCAAGGGCAGATAGGACAAGAGGCCGCCGAGTCGATCCAAGTGCTGAAGGCTCCTCGTCGTGGATCGTCCACTTCGGAGGGCAAGGTGGAGGAGGCCCCGCC
>DATANP010000419.1:0-9284 GCA_036266195.1 Thermoanaerobaculia bacterium | reverse complement strand
GGAGGAACCAGGCGGAGGAGAAGGCGCCCGCCGGGACCTGGCCGGGGAAGAAGATGTAGTCGCCGAGGTTGGTCGCGAACAGGTCCATGCGGCTGTCGCAGTTGATGTCGCCGAAGGCCAGGCCGCGCCAGGAGCCGTTCGGGAAGCCGGCCGCGCCCGTGACGTCGGTGAAGTGGCCGTGGCCGTCGTTCTGGAACAGCGAGATGAAGGTGTTCTGGAAGGCGCCGGCGCGCATGTCGTTGCCGAAGAAGGCGTCGACGTCGCCGTCCTCGTCGTAGTCGACCAGGGCCACGCTCCAGCTCAGGTCGGCCGGGTAGTTGGCGCCGGTGACCTTGTTGCGGATGCCGGAGGTGGTGCTGGCATCCGTGAACGTGTTGCCGCCCTGGTTCAGGAACAGGGAGTTCGGCTGATTGTTGACCACCGGCTGCGAGGTGATCGCCGTCATGGTGGTGAAGTCGAAGGCGTTGGCGATGGCGATGTCGAGCAGGCCGTCGCCGTTGACGTCGCCCATGGCGCAGGAGACTCCGTTGAGGGTCTGGCCGGCGATGTGACTGGTCGCGGTGATGTCGGTGAAGGTGCCGTCGCCGTCGTTCTCGAACAGGTGGTGCGCCCCGTTGAAGCCGAGCACCAGGAGGTCGGGGTCGCTGTCGTTGTCGATGTCGCCGTAGCAGACGCCCTGGGTGTCCACGTCGGTCAGGGCGACGCCCGCGTCGGCGGCGACGTCCACGAAGCCCAGGCTGTGGGACTCGACGAGCTGGTTCGAGAAGAGGCCGTTCGCGCCTCCGGGACCGTTGGTGACGTAGATGTCGAGGTCACCGTCGGTGTCGTAGTCGAAAATCGCGACGCCCGGCACGCCATAGGGCTTGAAGGGGGCCGGCACGTACTCGGTGGGGACGTCCATGACGCCGTCGGAGAAGTAGTCGATGAGGGTCTGGAGACGGGTGGACGGCTGATGGCTGAAGTCGAGCGGGACGTTCTGGAACGTGACTCCATACGCGGAGCCCGCCAGCAGCAGCCCGAGGGCGCTAACGGTACGGACCAACGACCTGCATGTGTTCATCGATTTGCTCCCTCCTGAAGAGCGGTTTCAACTTCTGTCGTCCGGGCCTTCGGGGCAAGACGTGCCCGTCCCACCTTGGGGTGGACGTGGCACTACTCTCTTAGGTGCATCGTGGCGGCCAAAAGCGGACCGGCCGCCGATTGTTCGCCGATCGCCGTCGGCGGTCGCCGGCAATGGACGGAACGGAGAGGTTTGCAGTAGTCTCTCCGCGCCTCGCATCGGCCTGGCTCCGTCCTTTCGCGCGATTGTTTCGCGATTACCGTCTGTCTCAATTACAGGTCAAATCCAACGCCCATGAAACGGCTCAGGAAGGCTATCAAGATTCTCCTGCTCGCGCTCGCCGCGCTGCTCATCGTGGTGCTCGTGTGGGGTTACTGGAAGGTGCGCCGCTCGTATCCGCAGGCGGAGGGCTCGATCGCGATCGCCGGCCTGTCGGCGCCCGTCGAGGTGGTGCGCGACCGCTGGGGCGTGCCGCACCTGTTCGCGCAGAACGAGCGCGACCTCTTCATGGCCCAGGGGTACGTCCATGCCCAGGACCGCCTCTGGCAGATGCAGTTCAACCGCACGGTGGCGAGCGGCAAGATCAGCTCGCTGATCGGCGAGGCGCCGCTGCCCGCCGACCGCTACCTGCGCACGCTCGGCCTGCGCCGGGCCGCGGAGAAGGACTTCGCCCGGCTGACGCCCGAGACCCGCGGCTTCCTGGAGGCCTACACCGCCGGCGTGAACGCGTTCCTGAAGACCCACGAGAATTCGCTGCCGATCGAGTTCTCGATCCTGCGCGTCGATCCCGATCCCTGGACGCCCATCGACTCGCTGGCCTGGAGCCGCGCGCTCAGCCTGAACCTCAGCCTCAACATGCCGCTGGAGCTGGCCCGGCTGCGCCTGGCCACGAAATTCAAGCCGGAGCAGATCCGCCAGCTCATCCCGCCCTATCCGGCGGAAGGGCCGTTCATCGTGCCCTCGCCTTCGAATCCGGTGCCCGCTCTGCAATTACCGGGCAACGTGGCGTCCAGGCAGTCCGATGAATTCCTGCGGCGCCTGGCGCCGTACATTCCGGCCCTCGGCCGGCCGGAGCTGGTCTGGGGCAGCAACTCCTGGGTGGTCCATGGCAGCCGCACGGCCACCGGCAAGCCGCTGCTCGCCAACGACACGCACCTGGGCCTCGGCATGCCGTCGGTCTGGTACGAGGTGGGCCTGCACGCCGGCCGCTTCGACGTGACCGGCTACTCGGTGAGCGGCCTGCCGTTCGTCATCATGGGCCAGAACCGGCGCGCGGCCTGGGGCGTCACGAACCTGAACGCCGACGTGCAGGACGTCTATCTCGAGAAAGTGGACGATCCGGCCAATCCGCAGAAGGTGCTGTTCCAGGGCCGCTGGGAGGACATCCGCGTCGAGCGCCAGGCGATCCCGGTCAAGGACAAGGTGGCGGTCACCCTGGAGGTGCGCTTCACGCGCCACGGGCCGCTGATCAGCTCGGTGATGCCGGACTGGAAGGACCCCCGGCCGCTCGCGCTGCACTGGGCGACCGCGGAGGAGGGGAGCCGCCTGCTCGACGCCATCTCGGCCGTGGACCGCGCCGGCAACTGGCAGGAGTTCCACCAGGCGCTCTCGATGTGGGACACGCCGAGCCTCAACTTCACCTACGCGGACGTGGACGGCAACATCGGCTACCAGTCCACCGCGCGGGTGCCCCTGCGCGCGTCCGGCCATGCCGGCACGGAGCCCGTGCCCGGCTGGACCGGGCAGTTCGAGTGGCAGGGCTACATCCCTTACGAGGACATGCCGAGCCAGCTCAACCCGCCGGCCGGCTACGTGGTGTCCGCCAACCACAAGGTGGTGCCGGACAGCTACCCGTTCACGCTCACGAAGGACTGGCCGCCGCCGGAACGGGCGCGCCGCATCGGCGAGCTGCTCGCGGCAAACCCGAAGGCCACTCTGGACGACATGAAGAAGTTCCAGGCCGACGTGGTGCTCAGCGTGGCCGGACGCATGCGTCCGAGCCTGCTCGCGGCCATGCAGGGCGCGAAGCTCTCCGACGCCGAGAACAAGGCGCTGGCGGCAATCCGGGACTGGGACCTGCGGTTCGACAAGGACTCGATCGCGCCCACGATCTACTCGGCATGGCTCCGTTTTCTGCTGCCGGACACCTTCAAGGATGAGATGGGCGACGACCTGATGAAAGGACCCTCGAAGGGCCTCGTGTTCATGCAGTCCGACATGGTGGCGGGCATGCTGGAGCGGCCGAACGACCCCTGGTTCGACGACAAGGGGACGCCCGGCAAGGTGGAGACGCGCGACGACATCGTGCGGCGCAGCTTCTCCGAGGCCGTCAAATGGTTGTCGGACGAGCAGGGCGGCGACCCGGCGGACTGGAAGTGGGGTGGAATGCACAGGATCTCGTTCAAGCACCAGCCGCTCGGCCTGAGCCCGGTCGCGCCGCTCAACTGGATCTTCAACAGCCCGAGCCTGCCGCTGTCCGGCGACGGCTCGACGATCAACGCCAACGGCGGCGATCCCGAACAGAATTTCGAGGTGGGCTTCGGCCCGTCTCAGCGCTTCATCGCGGACCTCTCGGACCTGAGCCGCTCGATCGCGGTCAACAGCACCGGGCAGGCCGCTTTCCCGTTCCACCCCCACCGCGACGACCAGGCCCGGATGTGGGCGGCGAACGAGTATCACCCGGTGCTCGCCAGCCGCGAAGCCGCGAAGGCCCAGGCGGAGTCGGTGTTGACCCTGACGCCGGAGAAATGAGGCCGGACCGGCCCCCGCCGTCCGCCGCGGCGGACGAGGGGGGCCGGAGGGTGGTGGGACGGAGTCAGCTCAGAACGGGATGCCGTGATAGTCGTGGTAGGCGTTCAGGGCGCTCTGGAACAGGCGGGCGCGACCGGCGTTGTCGATGAGGCCGGCGTCACGGATCTCGTCGAGCGACTTGACCACGCAGGTGACGTAGGCGCCGGGGTTCTGCCAGGACGCGTCGTAGGAGCACGGGATTTCGGGGATGCTCACCCGCTCGCCCGGGCGGACGTCGTAGAGCCGGTTCCTCGTGCCGCCGGGCCAGAGCACCTCGATCAGGCCGCGTCGGCCGGTGCCGAGACCGAAGGTGAGCTCCGGGCTGCCCTGAGACAGCATGCTCGAGCCGCCGGCGACCGGTCTGCTGACCGATGAGGTCGTGTTGTCGGAGAGCGGGCGGGTGTAGGAGACCACGGCGCCGGCGCCGTCCCGGTTCGCCCGGCCCTCGGAGGTGATGCCGACGGTTCCGACCAGGCTCGCCTTCGCCCAGTTGTTGCCGTTGCCGCTGCTGATCTCGACCGCGAGCGAGCCGGGGATCCCGAGGTCGCCCTGGTGCTGGTAGGAGTTGGGGTTGCTGGTCGGCAGCGTGACGTAGACCGCGAGCGCGGTCGCGTCGAACGGCGAGCCCGTGTTGCTGGTGAAGTCCGGCGCGAGCGTCGAAGTCTCGGGGACGTTGAAGCTCGAGATGCTCACGATGTCGTCGAAACCGTCGCCGTTGAGGTCGCCGGTGGCGAGACCCTCGACGATCCGCCGGGTGTGGCGGCGCAGGCTGATCGCGTTCTGGTCCCACTGGAAGTTACCCGAGCAGCTTCCCGTGTTCTCCAGGACGACGCCGGGGTTCGAGACGTCCCAGAACAGCGGGGAGTCCTGGTTGCCGTAGAAAACGACGTCGAGGTCGCCGTCGTTGTCGTAGTCGAACAGCGAGTCGCCCCATCCGGTCGGGATGGTGACCAGCGTGCTCAGGGACTGCCGCACGAACGTGCCGTCGGCCTGCTGGAAGAACGCGGCCGACGAGAACCTTCCCGGCTGGGGGCCCGGGAAGAAGATGAAGGCGCCGATGTTGGTCGCGAAGAGGTCCATGCGGCCGTCGCAGTTGAGGTCGCCGAAGGTCAGGCCGCGCCAGGAGCCGAGGACGTTGAGACGGGCGTCGGCGGTGAAGTCGGTGAAGTGGCCGGTGCCGTCGTTGCGGTAGAGGCGCAGGACGGTGTCTCGGAACGCGGACGTCCGCATGTCCTGGCCGAGGAAGATGTCGACGTCGCCGTCCTTGTCGTAGTCGACCATCGAGATGGACCAGCTCAGGTCGGCGGGGTGCTGCGGGAACACCACCTTGGTCCGGATGCCCGACGAGACGCTGACGTCCGAGAAGGTGTTGTTGCCGTCGTTGTGGTACAGCAGGTTGGGCTGGTTGTGGATGAAGGGCTGGGTCGTGAGCGCGAACTGGTGGGTGAAGTCGAACGTGTTGGCGATCGCGATGTCGAGGAGGCCGTCGTTGTCGACATCGCCCATGGCGCAGGAGACGCCGTTGAGGTCCTGGCCGCTGACATGGCTGGACGCCGTGATGTCGGCGAAGGTCCCGTTGCCGTTGTTCTCGAAGAGGTGGTGGGTCCCCAGGAAGCCGAGGACGAGGAGGTCCTTGTCGCCGTCGTTGTCGATGTCGCCGTAGCAGACGCCCTGGCTGTCCTGGTCGGTGAGCTCGACGCCCGCCTCGTGGGCCAGGTCGACGAACTGGAGGCTCCCGGAGTCGGCGAGCTGGTTCGCGAACAGGGAGTTGGCCGTTCCCGGTCCGTTGCTGGCGTAGACGTCCAGGTCGCCGTCGCCGTCGTAGTCGAAGATGGCGACGCCCGGAACGCCGTTCGGCTTGAACGGAGCCGGGAAGTACTCGGTCGGCACGTCGATGAACCCGTTCGCCAGAGCGTCGAGCAGGAACTGGTAACGGGTGCTGGGGGCATGGCTGAAGTCGAAGCCCGCGCCGCCGTTCGCGGCGATGTCTTGGAACGTGATCCCGGGTAGGGCCGCCGAGGGACCGGCCAGCAGCAGTCCCAGCACACCCGCGGCACACAGCATTGCACGTTTCAGAATCATCGATCTCCTCCTTTTGCACAAGTCATGTAAGAGAAGCCTTCCGTCGGAAGGCAGGGAACCCCTCCCGGGGGCCCGGCAGGACGGGGCGCTTTCGTCCCGTCTGACCACGGACGTGGCACTACATGGGTTAGGTGCCGTCCGTGAGGCAAAAGCGGACGGCGGCTTCCGTTGGACGGAACCGGGGGTTTGAAGTACTCTCTCGGGCGCCCTGCGGCAGGCCACTCCGCCTTTTCGTGTTCACCGGTCGTCTCAACCACAGGCCCAATTCGAAATGAGTCACGAATCGAACCCCTTCGGTCTGAATTCCCTGGTCGATGTCCTGCGTTGGCGCGCCGAGCGCCAGCCGGACCGGCTTGCCTATCGTTTCCTCGCGGACGGCGAGGTGGAGGAAGCGACCTTCACCTATGCCGAGCTGGACCGCCGCGCCCGCGCCATCGGCGCGCTGCTCCAGGACCTCTCCAAGCGCGGCGACCGCGCGTTGCTGCTCTATCCGGCGAGCCTGGACTACGTGGCTGCCTTTTTTGGCTGCCTGTACGGCGGCATCGTGGCCGTGCCGGCCTATCCGCCGCGCCCGAACCGGCCCATGCCGCGCATCCGCGCCATCCTGTCCGACGCCCAGTCCGAGGTGACCCTCACCACGACCGGTGTCTTCGCCGGGATCGAGCGCCGGGTCGAGGAGCTGCCGGACTTGAAGGCGCTGACCTGGCGCACGACCGACGACCTCGATCAGGGGTGGGCCGACCGCTGGGTGGACCCGCGCGTGGACCGCGACACGCTCGCCTTCCTCCAGTACACCTCGGGCTCGACCGCCACGCCCAAGGGCGTGATGGTCACGCACGGCAATCTGCTGCACAACGAAAACCTGATCAAGAACGCCTGCGAGCACGACGGCGAGACGCCGTGCGTGAGCTGGCTGCCGCTCTACCATGATCTGGGTCTGATCGGGAACATGATCCAGTCGATGTACGTGGGCACGCCATGCACGCTGATGGCGCCGGTGTCGTTCCTCCAGAGCCCGGTCCGCTGGCTCAAGGCGATCTCGCAGTACCGCGGCCACACGAGCGGCGGCCCGAACTTCGCCTACGAGCTGTGCATCTACAAGGTATCGCCCGAGCAGCGCGAGGGGCTCGACCTGTCGAGCTGGCGCGTGGCCTTCAACGGCGCCGAGCCGGTGCGCGAGGAGACGCTCCGCAAGTTCGCCAAGGTCTACGCGCCCTATGGCTTCCGGCCCGAGGCGCTCTACCCCTGCTACGGCCTCGCCGAGACCACGCTGATCGTCTCGGCCGGCACCAAGCACGAGCGCCACGTGGCGACCCCATTCCGACCCGACGAGCTGGGCAAGAACCGCGTCGTGCCGGCAGGAGAGGGAGATCCCTCGCGCGTCCTCGTGGGCTGCGGCCGGATCCTGGGCGACCTGGAAGCGGTGATCGTCGATCCCGAGACCCGCGAGCGCCGGCCGGAAGGGCAGGTGGGCGAGATCTGGGTCAAGGGCGGCAGCATCGCGCGCGGCTACTGGAACCGGCCGGACGTGACCGAGGAGACCTTCCACGCCTACACCACGGATGGCGCGGGTCCGTTCCTGCGCACCGGCGACCTCGGTTTTCTCTGGGGCGGCGAGCTGTACATCACCGGCCGCCAGAAGGACCTGGTGATCATCCGGGGCACGAACCACTACCCGCAGGACCTGGAGCTGACCGCGGAGCGCGCCCATCGCGCGCTGCGACCCGGCTCGGGCGCGGCGTTCTCGGTGGACGTGGATGGAGAAGAGAAGCTGGTGATCGTCCAGGAGGTCCAGCGCGAGGCGCGCACCGCCGACGTGGACGAGATCGCCGCGGCCGTGCGCAAGGCGCTCGCGGACGACCATGAGGTCCAGCTCCACGCGCTGGCGCTGATCAAGCCCGGCAGCGTGCCCAAGACCACGAGCGGCAAGATCCAGCGCCGCCAGAGCAAGGCCGACTTCCTCGAAGGCCGGCTCGACCTCGTCGGCCTCTGGAAGGAGGGCGGCGCGGCGTCGGGAGAGGTTGCCGATGCGGGTCCGGCCGAGCTGAAGAACCGCGACGACGTGGTCCTCTGGCTGGCCGGCCGGCTGGCCGCGGCCGCGAACGTCCGGCTGTCGGACATCTCGCCGTCGCGCGCCGTGGCCGACTACGCGCTCGACTCGCTCAAGGCCATCGAGCTGATGCACGACATCGAGACGCGCACCGGCGTCTCGCTGCCGATGGAAAGCTTTTTCGGCGGCATCACGCTCGGCCAGATCGCGGACCAGGTGGCCGGCGGGCTGGGCAGGGCCGAGGCGCCGGTCTCGGTGGCGCCGACCGGGCCGGAGAGCGGCTCGTTCCCGCTCTCCGACGGCCAGAAGGCGCTCTGGTTCCTCTGGCGCCTGGAGCCCGGCAGCGCCGCGTACAACATGCCCACGGCCGTGCGCGTGGTCTCGCCGGTCGAGTCCGGCGCCCTCCAGGCCGCGTTCCAGGCCCTGGTCGATCGCCATCCCGCGCTCCGCACCACCTTCGCGGTGGAGGACGGCGAGCCGGTCCAGAAGGTCCATGAGCACATGGGCGTGGTCTTCACGGAAGAGGACGCTTCGGGCTGGAGCGACGACGAGCTGATGAAAGGCCTCGACGAGGAGGCCAACCGGCCCTTCGACCTGGAGGCCGGTCCGCTCCTGCGCGTCCGCCTCTACCGGCGCTCCGCCCAGGAGTCCGTCCTCCTGCTGACGATGCACCACATCATCAGCGACTTCTGGTCGGTCGCGGTGCTGGCGCGCGAGCTGGGCGCCTACTATGCGGCCCTGGTCGCCGGCCGTCCGGTCGAGATGGCGCGGCCCGAGCTGCGCTTCACGGACTACGTCCACTGGCAGCGCGAAGCGCTCGCGGGCGCCGAGGGTGAGAATCAACTCTCCTATTGGAAGCAGGCGCTTGGCGGCGAGTTGCCGGTCCTCGACCTGCCGACCGACCGTCCGCGTCCGCCGGTGCAGACCTACAAGGGCGACGCCGTGAGCTTCCGCGTCGGTCCGGACGTGACGAAGCGCGTCAAGGCGCTGGGCCAGGAGCGGCAGGCCACGATGTACATGACGCTCCTCGCGGCCTTCCAGGCGATGATCCACCGCTACGCCGGCCAGGCCGACCTGCTCGTGGGCTCGCCCTCGGCGGGCCGCGGCCGGGCGCGTCTTTCCGGGGTCGTCGGCTACTTCGTGAATCCGGTCGTGCTGCGCTCCGACGCCTCGGCCGATCCGTCGTTCTCCGACTTCCTGGCCGCCACGCGCCGCACCGTGCTCGGCGCCTTCGAGCACCAGGACTATCCGTTCCCGACCCTGGTCGAGAAGCTCCAGCCGCAGCGCGACCCGAGCCGCTCG
>DATANP010000418.1:0-3521 GCA_036266195.1 Thermoanaerobaculia bacterium | reverse complement strand
AAGCGAACAACTTGAGCCGTGCTTCGAACGCCTCCCGACTGCTGATCGCAACCCTCCCCCTCATCCTCACGGTGGCCTGTTCCGTCAACCGGCGTCCGAACGACGGGGCTCCGAGTCTCGGCCGGCCGCTGGAGAGCGGTGTCGCCTCCTGGTACGGCCCCGGCTTCCAGGGCCGCCGCACGGCGAGCGGGGAGAAGTACAACATGTACGATCTGACCGCGGCCCATCCCAGCCTGCCCTTCGGCACCCGCCTCGCGGTGCGCAACGTCCGCACCGGCAAGATGGTCGTGGTGCGGGTGAACGACCGCGGCCCGTTCAAGAAGAGCCGCATTCTCGACCTGTCCTTCGCCGCGGCCAAGGAGGTCGGAGTGTTCGGTCCGGGGACCGCGTATGTGGAGATCTACCCGGCCCCCGCCGGCCGCCGCGACGAGCCCCCGCCGGCCCCGGTGGCCGTGTTCGCCAGCCTGACGGCGGACGAGGGCCCGCCGCCGCGCTACACCGTACAGGTGGGTGCCTTCAGCGATGCCAGCCGCGCCGTGGAGCTGCACCGCGAGATCGCCCGGCTCTATCCGGAGGTGTTCGTCCACTCGGACGGCACCTGGAACCGGGTGCAGGTCGGCCTCTTCACCGACCGGGAGCAGGCGGAGTCGCTCCGGCGGGAGCTGGCCGTGATGGGCATGTCCTCGGTGGTGGTGGCGACGCGGTAGCCAGCCAGCCGGCTAGCCCGCCTCTTCGGCCCCGCCGATCCAGCCGCCCAGGCTGGCGACCACCGCCAGCAGTTCCTCCGGGTCCACCGGCTTGGGGACGTGCATGTTGAAGCCGGCGAGGAGGGTCTTCCGCCGGTCCTCGGCGCGGGCGTGCGCGGTCAGGGCCGCGGCCGGCACCCGGCCGCCCTCGGAGGCCGGCAGCGCGCGGATGCGGCGGATCAGCGCGTAGCCGTCCTCGCCCGGCATGGCGAGATCGCAGAGGATCACGTCCGGCCGGAAGCGCTTCATCTCCTCGAGCGCCTCGCGGGCGGACGAGGCCACCCGGACCCGGGCGCCGCAGCGCTCCAGCAGCGTCGAGACCAGGTCGCGGGCATCCGCTTCGTCGTCCACCACCAGGATGCGCAGCCCGGGCACGTTCGGCGGGCAGTGGAACGACGGCCTCGGCTCCTCGCGGAATTGCGGCTCGCGCAGGCGGCGCTCCGGCTCGGGCACACGCAGAGGGAAGCGGACCTCGAAGGCGGCGCCGAAGCCGGGGCCGTCGCTCTCCGCCCGCACGGTCCCGCCGTGGAGCTCCACCAGGCGCCGCACGATCGCCAATCCCAGGCCCAGGCCTCCATGGCTGCGGGTGATCGTCCCGTCCTCCTGGCGGAACGGCTCGAAGACGTGCGGCAGAAAGGTGCCGTCGATGCCCGGCCCGTTGTCGATCACGATGAGCCTCGCCTGGTCCCGGTCGATGTCGAGACAGACCTTCACGGTGCCCCCCTCGGGCGTGAACTTGACGCCGTTCGAGAGGAGGTTCCAGACCACCTGCTGCAGGCGGTCGGGGTCGCCCCATACCAGTCCCATGCCGCGCGGCCATGCGGAGAGGTCGGATTCCAGGTGGATGCGCTTGGCATCCGCGGCCGGACGCACCGCGTCCATCGCGGCCTCGGCGACGTTCGCCAGGTCCACCGGCTGGCTGTTGAGACTCATCTTGCCGGACATGATGGCCGAGACGTCCAGGAGATCGTCGATCAGGCGCGCCTGGGAGCGGGCGTTGCGGGTGATGCTCTCCAGCGCCTGCCGCAGGCGGTCGCCCTGGAGATTGCCGGAGCGCAGGAGGGCGGCCCAGCCCAAGATGGCGTTGAGCGGCGTACGCAGCTCGTGGGAGAGGGTGGCGAGGAACTCGTCCTTCATGAGGCTGGCGGCCTCGGCGGCTTCGCGGGCGGCGCGCTCGCGTTCGAGGAGCCGGTAGTCGGTCACAACCGCGTCGAAGCCCCCCTGCTCCAAAGCGCGCTCGAGCCCGGCGGCGTCCAGGATCTCCTGGATCTCCAGGCCGGGCCGCCCGTGCTCCAGAACCCGCCGCGCCAGCTCGCGGTCTTCCGGGTTGTCGTCGATCAGCAGGATGCGCACGTCCAATCCTCTCCTGTCGCCTTCGAGGCTTTAGCAAGAATCCCGCCCGGCCCCCGGGAATCCCAATCCGCTGCGTAGTGTTGTAAAGTGCTGGCGAAACGGAAGTAGGAGACCGGACATGGCGAAGAGACGCTACAGCTCTGTCAATACCCCCGCGCCGTCCACCCGCCGCCCCTGGGGGCTGGCCGGCGCCGCCTTGGCCTTCCTTCTCTATGGCGGGATGGTCGTCTCCGAGCCTGCCCAAACGGCCGCGCCGCCTCCCCGGATTGCGGCCCCGAGGACCGCGCCGGCCGTGGCCGTGGCACCGGCGAGGATCGCCGATCACGGTGATCGGGGACGCGCCTCCTGGTACGGCCGGGAGCTCCAGGGCTCCCCTACCGCGAGCGGCGAGCCGTTCGACATGCACGCCCTGACCGCCGCCCACCGCACGCTGCCGCTGGGCAGCTACGCCCGGGTGAAGAACCTCGACAACGGCCGCTCCGTGGTGGTGAAGATCAACGACCGAGGCCCCCACGCCCGCCGCCGGATGATCGACCTCTCCTACGCCGCGGCAGAGGAAATCCGGATGGTGGGCGCGGGGACCGCCCGGGTTGAGGTGGAGCCGGTGGGGCGGTAGGCCCTTCACCCTCTCCCTTCCCAGGTGCTTACTGTTGTGACCACGAGATTCGCAACGCAGCCCTCCCTCAGGGTTTCGTCGTGGAGGACACTTCGAAGTTGTCCACCTTGCCCCCGCCCTCCGCGGCCACGTACATGTGGAATCCGGCGTAGCGGATGTCTGGCGCGGTGGCCAGAGCCTGGGAGAATACCTGGGCCCCGTTGATCCATATCGTGGCCTGCCGGTTCGGGGTCGAATACTGGATCTTGATCCGGTGTAAGCCGTTGACCGGCGATCCGGGGATGTTTCCGGAGACCGAGGTCCCGAGGGCGAACACCGTGAAACCGCCGGTGCCTCGCACGAGCGCCCAGATCTGTCCCGTGCTCCAGTAGGGGCCGGTTGCCTGGTTTGCAAATCCGATCCCCACCCAGTCGCTCGAAGCGGGATCCACATCGGCCGTGACGGCGACCGTCGGGCTTCCCGGCAGAAGGCCGGGATTGAAAGGAACTCCGGCGATGGCGGCGCCGTCGAGGACGCGCCCTCCGGAGACGACGGCGCCCGGCTGAGCGGCCCAGGTCACGCCTCCTGCTTCGGCGGCACGGCCGTTGACCGCACCGCTGCCGGAGAAGGAGTCCGAGATGACCGTCGAGTCCTGCACGGAAACCTGGAAGTTGTCGAGCTTGCCTCCCCCCTCCGGGGTCCTGTAGAAGTGGAATCCGGCGTACAGAATGCTCAAAGAGGTCGAGAGGGTCTGGGAGTAGACGGACACTCCGTTGATCGTCACAGCGGCGAGCCTTGTGGAGGGCGTGTACTCGATCTTCACATGG
>DATANP010000417.1:0-5750 GCA_036266195.1 Thermoanaerobaculia bacterium | reverse complement strand
CCGTGCAGATTCGCGATCGTGTGAAAGATCGAATCCGCGAGCGGCAGATGGACGAACAAATGAAACACCGCCACCGTGAGAGGGATCAGCACGCAGAGGCTCAGGAAGACCGCGCGGAGTGGAGTCGGCTCCTCGCGCCAGTAAGTCCGCAGCCGGGAGAAGCCCTGGCGCAACCGGAGCCCGAGCGGCAGCACCGCGGACTTCGGCGACGTAGCCGGCGCCGAGCCGAACAGCCGGTCCCAGTCCGTCTTCCGGGCCAGCAGCGACAGGCGGTCCTGGGGCAGGACCGGGTCCTCCGCCGGCGGCAGCGCCGCGCAAGCCTCGCCGGATCGCTCCCGGATCAGGGGGACGAGGCGGTGCCGGTCGGTCACGGCGCCGAGGCTGGGGCAGTCCCGAAGAGGGCCGTCCTCCACGCGGTGGCGGCCGATCACGAACGGCGTGTCCAGGACGGAGAAGGTTCCAAGGAACGACTCTCCGAGCGCCGCGGCGGCGAAGCTGGGCGCGGACAGGGCCGCCATGCCGAGCGCGCGCCGGAGGCCGAACGATCCTTCGAGCTGGCGCGCCAGATCCTGATCGAACAGCCGCACGACCACGGGAACCTCCGGCCGCAGGCGCTGCGAGTCGAGGAACACCTCGATGTTGACCAGATCCTGGTCCGTGGCCGCGATCACCGCCTTGGCCGAGACAAGCCCGGCTTCACTCAGGAGCTGATCGTTGCGGGCGTCGCCGATCAGGACCCGGACGCCATGGGCCTCGGCCATCCGTCGCCGGTCGTCCCGCACCTCGCTGGTGACGACCACGACCTCCTCGCCCAGCCGGTGGAGCAGCTCCACCACCCGGTAGCCTACGTCCCCCATGCCGCAGACGATGCAGTGCCCGGCCATGCGTGCGGAGGATATCCCGGTCATCCGGTGGTGGTGAGGGGCGATTTGCGGCAACACCCTGGATTTTGCCGCAAAAACCGTGGAATTTTGTCGCGAACTTGCCCTTCGCCCGCTCCTGCCGCGGGTCACTGTCCCGAGCAGGCGGTCCTCTTGTTCTCGGGGCAGTTGGCCTTCTGCAGCTCGCAGGCCCGTTTCCGGTCCTTCAGCTTCGTCTCCACGAATGCGGCATGGGTGCAGGCGCCAGAGCTGCGCGTCTGTGGATCGGTCTCCAGGCGCAGGGCCTTCTGATACCAGATGTCGGCCTGCTCGAGCTTGCCGGTGTAGTCGTAGAGCCGGGCGAGGTTCCAGGAGTTCAGCGGGTCCTCGGGCGCGAGCTTGACCGCGCGCTCCATGTAGGTGAGCGCCTCCTCGTCCTTCTCCTGCATCGCGAGCACGCTGCCGATGTTGGCCACTACCTCGTGGTTGTTCGGGAAGCTCGCGTCGAGGACCTTGAGCAGCAATAGAGCGGCATTGTATTGACCGGCGTCGAACAGCTCGGACACATAGGGCAGCCAGTCTTCGAGCTCGTCCGGGGCCGAGTAGAGGCGGCAGCTCTCGTCGAGCGCCTTCGCCATCTCGTCGAAGCGGCCCGAGACCATGAGCAGGTGGAGCCGGCCCTGGTGGATCGAAAGGTCCTGGGGAGCCAGCTTGAGCCCCTCGTTCAGATTCGAAAGCGCCTTCTCGATCGCCTCCGGCCGGTACCCGGGTCCGAGATATCCTCCGCCGGATTCGTTGGACTGGACCGAGACCACGTCCTGGCCGCAAAGAGCCGCATTGGCGAGGCACTTGCGGGCCTCCACCTTGCGCTCCGTGTCCTTCGAGGAGAGCCAGGGGACACAGAGAGCCTCGGCCTCCCGGCACTTCCCACCGTCGATGAGGCTTTGCCACGTGGGCGGCTCCTCGGCTCGGCCGAGCGCCGGGAGGACCAGGAGGAGAGAGGTACAGAGGGCGGCAAGGCGGGGAGTCGATGTCACGGCGGCCTCTTTCAGGAGTGGATCGGGTATGACGGGATTCTACCTCTTGATCCACGCCAGAGCGGGAGCGGTCCACTCCTGGCGGGGCCGATAGAACGCCCCGTGACCGCCGCCGGTCTCGATCCGGACCTCCTTGCGCTCGCCCGGCGACTTCGATCTGGCAAAGAGCGGAGCACACGAGCGGCCGATGTCGTCGGACGCTTCGTAGATCGAGAGGATCCGGCCGTGGACGTCGAGGTCGGCGCTGCCGCTGCAGGCCGCGAGGAACACGAAGTTGACCTTGTCGTTCTTCACGCGCGCCGAGGTGCGGACGGCGATGCCTCCCCCCTTGGAGAACCCGATCACGGTGATGTGCTCCGGAGGCACTCCGGCCGCGAGGAGCGTCCGCACCTGCCCGGCGACATGCTCCGCGAACTGGTCCATGTCGGTCCCGGGCCGCCGCTGCTCGCTGATCACCGTGCCGGCCGAGGCCAGCGTCTCCAGGATCTTCCGGTATTCATAGACACCCCACTGTTCGTGAGTCGGGCGCGGTCCCTGGTCTTCGATGATCCTGCCGTGGAGATAGATCACATAGCGGGCGGTGCGATCCGGGTGTGTCGGAACCTTGTCGAGGATCGCTCCGCGCTGGGCCATCGCGGCCGGGGCCAGGAGAAAGAAAAAGGCGAGAGCTCGAAGCAGGCGTGTCATGGATACGAGTCTACCGCGGCAGGACCGGGGCGGCGCGGCCGGCGCCGCCCCGAAGAGGGTCTCTACTGATAGGTAATGACGAGCTGCGGACGGTTGGCGGCCGTGCCGTTGTCTCCCGAGTAGTAGCCGAGGAAGTCGTTGCCTGTGTCGTCGTTGTCGTCCAGCGCGAAGTAGATGCGGAGCTGCGTCGTGCCGGTCTTGTTGATCGCGACGAGGCCGGCGGCGTTCAGGTTGCCTTCCGACCAGGCGCCGTCCGTCGCCGCGTTGGTAAGGCTCGCGGACTGGACGGCGGTCGCCGCGGCTTCGAAGTCGCCGTTCTGGAGCGTGGTCGAGCCGGAGAAGCCTCCGGACTGGACGTCGGCCCAGCAGATGCCGTGCGTGGTGAAGGGATTGGTGCCGGAGAGCGTGCCGCGGCGCAGGCGCACGATTGCCGAGACGATCGTGGCGCCGTCCGGAATCGAGGAGGTGTCGAAGGAGACCACGGTTTTATATTGCTTGTCCTTGTTGTCGTCGCCCACCCGCAGGGCGCTCGTGGTGGCGGCGGTGGAGTTGTTCGAGCCTCCGACGTTCGTGGTCTCGCCCGACTCCAGCACGTAACCGTCCTGCGCGGCCACGGAATTGAACGTCACCTGAGTGGTCGGGGCGAAGCAGGTGTCCGTGGTCTCGTTGCAGGAGAGCGGCGCGCAGGGATCGGTTCCGGCCTGGCAGGAGCCCGCGTTGCAGGTCTCGGCTCCGTTGCAGAACAGGCCGTCGTCACACTGCGAATTCAACGTGCAGGTGGCGCTGCCGAGAGCGCCGGTCACCACCAGCGCGAACGGCTGCGGGCCGTCCGGTACATTCACGGAGCGCACCGTCACCGTGTAGCTGCCCGCGGACGGGGCCGCGATCAAGACCTGCTCCAGCGTGTTGCGGCGATCGCCCGTGCCGCCGGTCGTGGACAAGCCGCTCGCGAAAACGTTTCCAAGGAAGGTACCGCTCGGACCAGTCACGATCAGATCGAGATCGTTGTTGAGGTTCACACTCGCCGCCGGGGTCGACGGAAAATCGGTCCATGCCAGGGTCACCTTGAGCGGTTCGCCGGCGCTGACGGTGAAGTTGTACGTCCGGTCCTCGTTCGTGGAGCCGGTGTTGAAGCTGTCGGTGTCCTTGACAAAGAGCTTGCGCGTCTGACCCGTGAAGGAGAGCGCGTTTTCGAGCAGCACGCGGCCCCAGCCCTGGCAGTTGGCCGGGATGGCCGTGGTGTTCGCCATGCTGACCGCCGAATTCACCAGCGTGGCCCGGAGCAGCGCCGCCGAAGGCGTGAAGCCGTCCGTGGAAACCTTTCCTCCGGTGGGATACCACCCATCCGTGTAGTACTGGCGGATGAGCGCCGTGAGACCCGCTGCACCGGGGGAAGCCATGCTGGTGCCGGACATGGTGATCGTGCCGCAGTTGTTCGTGGTCACATTGATGTCGTTGTTCGCCGAGACGATGCTCGATCCCGGCACCGTGACCTCGGGCTTGATGCGGCCGTCCTGGGTCGGGCCGCAACTGCTGAAGCTGGCCATGGAATCGGCGCTCGTGCCACGCAGCGTGGCGCCCACCGAGACCGCGCTCTTGGCGGTCGACGGGCTGCCTACCGTGCCGGTGCCCGGACCGGAGTTGCCTGCCGCGAAGAAGACCAGGAAATCCTTGTGATTCCACATGAACTCGTCGACGTCCTCGCTGCCGGCCGAATAGTTGTTCTGGACCGCGGCGTTCTCGTTGTCGCCCCAGGAGTTGGTGTGGATGCGCGCGCCCTGGTCATAGGCCTGCTGATAGATCGGGTTCAGGTCTACAACAGGACAGCCGATGCCGGGCAGGTCGGCGCAGTTGTCGGTCGAAAAACCGCCATCCTGGATGACCAGCTTGGCGCCGGGCGCCATGCCGTCGGCCGTGTCGTGGAGCAGCGGGTTGGCAAAGTTGTCGCCGGCCACCGTGCCGGCCACGTGCGTGCCATGATCGTGAGTGTCCCACTCCGTATTGCCGATGCCGCCCGCGCACTCGTTGGACCACAGGAAATCGACCGCAAGGATTTTTCTTTGCGCGGTGTTTACGACCGTGCCGCTGTTGCAGACGTTGGTCGGAGGCAGGGTGCCGAGCGAGGTATCCCGGAAGTAGCACATGTCGGGATCGATGCCGGTATCGAGGATGCCGACCACCTGGCCTTCGCCGTAGATGCCCTGGCTGAAGATGGGCGTAGTCTGGCCGCCGGAGAGCCCGGACTGTCCGACCCACACCGTGGTGTCGTTGAGCAGCGTGCGGCGGCCTTCGAGCTCGATCCAGAACACGTCGCGCAGGTTTGCGATCGGTTCGCGCAGGGCCGCGATCTCCTCGGGGGTGAGCACCAGGCGGATGCGCGAGAACGTCGAGCCACGCCGCGTCCCGACCACGCCCCGGGCTCCAAACCCTTTCATGGTCCGCACCACCTCGCCGACGTCGGCGTCGGGCAGCAGGTGAACCATGACCGGCTGATAGCTCTGGACTTTCGCGGCAGAGACGCGCTCGATCCGGGCAATCTCCGGCGCGATCTTGTATGCGGGGTGGAACGGTCCGCTCCAAGAGGCGCCAAGAGACGAAAGAACGGTTTTCACGTCCGCACCGGCCGGCATCTTCACCAGAAAGGAGTAGTCGGGCAGATAGGAATAGACCCGCACGCTGGCGTCGCGCAACGCCTGGATCTGGTGAGCGGTGACCGGTCCGGGAAACTGGACCAGGACCACCTGATCCTCGCGCGCATCTGCCGGCCGCGCGCGGAGAGCCTCGGGAATCGCGGGCTCGGGGCGGCTCGTGTCGATGGCGACCGATCGCAGGGAGATGACCGTGGCCGCGGAGAGATGGGAACCTACGACAGCGAGCAGGAGGAAGAACGAAAACCAGATCCTTTTGGGTCGGATCATGACAACCTCCGGATTGGCACCCGCCCACCGGATTGGAGGACGGAAGGACACCTTCTACTATCAAGGTGTCTTCTGGTCCCTATTTCGAGATCTTCAGAGTCGAGGCCGTGCGCAGTTGGAGTTGAATGGCCGCATCCTTGTCCGACTGAGCGGTCAGGGGCGTGACGAGCACCAGCACGCGGTCTCCGGCGATCGTCGAGAGATAGACCTGCTCGATCACGTTCTGGGTGCCTTGCGGCGACATCTTG
>DATANP010000416.1:0-1658 GCA_036266195.1 Thermoanaerobaculia bacterium | reverse complement strand
GAGGGGCGGCTCTCCGTGGAAATCACCTGGGGACGGTCGTCGGCGGTCGCCGCCCAGCGCTGCCGGCGCGGCCGCACGGCGAGCCTCCAGCTCGGCAGCTACTCGTACGAGGACAACCTGATCCGCATCCACCGCGTGCTCGACGACCCGGGCGTGCCCCGCACCGTGGTCGAGGCCGTGGTCCACCACGAGCTGCTGCACGCCGACATGCCGCCCGAGGTCCACAACGGGCGCCGCTACTTCCATACGCCCGAGTTCCGCCGCCGCGAACGCCTCTTCCGCCAGCTCGACCGGGCCAACGCCTGGATCCAGGAGCACCTCCCCGAGCTGCTGCGCGCCCGGAAGGAGAACGCGCGCCGGTCCCGCCGCTCCTGAACCGGAAACAAACCGCCCCCCGGCCTCGTAGTTCCTCTCGAATTCGGAGGGATTTCGGATGCCGTCTGCTCATCGAATCGTCCAACTGGCGCCCCTGCTCGCCCTGATCTGCGCTCCGCTCTTCGCCGCGCCCGCTCCGACTCCCGCCGAGGAGATCGTGGTCAACGGCAAGAAGAAGATCCACTACCGGATCCCCCGCCTCGACGCCCCGATCCGGGTGGACGGCGTGCTCGACGAGGAGGTCTGGCAGCGCGGCCTGATCATCGACCTGGCCAACGAGATCGATCCCGGCAAGAACGTCCCGGCGCCGGTGGCCACGCGCGCCTTCCTGGCCTACGACGACGACAACCTCTACATCGGCTTCCGGGCGGACGACCCGGACGCGTCGTCCATCCGCGCCCACCTCGCGGACCGCGACACGCCGTTCCGGGACGACTGGGTGGGCGTCATGATCGACACGTTCAACGACGAGCGCAACGGCTACGAGCTGTTCGTGAACCCGCTCGGGGTGCAGATGGACCTGTCGCTCAACGAGGTCGCCTCGGAAAACGAGGAGGATGCGGCCTGGGACGCCATCTGGAGCTCGGCCGGCAGGATCGACGACAAGGGCTACGTGGTCGAGATCGCCATCCCCTTCAGCTCGCTGCGCTTCCAGCGCGCCGAGGGGGAGCAGACCTGGGGGATCACGCCGTTCCGCTCCTACCCGCGCAGCCGCCGCCACCAGATCATGGGCAGCGCCATCGATCCGAACGACAACTGCCTGCTCTGCCAGATCCCGAAGGTCACCGGCTTCGCCGGGGCCACGCCGGGGCGCAACCTCGAATTCGACCCGACCGTGACCGCCCACCGCACGGACGTGCGTCAGGGCTTCCCCGGCGGCGCGCTGGAGTCCGGCGACCCCGAGGCCGACCTCGGCCTCACCGCGCGCTGGGGGATCACTCCGAACCTGACCTTCTCCGGCGCGGTCAACCCGGACTTCTCCCAGGTCGAAGCCGACGCCGCGCAGCTCGACGTCAACACCCAGTTCGCCCTGTTCTTCCCGGAGAAGCGCCCCTTCTTCATGGAGGGCTCGGACTACTTCGACACCTACCTGAACGTGGTCCACACCCGCACGGTGGCGGACCCGGCCTGGGGAGTGAAGCTGACCGGCAAGGAGGGCAGGAACGGGCTCGGCCTGTTCGTGACCCAGGACGAGGTGACCAACCTCCTCCTCCCCGGCAGCCAGCGCTCGGGCTCGGCCGCGCTCGACCTGCAGACCACGGACGCGGTGCTGCGCTACCGGC
>DATANP010000415.1:0-8078 GCA_036266195.1 Thermoanaerobaculia bacterium | reverse complement strand
TCCGCGCGTCGAGCTGGCCGAACATCCCGTAGTCGAGCGGGGCGACCACCCCGCCGGGCAGGACGCGGAGATTGCCGGGATGCGGGTCGGCGTGGAAGAAGCCGTCGATCAGGATCTGGTCCAGGTAGGCCTTGCAGAGATCCTCGGCCAGCTCCCGGTTGTCGATGTCGATGCGGGCCAGGGGCGAGATCTCGGTGATCTTCGTCCCATCGATGTAGTCCATGGTGAGGACGCGCGAGGTCGTGTAATCGTCAACCGGCTGGGGCACGACGATCCGCTCGTACCGGCGGAGGTTCTTGCCCAGGGTCACCAGGTTCAGGGCCTCCCGGCGGTAGTCGAGCTCGCGCAGCAACCCCTTCCGGAACTCCTCCAGCATGTCCTGGAAGGCGTAGCGCCGTCCGACCTCGGTGTGCTTGTCGATGAAGACGGCCATCTCGCGGAAGGCCTCGAGGTCCTCCAGGATGGTCTGCTGGATGTTGGGGCGCTGCACCTTGACCACGACCTCGCGGCCGTTGCGCAGCCGGGCGCGGTGGACCTGGCCGAGCGACGCCGCGGCGAGCGGGACGTTGTCGAACTCCTCGAACGCCTTCGAGAGCCGGACCCCCAGCTCGGAGGAGACGATCTGCTCCACCTCGGCGAAGGAGAACGGCTCGATCTTGTCCTGCAGCCGGGCCAGGGCGTCGAGATAGGGCTGGGGCAGCAGGTCCGAGCGCGTGGACAGGAGCTGTCCGAGCTTGATGAACGTGGGCCCGAGGTTCTCCAGGTCGTGGGCGAGCTGCTCCGGATCGCCCGAGATCGCGGGGGCCGCGTCGTCCTGGGGCAGGTTGTCGTCGATCTGGATGGCCTGCGCCAGATCCGCCCGGCCGTGCTTGATGAGCAGGCCCGCGATGTCCTTGTATCTCTTGAGGTTGTGCGTCTTGATAGGAAGGATCATCGGCTCCTCGTCCGGTAATTCGATCTGACCCGCGCCGCTCCGCAAACTGCGCCCTGTAGATATTGCAACGGGTGTGCCATGCGAAATGGAGAGATAATGAAGCAAACGCCATGATCAAGTGCCCGGAGTGTTCGGCTGACCTCGATGAGGACGATCACACCTGCTCGGCGTGTGGAGTGACGCTGGACAGCACCTCCGCGCCAACGGTGGTCGAGAGCTTCCGGACCGCTCCCCGCCCTTCGGTGGCGACGGTCGAGATCCGCTCGCCGAGGTTCTCGCCCGGGGATCTCCTGGCCGGACGGTACCGCCTCATCTCTCTCCTGGGCCGGGGAGGCATGGGCGAGGTCTACCAGGTCGAGGACCTGAAGCTCGGGCAGACGGTGGCCCTCAAGTTCCTGCCCGAAGCGGTGGCCCGGAACGGAGCGGTCCTGGCGCGCTTCCACCGCGAGGTGCGGCTGGCCCGGCAGGTCGCGCACCCGAACGTCTGCCGGGTGTTCGATGTGGGCGAGGCGGAAGGCCGCCCCTTCCTCTCCATGGAATTCATCTGCGGCACGGACCTCCGCTCCCTCCTCCGGAAGGACGGCCGGCTGCCGCCGAAAAGGGCCCTGGACATCGCGTGGCAGCTCTGCGCCGGCCTGGCCGCGATCCACGACGCGGGCATCCTGCACCGGGACCTCAAGCCGGCCAACGTGATGATCGACGAGCGGGGACGGGTGCGGATCACGGATTTCGGCGTGGCGGCGCTGGCGGGCGATGACGGCGAGGAGTGGTCCGGCACGCCGGCCTACATGGCGCCCGAGCAGGCGGCCCACGGCCGGGTAAGCGTCGAGAGCGACCTCTATTCCCTGGGGCTGGTGCTGTACGAGATGCTCTCCGGACGCAGGGCTTTCGAGGAAGGAAAGCCCAGGCTACCGCTCTCCAGGTTCGTCCTGGACCTCGATCCCACGGCCGAGAGGATGATCCTGCGCTGCCTGGAGCCGGACCCGGTCAACCGCCCGGCCTCGGCCGTGGAGGTGGCGCGCTCCATCTCCGGCGATCCGCTGGCCGCGGCGCTCGCCAGCGGCCAGGTTCCGTCGCCGGAGATGGTGGCTTCGGCCCCGGGCGTGGGCGACCTGAGCCTGGCGAAGGGAGCCTCCTGCCTGCTGGGCGTCCTCGGCGCTCTCTTCACCATCGTCCTGCTTTCCGACCGGTTCATGGCCCACCATCAGGTCCCTCTCCCCTATTCGGCCGAGGCCCTGGCGGGAAGGGCCCGCGACCTGCTCGCGCATTTCGGCTACCAGGATCTGCCCCGGCACCGCGCCTACGGCTTCGGGATCGACCCCGGGAGACCGGAGAGCCGGTCGCTGTACTGGTTCTGGTACCGGGAGAGCCCGGAGCCCCTGAGACCCGTATCGCTCCAGGCCGGGCCGGACGACCCGCCGCGGACCGCCCCGGGAGAGACTTATCTCGTTCTCGACCCGGAAGGCCGCCTCGAAAGGCTGGAGGTGCTGCCGCGGCCGGCGGGGACAGCCCTGGGGCCTCCTCCCGGGCGGAGCCTGCTCTTGCGGGCGGCAGGCATCGACCCGGCGCGGGCCGCACCGATCCGGCCTCTCCTGCCCCCCGCGGTCTACGCCGACGAGCGTGCCGCCTGGGAAGCGGCTCCGATCCGGATCGAGGCCGCCTTTCACGAAGGACACCCGGTCTCCCTGAGGATCGTGGGCGCCAGGGATGCCTCTCCCCTGTTGTCGTTGAAGCCTGGAGCCGATATCCCTCCCGTCCTGGGCCTGCTGGCGATCGCGGTCATCCTTTTCATGACGCGCCGGCATCTGCGGGTCGGCATCGGAGACCTGAACGGCGCCTGGCGGCTGGGCGCGTTCGTGTTCGCGCTGTCGCTGGTGGACTGGATCTGCGCCGGCAAGGGCCTGCCGCGGGGCGGCGATCTGCCGCTCCTGGTGGGCGCGGCGGCCCTGGCCTGGTGCCTGTACCTGTCCTTCGAGCCCCCGGTCCGCCGCCGCTGGCCGTTGCGGATGGTCTCCTGGACGCGGCTGATGGCGGGACACGTGCGCGACTCCATGGTCGGAAGAGATCTCCTGGTCGGATGCCTGCTCGGGCTGGCGTTCGTCCTGGTCTGCGTCGTGGAGACGCTGGTCTCCTCCTCCGTCGGCGGACAGCCCCTCTTCCGCCTGGCCGGGCCCGAGAGCCTGACCGGCTTTGCCGGCGTGGTCCGGCAGCTCTGCTCGGACCTCCAAGGCGCGATGTCCTCGAGCTTCGCCTCCGTGCTCGGCCTCCTGGCGCTCCAGCGGGTCCTGCGCCGGGAAGGCTGGGCGATCGGCGTTTTCGCAGCGATCTACATGGTCGTGCTGGTCCTCCACTACAACGGCAACCACCTGTGGATCGTGCTCGCCGCAGGTGGCGCCAAGGTGGCCATTGTCCTCTTCATCTGGCTCCGGTTCGGTCTGCTCGCGAACATCACCTCCCGGCTCACCTACCTGCTCGCGCTCTCCTATCCCCTGACCGACAACCCGTCCGACTGGTATGCCGGCACCACGCTGTTCGTGGTGCTGGCGATCAGCAGTCTGGCGGTCTATGGCTTCGTGGTCTCCACGGTGCCCAGCATCCGCTCCCGGTAGTGCCGCACCGGCACGGGGCCCATTTCCATCATGCCGTCCAGGAAGGCCTTCAGGTCGAAGGCCCGCCCCTTGGCCGCGCGCATCTCTTCATAGAAGCCCTGCACCTCCCGGTCGCCCAGATAGTAGAAGGTGAGCTGGGGCGAGGTGGTGATGGCCCGGGTCCACATGTTGGCGGCGAACTGCTCGTCCTGGAGCGCCTCCTCCTTCACGAAGCGGAGGACCTGGGCGCGGCTCATGTCCTGGGTGTGGACCCGGATGTCCACGATGGTCCGGGCGATGTTCTCAAGCTGCTTCTTGAGGTGGGCCAGGCGCGGCAGCGGCCCGCCCCAGCCCTGGTCGAGCAGGAGGCGCTCCGAAAAGGTCCCCCAGCCCTCCACGTAGACGCCGTCCGCAAAGAGCGCCCGGACCTTGCGCGGATGGCGCGATGCCCACTTGAGCTGCACGTAGTGGCCAGGCACCATCTCGTGCGGGGTGATCATCACGTTGAAGTTGTGGTTGAAGTCGCGGAAGAACGCCTCCTTCTCCTCCGGGGTGGCCGAGTCCGGGATCGTCGGCAGGTAAAAGAGGGTCTGCTCCTCCGGCGCGTACGGCCCGGGAGGGTAGACGCCGCCGACCGCCTGGCCCGAGAAGAAGCCCGGCGACCGGTCGGTGACCAGGCTCGGCGGATCGGGCAGGGTCATGATCCCCTTCCTGCGCACGAAGTCGAAGGCGTCCGTCACCAGCTTCTTATAGTCAGCCACGAATTCGTCCATGTTCGAGGCGCGGTCGGCGGAGACGCGGTGGAACAGACGGCGCAGCAGCTCGCGGTCATCGGCCGGCGGCTCCTGGCCCGGCATGACCTCCTTCCAGACGCTCCGCCCGTAGGCCGCGGCTTCGGCGCGCCGGGCGGCCAGCGCGGCTACGGCGCTGGCCAGCACCTTCTCCACCGGCTCGTCCACGCCGGTCACCAGCCGGAAGCGGGCCGCATAGTCGGCGCCCAGGCGCGGATAGCCCTTGGCCCTGGATTGCAGCCCCTCCAGGAAGGAGGCCAGGTCGTCGAGCGCCGCGGCGGCCTTGTCCCCGGTCTCCTTCAACTCCTTGCGCAGCTTCGCGCCCTGGCCCTCCGCGGCGTGAAGAAAGCCCTCGCGGTAGAAGATCGCGGAGCTGCGCAGGATGGGAGCGGCGATGGCGCAGATCTCCGGCGCGACGCGGGAAGGATCTTTCGACAGCGCCTCGCGGGCCTGGGCCGCCAGCCGCGGGAGTTGGGAGGCGCGGGCGGCGGCGCGCGACAGCCGCTCCGGCATCGGCAGGTCCTTGCGAACGAGGAGGAAGACCGTGGCATCGCCCACGAACGAGGTCCAGAACAGAGGATCGCGCTCCGGCCGCATCTGGGTGCCGTATTCGAAGACCTCGAGCTCGGCCTGGCGCAGCAGGAGCTCCGCGTCGAGGCGGTCGTCGTAGGAGGTCGAGGGCGCCGCCATCAGCCGGCGGAAGCCGTCCACCGCGCGCCGGTTGTAGTTGAGCCAGGCTGTCCGGCGCTCGGGCGAAAGATCCTCCAGCCGGCGGTCGAGGTCGTGGCGTCCGGCCGCGGTCGCTCGGCCCGGGTACATGTCGAAGTAGCGCTCCAGGTAGGTGTCCTGGAACGTCGCGGCACACACCGGGGCGGCGGCCAGCGAGGCGAGGAGCAGCACAGGGAAGATCTTCATGCGGCGGAGGATATCCCGTTCATGGCCGGTTCATGTTGGTCCCGCAGTCTACCGGATCATGAAGGGTCTTCATCTGCTTCGCGTCGCCTGGACGGAGTCCAGGTTCCGCCTCGCGGCCGGGCTCGTCGTCGGGCTCATGGCCGTCTCTTTCCTGGTCCGGCTCGTCCTCCTGGTGCTCCAGAATGCGGTCTCGCACGACGGTGTCCTCGCGGTCCTGGCGGCGCTCGGCGCCGGCGAGGTCTTCGACGCCCGGGCGGCTGTCTGGGTAGTCGTGCCGTTCGTCCTGTATCTGGTTCTGGCCCCCGAGCGCTGGTACCGCAGCCGAGCCCATCGGGCGATGGTCGCGGTGCTCTTCGGAGCCGCCTGCTTCGGCATCCTCTTCGTGGCGGTGGTCGAGGTGTTCTTCTTCCTGGAGTTCAACGGCCGGTTCAACTTCGTGGCCGTGGACTACCTGATGTACCCCACCGAGGTGGTGGAGAACATCTGGGAGAGCTATCCCACGGGCCTGGTGCTCGCGCTGCTCGGCGCGGTGTCGATCGCGGTCGCGTTCCTGGTCCGGAAGCCCCTGCGCGCGGCCTGGAGCCGGCCGCTCTCCTTCGGCCAGCGGAACCTCGCCGCGCTCGCGTTCGCGGCCGTCCTCCTGGGCCTGACCTTCGGGGTGCCGGCCTCGCTGGCGCACGTCTCCGGGGACCGCGCCCTCAACGAGATCGCCGCGAACGGCTACGGCTCCTTCTGGAACGCGCTCCTCGGCAGCGACGCGCCGTACGCGGGTCTCTACGCCACCCGCGACAGCGCCACGGTGTTCCACCGCCTGCGCGGGCTGCTCGCCGAGCCCGAGGCCGTGCCGGCCTCGTTCCGGCCGGGCTCCACCCTGCGCCACATCAAACCTCTGGGACCGCGGCGTCCTCTCAACGTGGTCGTGGTGCTGGAGGAGAGCTTCGGCTCCGAGTTCGTCGGCACCCTCCATCCCCGGCGGGATCGACCGGTGAGCCTCACTCCGAGCTACGACGCGCTGTCGAAGGAGGGGCTGCTCTTCACGCACGCCTACTCCACCGGCAACCGCACGATCCGCGCCCTGGAGGCGACCACCTCGTCGCTGCCCCCCCTGCCCGGCATCTCCATCGTGCGGCGGCCCCAGTCCAAGGACCTCTTCACGCTGCCCGCCCTGTTGCGCGCGCACGGCTACCAGACGCTGTTCGTCTACGGCGGCCGGGCGCTCTTCGACGGCATGGGCGGCTATCTCCGGGCCAACGGCGTCGATCGCGTGGTCGAGCAGAAGGACTATTCGGAGGACGCCTTCCGCACGGCCTGGGGTGTGGCCGACGAGTCGATCTTCGACCGCGCGCTGACCGAGATGGACGCCATGCACGCCAACGGCCGGCCGTTCTACACGCTGGTCCTCTCGGTTTCGAACCACCGCCCCTATACGTTCCCCGAGGGCGAGATCACCTGGGACAAGTCGCTCAAGAGCCGCGAGAACGCGGTCCGCTACGCCGACTGGGCCCTCGGCCGCTTCGTCCGCCAGGCGCGCCAGCATGCCTTCTTCAAGGACACCCTGTTCGTCCTCATGGGCGACCATGGCGCGCGGGTCTACGGCTCGGCCGTGATCCCGCTGCCCAGTTACGAGGTGCCGATCCTCTTCTACGCCCCGGGTGTGATCCCGGCCGGCGACCGGATCGACACGCTGACCTCCTCACTCGACATTCCGCCGACCGTGCTGGGCGTCCTCGGCATGGAGTACGACTCGCCGTTCTTCGGCCACGACGTGCTCCATATCGACCCGTCCGCCGGGCGGGCGCTGATGACGCACAACAACGAGATCGCCCTGATGAAGGGATCGCGGATCGCGGTGCTGGGCCTGCACCGCTCGGCGCAGCTCTTCGACGTGCGGCCGGACGGCAGCTTCGTCCCCTTGCCTCGGCCCGACCGCGCCGGTGTCGAGCTGATCGAGGATGCCATCTCCTACTACACCGGCGCCGACACGGAGTACCGCAACGGCTCCTATGGGATGAAGCCGCTCCAGCCGGAACAGACGCTGGCCTGGAATCCCGAGAAATAGGAGATGTAGTCGTATGAAACGCATGGTTGCTCTGGCAGCCCTGCTCTGGCTGGCCGTCCCTGGCCTGTCCCCGGCCGACGAGCCGCCGCCTGCCTCCACGGCTCCCGCAGTGCCTCCGGACGACGCCCTGGAGTCCCAGGGCGCCGTGATCGGCGAGATCAAGGTCAACGTGGGCGACGTGTTCAATCCGGAAGACCCGGAGGAGAACCGGCGCCTCTTCCTGATCGCCAACAAGCTCCACCGCACCACGCGGGACTCGGTCATCCTCGACCAGCTCCTGTTCCGCAGCGGCGACCGCTACTCCCGGCGCCTGCTGGACGAGTCGGAGCGCATCCTCCGGCAGGACCGCTACCTCTACGATGCCGAGATCCGGCCGGTGCGCTACAACGGCAACCGGGTGGACGTGGAGGTCGTCACCCGCGACGTCTGGACCCTGAACGTCGGCGTGAACCTGGGCCGCAGCGGCGGCGTGAGCTCGACCGGGTTCCAGCTCCAGGACACCAACCTGCTGGGGACCGGCAAGAGCGTGACCCTGGCGCACTCGTCGAACGTGGACCGCACCTCCTCCTTGTTCCAGTACGACGATGCGGCCGTCCTGGGGAGCCGGGTCCGGTTGGGCGCGGGGTACTCGGACAACAGCGACGGCAACGTGCGCCATCTCGCGCTCGGCCGTCCCTTCTACTCCCTCGATGCCCGCTGGGCTGCCCAGATGAACGCCCTGGTCGCGGACCAGGTGGACACCCACTACGAGCTCGGCCACATCGCGAGCGGCTTCCGTCATCAGGAGGGCC
>DATANP010000414.1:0-10830 GCA_036266195.1 Thermoanaerobaculia bacterium | reverse complement strand
CGCCGTCGCCGTGCGTGGTGGCGCCGCCCTTGAGGTCCAGGGTGAGAGGCGAAGCGCCCGACTTGAGCACGAGGTTGATGACGCCGGCGATCGCGTCCGAGCCGTACTGGGCGGCGGCGCCGTCGCGCAGGATCTCGATCTCCTGGATCGCCGAGGCCGGGATCGCGTTGAGATCGACGCCGGTCGAGCCGCGCCCGATGCTGCCGTTGACATGGACCAGCGCGCTCGTGTGCCGGCGCTTGCCGTTGACCAGCACGAGCACTTGGTCCGAGCCGAGGCCGCGCAGGGTGGCCGGCCGGACCGTGTCGGTGCCGTCCGTGATCGTGGGCCGCGGGAAATTGAACGACGGCGTGAGCTGCTCGAGGATCTGGTTCGTCTCGCTGGCGCCGGCGGTCTCGATGTCCTGGATCTCCAGGACGTCCACCGGCACCGCCTTTTCCGCCTCCGCACCGACCGCGCGCGAGCCGACGGTGATCGACTCGTAGAAGCCGGCTCCCAGGCTGAAGTCCTGGGTCACGGAGCCGGGAGCGAGGCTCACCTCGGCGGTGGACGGCGCGTGCTCCGGCGCGCTGGCCTGGAGCTCGACCGTGGCCCCGGAGCCCGGCGGCACGGTCAGGGTGTAACGGCCTTCCGCGTCGGCCGTCGCGGTGAGGCCGAGAGCCGGAGCCGTCACGGTCGCTCCAGGCAGCGGACCGCCGCCGGCACCCGTCACCTGGCCGCTGATCACGGTCGGTTCCTGAGCCAGGGCTGTTGCGGAGATCAGGATTGCGAGGAGCAGGAACGTTGCAGGACGAACCTTCATGCGAGGTCTCCTTTCAAGATCACGACTGTCTATGCGTGCAGCCAGAAGGCGAACTCGGCGAACTTCTCGTCCAGCCACCAGTCGGCCTTGCTGGTGCCGAAGCGGAAGTTCGTCACGCCGGCCTGGCTCTGCAGCGGCGCGATCACTTCGCCGTCGGCGTTGCGGCGCGCCCGGTTCTCGCCGATCTCGGGCACCACGGCCACGATGTGCCCCGATTTCCCATCGATCACACGCCGCGCCACGATGAGGCCGATGGCGCCCTGGTTCACCTCGGTCTGCAGCCTGGTCAGCGTGCCGGTCTGGCGCCAGCCGAACTCCATGCCGAAGTCGCGCAGCCAGCGGAAGAGGTCGTTGGCGCGCTGCTCGTCGACCGTGCCGCCGAGGCGCGGCTCCACGGTCCGGCCCTGTGCCAGCTCCTTGATCGCCTTGGCTGACCACCACACGCGCGGCAGGTAGCAGCCGGCCAGGTGGCAATAGTCGTGCGTGTAGATGTTGCAGAACGTGAAGCCGTCGTGCGGCTGGTAGCGCACGTGCGCCGGTCTGTCCACGGCCAGAAAGTCGAGGATGGCCGCGATCGACGCGCGGCGCTCGTCTGCGGTCTCGCCGGTGCGCGAGGGCTGGCCCGTCTCCTTAAGGGAGAGGGCATTGGCGGGCTGCGTCCGTTTCGCCCCGCCTCCCGTCTTGGTGAGCAGGTTGACGGCCGTGATGCCGGTGGCGGGCGGAGTAGGGGAGGGCTGCTCGACCAGGATCTCCGCCGGGCCCTCCACAGGCTTGAGGAACTTGGCGGAGGAGAAGCCCCGGAGCAGCGCGCCGTTCAGGCTCGTCTCCACCTCCAGGAACCCGTTCTGCTTCTTGCCGGTGACCGCGCGGACGAGGTGCCCGTCCGGCAGGGACGCCTTCACCTTGAAGCTCTCGGACGGCCCTTCCCGCAGGCGAAGGGGGGTGAAGGTCACATCCACTTTGAAGAAGGCCCCCGTGGCGGTCACCGGCGACGGCGGCGGCAGCGGCGCGGTGCCAGGCGGCGGAGTCGGGAGCGGTGCCACGATGACGTCGTCCACTCCCACCGTCTTCGAGAGGCGGATGAAGTCGAAGATGGCCTCGCCGTAGAACTTCGTGCCGTTGAAGAAGCCCTGCTTCAGCCCCTTGGATGGGATGAACCGGCCGGTGTTGTAGGCTATGGCCACGGCGCTCAGCTCTTCGTCGCTGAGCGTCGGCCTTCCGCCCAGGCCGATCTTCTTCTGCTTCGCCTTCAGCTCCTCCAGGGCCTTGCCCAGGGTGGAGCTGAATTCGGCGTAGCGCTTCTGGAGGAAGTAGTCCGGCTCCTCCAGGAAGAACTGGAGGTCGTACTGGAAGAGGCCGAAGCCGTGGCAGAACTTGTTGGGGTTGGACGCGGCCCCCTTGAAATCCTTGATGAACGGGGCCACATCCACGAGAGCCTTGCGCGCGATGGCGAACATCTCCTGGCCCCTCGGCTTCGCCACCAGGTCGGCCTTGGTCTTCGGAAAGGCCTTCCTGCCCTTGTTCGAGTCGAGGGTATCCCCCACGCACAGCTCCAGCACCTCGGCGGTGGTGACCTTGTCGCGGAGGACGCTCCAGATGTGGCCGGTCTCCTGGCAGGCCACGGCGGTCAGGAAGTCGAGCGTGAACGGAGTCCCCTGGATGGCGGCCTCGATATCCCGGTGGAACTGACTCTTGAACCAGCGGATGGCGGCGGCGGTGGGCATGATGGGCTCGCTCCCCTTCTTGTTTATGTGCTTTCCTGCATGTTAACCGAAAGAGGCTTCCCGCGGATATTTGCCTGCTGTACAGTCTCCGTCACAACTCGGGACCATCGTCCATGTCAGCCTGCAAGGGCCCGGCGAGGTCACTCGGAAGGGATCATGATCTCACCGCTGGAGAGGGAACGGCATGAAGCTGCAAGAGCTCACCCCGATGCTGAGGACGAAGGACCTCCAGGGGACCGTGGAGTTCTACACCCGGATCCTGGGGTTCGAGTGCGACGAGCTCAGCGAGGAGTGGGGCTGGGCCTCGCTTCACCGCGACGGTGTGGCCGTGATGCTGGCCGTGCCGAATGAGCATGAGTCCTTCGAACGGCCGGCATTCACCGGTTCCCTGTACATCAGGACCGACGACGTGGACGGTCTGTGGGAGCAGCTCAAGGACCGGGTGAAAGTCTGCTACCCCGTCGAAGACTTCGACTACGGCATGCGCGAGTTCGCGATCTACGACAACAACGGATACCTGCTCCAGTTTGGTCAGGAGTCCAGGATGCCCAACTTTTCTCGGTAATCCTTGCGGATGAAGAAGTGCTTTTCTTCGAGGTACCGGGAGTAGTCGACCTCCTCCAGGTACGGCTGCTGAGGGGCCTGGTCAACGGCGGCCCCGCATTGTCCGGCGAAAGGAGAGAGACATGCCGAAGGAAGACAGGGAGGCCCTCCTGGAGCTCTGCCGGGCATTGCCCGGAGTCACAGAGGATGTGAAGTGGGGCAATGATCTCGTCTTTTCGGTGGGTGGGAAGATGTTTGCAGTCTTCGAACTGCCCGATCTCGAATCGTTCAGTTTCAAGGTTGAACCGGTCCTGTTCCCGGTCCTGGCCCAGCGGGAGGGTGTCGTGCCGGCTCCATACCTGGCTCATCACTCCTGGGTCAAGGTGAAGACTCCGACCGCATTGCCTCCTTCGGAACTGGAGACGCTGCTGCGGGAGTCTCACGGTCTGGTAGCCCGGAAGCTTCCGAAGAAGACCAGGGTGAGTTTGGGAATCGAGGTGTAGATCGCTGCCTCGGCGTCAGAGCTTCTCACCCTTGGCCGGTGGCTGGGGGTAGGTTGCTCCACTGTATCTTCGGCATCACTCACCGAAGGTCAGGAAGGCCAATTCTTCTTTGATTTGCTGCTGCTCTTTTGCGTCAACGGAGCGCGTCAGGCGATCGGCGAGATCGAAGAAACGCTTCTTCTCGCGCTCTTGTGCTTCGAGGCCGGCTTCGATGAGGTCCACGACGACGCGGTTGGCGCTCGTCTTCTTGGTCTTCGCCAGGGCTTTCACGCGGCGAGCCAACTCTGGGGGGAGGCTGACACTCTGGCGAACAGGCTTGTTTATGTCCATGGCTTCACTTTACACCACCCTGCACCAACGAGTGTGCCGCCGTCAGTCCTCCTCCGGCTTGGGCTCGTTCTCGGTCTCCACCTGGCCCCGGTGCTGGAGCCAGCGGGCGAGGAGCCAGATCATCAGCGCCCAGACGCCGCCCGCGGTCCAGCCGGCCAGGACGTCGGTGGGCCAGTGGACGCCGAGGTAGACCCGGCTGATGCCCACGACCAGGGTCAACAGGGCCGCGAAGCCGAGGAGGAAGATCTTGACCCGGCGCCTCTTCTGGACCCGGGCCATCAGGGCCCCAAGGGTCAGGTAGGTCGCGGCGGACATCATGGAGTGGCCGCTCGGGAAGCTGGTCGTGTAGACGTAGGAGCCGTGGGGCACCAAGTCCGGTCGCGGACGCTGGAAACCGTGTTTCAGAAGGTTGCTCCCGAGCAGGGCTCCTCCGATCGCGAGGAGGACCAGCACGGCCGCCCGGTTCTTGCCGTCCAGCACCAGGTAGACGCTCACCGCGCCAGTGAGGAGGAGCAGGACCCCGACGCCTCCAAGCGCCGTGAAGTCGCGCTCCATCTCCTCCAGCCAGCGCGGCCCCACGGGGTCCGCGCGGTCGGCCGGATTGCGTAGCGAGAGGAGGATCTCCTCGTCGATCCGGCGGGTCTCTCCCTCCCGGACTTCTCCGGCGAGCTCCGCGAAAAGCCAGATGCCTCCGGCGACCAGCACCAGCATGAGGAGCGGTACGAGCTCGGCCCTCAGGAACGGCGGCTTCTTCATATCCCTTCCTCGCAGCATGGAGTATGCCAATCCCGGGATATGCTGTACGCCAGAGACGAAAAGGAGTGAGACATGAGAGCCCGATTGGCGTTCCCCGTCGTCGTCGCAGCGATCCTCACCGCCTGTGCCGCGGCGCCTCCTCCGCCGCCGGTGTCGGTCGACGCCAACCAGAAAGACCTGAATGCCATGGCCGGCGACTGGGTCGGCGACTATTTCAGCGGGGACAGCGGCCGGACCGGTTCGATCCGCTTCAATCTGAACCCCGAGCAGGGCGCGCTGTCCGGCACGGTCCTAATGTTCCCCCAGGGACGGAGCACCGCGATGGAGCCGGCGAACCGCAGGTCGGCCGACGCCCCGCGCGGCGGCCAGCCGCTCTCGGTCCGCTTCGTCGTGATCGAGGACGGGGTGGTCAGCGGCACGCTCGAGCCCTACAAGGACCCGGACTGCGACTGCTTCGTCTCGACCACGTTCACGGGCCGCGTCCATGGGGACGTCATCCAGGGGACCTTCGTCTCGCATGGCGGCCCCGGGGGTTCCACCCGGGAGGGCCGGTGGAAGGTGACCCGCAAGGCGGGCTCCTGAGAGAATGGTAGAATCCATAAGGCCATGCCTCCACATCGAACGCCTTCCCGCCGCCCGCTGGCGGTTCTCGCGGTTCCACTTCTCGCTCTCGCTCTCCTGACCCCCCTTCTCGGCTTCTCGGCTCCGGCGCAGGAGGGGGGCCATCAGCTCGTGATGCGGGCACGCATCAAGTCGGTCGTCCACCCGATCTCGTCGGAGCTGATCCTGGACGCCCTGCGCGAGGCCGATGCGGCCGGGGCGGCGGCCGTGGTCCTCGAGCTGGACACGCCGGGCGGCCTCATGACGTCCACCCGGGACATCACCACGGGCATCCTCGGCGCGAAGACGCCGGTGGTGGTCTACGTGTCCCCGAGCGGCGCGCAGGCGGCCTCGGCCGGCTTCTTCATCCTGATGTCGGCCGACATCGCGGCCATGGCGCCGGGCACGAACACCGGCGCGGCCCATCCGGTGGGCGCCGGGGGCGAGGACATCCAAGGGACCATGGCCAAGAAGGTGGAGGAGGACTCGGCGGCGAACATCCGCTCCATGGCCCGGCGCAACAACCGGAACATCGAGCTGGCGCAGGCCGCGGTCCTGCAGAGCCGCTCGTTCACCGCCGACGAGGCGCTGGAAGGCAAGCTGATCGATCTGATCGCTCCCAGCTTCGACAAGCTCCTGGAGGCGCTCGACGGCCGCACGGTGAAGCGCGGGGACGCGGTGGTGACGCTCCACACCCGGGGCGCGGAAGTCAGGGAGATCGAGCTGTCGCCGCTGCGCCGGTTCCTGGCGGTCATCGCGCAGCCGGACATCGCTCTCATCCTGTTGACGCTGGGCAGTCTCGGCCTCACCTTCGAGCTGATGAGCCCGGGAGCCGTCCTGCCGGGCGTGGTCGGCGGGATCTGCCTGATCCTAGGCTTCTTCGCGATGTCGGTGCTGCCGGTGGACTTCGCCGGCGTGGCGCTGCTCGTGCTGGCCTTGATCCTCTATATCGCCGAGGTGAAGGTGGTGAGCCACGGTGTCCTGGGCATCGGTGGCACGATCTCGCTGGTGCTCGGGGCGCTGATGCTGTTCAAGTCGCCCGAGCCGGCGCTGCGGGTAAGCATGGAGGTGATCGTGAGCCTGGCGGTCTTCTCGCTCGCGGTGGTGGGCTTCCTGATGACCATGGCGCTCCGCATGAGGAGAGCGCCGGTGCGCACCGGCATGGAAGGGTTGGTCCACGAGATCGGCACCGCCCGTTCGCCCATCGACCCGCGCGGCAAGGTGTTCGTCCACGGGGAGATCTGGGACGCGGTGTCCGACGAGCCTGTCGCATCCGGCGACCCGGTGGAGGTGGTCGCCGTCCGCAATCTGACCCTGGCGGTGCGTCCGTACCGCCGGTAACCGTCGGTCTGAACGAAAGGAATCGTGATGCCAGGAAGCATAGTCGGGATCGGCCTGATCGTCGTGATCGGCCTCTTCCTGTTTTCGCGCTGGGTGAACATCCTCAACGAGTACGAGCGCGCCGTGACGTTCTGGCTCGGCCGCCTGTCGCAGAAGCCCAAGGGACCGGGCCTGGTGCTGATCTTCTGGCCGCTCGAGAAGATGGTGAAGGTTTCGCTGCGCACGGTGGTGCTCGACGTGCCGCCGCAGGACATCATCACGCGGGACAACGTGTCGGTGAAGGTCAACGCGGTGGTCTACTTCCGCGTGGTCGATCCGGCGCGGGCGATCGTCGAGGTGGAGAACTACCTCTACGCCACCAGCCAGCTTGCGCAGACCACGCTGCGGTCGGTGCTGGGCCAGGCGGACATGGACGAGCTGCTGTCGGAGCGCGAGAAGCTCAACGACCAGCTCCAGACGATCATCGATCACCAGACCGATCCCTGGGGCATCAAGGTGTCGATGGTGGAGCTCAAACACGTCGACCTGCCGAGCGAGATGCAGCGGGCCATGGCGAAGCAGGCGGAGGCGGAGCGCGAAAAACGCGCTAAGATCATCCATGCGGCGGGTGAGCTGGAGGCGTCGGTCAAGCTGGCCGAGGCCGCCGAGATCATCGCCACGAACCCGGTGACGCTGCAGCTCCGCTATCTGCAGACCTTGACCGAGATCTCGGCGGAGAAGAACTCGACGATCCTTTTCCCCCTGCCGATCGACTTGATCAAGGCGTTCATGGGCCCGGGGGAGCGAAAGTGACGGAGCCTTTATCGACGTGACGAATCCCCATGAGCCCAGCTACTACGAAATCGCGCTGACCAACCGCCAGGTGGTCGTCGCGTTCGTGATCCTCCTCCTCTGCCTCGTGTCCGCGTTCTTCTCCGGTCTGTGGATCGGCCGGGAGAGCGCGGCGCGGGCCCAGGAGCAGATCGTGAGAAACACTCCTCCGACCCCGGCCGAGCCCCAGGAAGGCCAGGATCTGGAGGAGTTCCGCTTCTTCGAGGACGACCAGGAGAAGGGCACCACCCCGGCTCCGGCGCCGCCGCAGCAGGCGGCCGCCCAGGCCACCCCGTCGCCGACGCCGACCCCGGAGGATACGACCCTCCTGGACGACCTCGGCGGCGGCGGGGACGAGGAGGCGGTCGCCGATCCCGATCTCCCCGAGGGCCGGCGGCGTCACGGCCGCCGCGGACGCAACGCGGCGCAAGGCGACGAGGAGGAGACGGCCGCCGCCGCTCCGGCCGTGCCGACGCCCAGCCCCACCCCGGCCCGCCCGGCGAGCCCGCGGCCGGCCGTCTCCGAGCCCCGGGTCGCCAGCGGACAGTTGGTGATCCAGGTGTTCTCGACGGCCGACATGGACCAGGCGGAGAGCGTGCGCGGCCGGCTCGTCAAAGGCGGCCACAAGGCCTATCTCTCGCCGGTGCAGGTGGGCGGCCGGACCATGTACCGGGTGCGGATCGGTCCGTTCGATTCGCGCGATCAGGCCCAGAAGGTCGCCGAGCAGGTCCGGAAGGGCTACAAGCTGGATACCTGGGTCACCGAGTGAGGTGGGTCCTCGCCGCGGGTGCAGGCGTGCTCTGGGCCCTCCAGTTCGGCCGCGATCCGGCCGTGATCGCGCCATGGCTCGCCCTCGCGCCGCTGCTCTACCTGTTCGGGAAGACCCATGCCTCCGGCCGCCTCGCCTTCGTGTTCGGGTTCGCGGCCTGGATGACCGGGCTCTTCTGGATCGTCCCCACGCTCGTCACCTACGGCGGCATGCCGACGCCGCTCGCCATCCCGCTGACCGGGCTGCTCGCCGCCTATCTCGCCGGCTTCGACGCGGCCTTCGGCTGGCTCGGCGGCAAGGTCTGGCGGCGCTGGCCCTGGCTGCGCCTGCTGGTGGTCCCCGCGATCTGGGTGGCGCTCGAGTGGCTGCGGACCTACCTGTTCGGCGGCTTCCCCTGGAACCTCGCCGCCTACTCGTGGGTCGAGGTGGCCGGCGCGCTCCAGCTCTCTGCCTGGATCGGGCCGTACGGCATCTCCTTCCTGGTCGTGCTGGCGAGCGCGGGCGTGGCCTCGGCAATCGAACGGCGCCGGTGGGAGCCGCTGGCCGTGGCCTGGCTGGTGCCTCTCCTCCTGCTCCCCCTGGCCGGCCGCTGGAGCGTACGCGAGAACCTGGACGAGGTGCGCGAGGCCGTGCGATTCGACGGGGAGGGGCTGCCGGTGCGCCTGATCCAGCCGAACATCCCGAACCTGACCGCGTACGACCCCGTAATCGTTCTCCGCAACTACCGGCGGCTGCTCGATACCTCGACCGAGGCCTGCCAGCCAGGGACGCTGGTGATCTGGCCGGAGAGCGCGGCCTGGCCGTTCTCCTACGCCCGCGATCCCCAGCTCCGGGCGGACCTGGACGCGCTGGTCAGGCGAGGCTGCACGGTGCTGTTCAACTCCAGCCATCCGGTGCAGGAGAGCTTCTACAACTCGGCCTACCTGCTGACGCCGGAGGGCACGATCCACCGCTACGACAAGCGCCACCTGGTGCCGTTCGGGGAATACGTGCCCTTCCGCGGCCTCTTTTCCTGGATGGACAAGCTGGCGCGCAACGCCGGCGAGTTCCGGGCGGCGGCCGGTCTGACGCTCCTGCCCTGGGAGCGGGAGAAGATCGGCATGGCGATCTGCTACGAGGTGGTCTATCCCGAAGAGGTCGCGGAGCTGACGCGGCGCGGGGCCACCCTCCTGGTCACAATCACCAACGACGCCTGGTACGGCGACACCTGGGCGCCCTGGCAGCACTACCGCGCGGCCCGCTTCCGCGCCGCCGAGAACCGCCGGCCCCTGCTGCGGACGGCGATCACCGGGGTGTCGGCCGTGGTGGGCGCGGACGGTTCGGTCTGGAACCAGATCGGCGTCTTCAAGGAAGGGGTGATCCGGGCGCGGGTCCTGGGCCGGACGGAGATGACGCTCTACGCCCGGCTGCCGTGGCTGTTCCCCTTCCTGGCGTCGGTGATCGCCGGGGTCTCGGTTACGACCCTGATTGCGTTATATTTCTTCGGTCGCAAGGAGACGAAACCATGATTGCTTCGGACGCACAACAGCGCATCGACACCCTTTCCGAGCAGCTCACCAACATCCGGGGGTATCTTTGAGGATACCGGCCTGGAGAAGGAGCTGTCGGACATCGACCGGCAGATGCAGGAGCCGGGTTTCTGGGACGATCCCACCCGCAACGCTTCCCTGATGCAGCAGCGCCGCACCCTGGAGCGGCGCCTCGAGACGCTCACCCGGCTGCGCGCCGACGCCGACGAGCTCGCCACCTGGCGCGAGCTTCTCGACGAGGGCGAGGTGGACGAGGAGATGGCCCGCTTCCTCGACCGGCTGGAGGCCGACCTCGACAAGTTGGAGCTGGAGCTGAAGCTCTCCGGGCCGGACGACGACAAGAACGCGATCCTGGTGATCCACCCCGGCGCCGGCGGCACCGAGTCGCAGGACTGGGCGGAGATGCTTCTCCGCATGTACCTGCGCTGGGGCGAGCAGCACGGCTTCCAGGTGGAGTTGATGGAGCGCCAGGACGGCGACGAGGCGGGCATCAAGAGCGCCACGGTCGGTTTCCGCGGCGAGAACGCCTACGGCTATCTGAAGAGCGAGGCGGGGGTCCACCGCCTGGTGCGGATCAGCCCCTATGACTTCCAGGGCCGGCGCCACACCTCGTTCGCGTCGGTGGACGTCTACCCCGAGGTGGACGACGACATCGAGATCGAGGTGCTGGACAAGGACCTGAAGATCGACACCTACCGCTCGTCCGGAGCCGGCGGCCAGCACGTCAACAAGACGGAGTCGGCGGTGCGCATCACCCATCTGCCGACCGGCACCGTGGTCGCCTGCCAGAACGAGCGCAGCCAGATCAAGAACCGGGCGACGGCCATGAAGATCCTCAAGTCGCGGCTCTACGACTTGGAGGTGCAGAAGCGCAAGAAGGAGCAGGACGAGCGCGAGGGCCTGAAGATGGACAACTCCTGGGGGAGCCAGATCCGCAGCTACGTGCTGCACCCCTACCGGCTGGTCAAGGACCACCGCACCGGCGCCGAGGTGGGGGATTCCACCCGCGTGCTGGACGGCGGCATCGATCCGTTCATCGAGGCCTATCTGAAGGGGCAGATGGCCGCGCCGGGCAAGGACGACCTGGCGTTTTGATCCCGTGCCCCCTCTCCCCGGCCCTCTC
>DATANP010000413.1:0-13738 GCA_036266195.1 Thermoanaerobaculia bacterium | reverse complement strand
GGCACTTGTTCTCTTGTGATCTTGAAGTCCTATCGAGGGGAGGAGGTTTGACATGCATCGCCTGATGTCTTTCGGTCTGGGATTGGCTGCGATGACGATGAAGCGTCTTGTGGCACTCGGTCTGTTCCTGCCGGGTTCGATTCGATCGCGGTCAGGAACGTAGGAAAGCGCAGGGATGGGGCGGAGGAGGACCGTCCCCGCAGGGGGTCCCGGGCCACGCCCCCGGTCTTGTACCGGGGCCCGGGACCCCGTCAGGAAGGGTTGATCTGTTGTCTTGTCGTTCTCTCTTGTCGGTTTGAAGGTCCGGTTGTCTTTTTGTAGTTCTGTCGTTCTCTTTTCGGGTTTGGGAGGGTTTTGAGGTTCTATTGTTGTTTTTTCTTTCGGTCTGAGCTGTGGTCTGTTTGATTCTTCTGTGGCCGGCCGTCGTCGCCTCGTTCGGGCGCGGCGGCCGGAACACACCACCCGGCACTGCTCGCCAGCGCCCGTCCGTCGATTCTTCCCACGGGAAGCACTCCGATCAGGCTGTTCGTCAGCAGGATCTCGCGCGCGCCGCGCAGCTCCTCGGCGTCCACGGAACGCTCCTTCACAAGCCCTGACTCCAGGAGGCGCCGGCGCACGATGCCGGGCAGGCAGCCGTCCGCGAGCGGCGGGGTGACGAGGTCTCCGGAGAGGCGGACCAGCACGTTGGTCCGCGAGCCCTCGGCGAGCCGTCCGCGCTCGTTCAAGAGGAGCGCCTCGAAAGCTCCGGCCCGCTCGGCGCGGGCCAGGGCGAGCCGGTTCGCCTGATACGAGAGGCTCTTCAGGCCGGCGAGCGGTGAGCGCGAGTCGATCCACGGCTCCGGCAGGAGGATCACGTCGATCCTCCCGGACGGCGGCGTGTAGGGAGCGGCGGTGATGAGTCGCGTTTTCCCTCGGGTGATGGTGATCCGCATCCTGGCGACCGGCCGCGGCGCCGCCTCCGCCACGGATTCCACGGCCCGGGAGAGGTCTTCGGGCAGTGGAATCCCGATCCGCTCCAGCCCGGCCAGGAGGCGGTCGAGGTGGGCGTCCACGTCCATCGCCCGGCCACCATCAACTCGCAGGGTCTCGAAGAGGCCGTCGCCCATCAGGAACCCGGGATCTCCGGGATCGATCCGCACCTCCGCCAGGGGGACCAGGCGGCCGTTCCACCAGGCGAGGCTCATGTGGGCTCGGCCGCTCCCAGGGCCGCTGCCAGGGCGATAAGGAAGGCCTTCGCCTTGACCGCGCTCTCCTCGAACTCCAGCTCCGGGTCGGAGTCCGCCACGATGCCGCAGCCCGCGTGATAGACAACCCGGCTGTCCGCACAAACCGCGGTGCGAATGGCCACGGCCAGCTCCAGGTCGCCGCCGCCGGCGACTTCCAGACCACCGCCGGCGAGCGAGATCCAGCCGAAGGCGCCCATGGCCGGTCCGCGCCGGCGCTCCTCCTCGTTGGCGAGGATCGACATGGCCCGGATCTTGGGCGCGCCCGTGATCGAGGCCGGCGGGAAGGAGGCGCGCAGCAGGTCGGCCGGACCGGTGCCGGGCAGCAGGCGTCCGCGGACGGTGGAGACCGTGTGGTGCACGGTCGGCAGGCTCACCAGCTCGCCATGGACGGGCACCTCGACCGAGCCGGGCTCGCAGACCCGGCCCAGGTCGTTGCGCGCCACGTCCACGATCATGGTCAGCTCCGCGCGGTCCTTGGCGCTCTCGGCCAGCTCGCGCGCGAGCGCCCGGTCTTCGCGCGGGCTCGCGCCGCGCGGCCGGGTCCCCTTGATCGGCCGCGTCTCGACCTGGGCGCCCCGGACGGTCAGGAACAGCTCCGGGCTGACGGACAGGAGGCTCCGGCCCTGGCCGAGGTCCAGGAAGGCGCCGTGATCGGCCGGGCTCGCGTCGCGGAGGCGCAGGTAGAACGGCCAGACCGATTGCGGATCGAGGGGCGCCTCCAGGCGCCGGCAGAGGTTCGCCTGGAAGATCTCGCCGGCCGCGATACGCTCCCGGATGCGCTCCACCGCGGCCTCGTATCCGCCCCGGTTCGGCCGGCTGACGACCGGCCCCCCGGCCAGCCGTCCTCCCGGACGCTCCGGTTTCGTCCGGCGGCGGGCGGCGGCCAGCAGGCGCTCGGCTTCGATCGCGGTCAGAGACGGTCCGCCCCAGGCGCCAGTGGCCTCCAGGGTCCAGCCCCGGCCGTCCCAGAGGAGGCCGGCGTCGTACAGCGCGAGATGGAGGTCCGGCAGGTCCAGATCGTCCGGAGGCGGGGAGGGGAGCGGCTCGATCTCGTTCGCCAGCTCGTACCCGAGGTACCCGGCGAGCACGGCGCCCGCGGTGTCTCCCCAGGCCTCGAACGCCGCTTCCAGAAGCTCGAAGCCGCCGGCCTTGAACGTCTCCCTGCCACCCGGCCCTTCGACCGTGGCCCGGCCCGAGTGCACCGCGAGCGTGGCGATCGGGCGCGGGTAGAGGCGGCTTGCGCCCGGCCCGCCGTCGAGCCAGGCCAGCCCCGGCTGCTCCCGCGGTTGTTCCCGAAACAGGTCGGCCAGGGCTTCGGGGCCCGGCTCGTCCCGGCGGGCACCGCTGCGCAGCGGCGTCTTCGAGCCGCGGGAGCCGGGGGCCGGCGCGGGCAGGACCGCTCTCAGCCGCCGGGCGATGCGCGTCCGTCTGCTCCGGGAAGGCCGGTCGGACCACATCGCCTCACCAGACCTGCGACTGGTAGAGGAAGTTGAACAGCATGTCGTTGCCGAGCTGGGTGGAGAACCAGCGGGTGTCCACCTGGACTCCTTCCATGGCGAGCGCCCACGCGCGGCAGCCCACGACCCGGCCGCGCTCATCCCAGGCGCTGGCCTCCAGTTGACTGCCCGGCTTGCGCGGGTCCACGATGAGTGAGGGGTTCGGGTCGCGCAGAGCGTTGAAAGGACTGGGGAGGCCGGCGAAGAGGTTCTTGCCGTCGTGTCGGATCGTCGTGAGATCACCCATCGCGTTTTTTCGCCTGTCGCCGGGAGGGACGAGCCGCGCCTGCGCCACATGGGCGATCGCCTGCAGCCCGAGCCCGATGCCGAGGATCGGCACCAGCCCGGCGAGGTGCTCGACGACCGCCAGGCAGGCTCCGGTGCCCTCGGGCCGGCCGGGTCCGGGCGTGAGCAGGATGCGCCGCGGCTCCAGGTCGCGGACCTCCTCGATGCCGAGCGCAGCCGAGGATCTCACATCGCACTCCGCGCCGAGCTCCCGCAGCGGGGCCAGGAGGTTGTCAGGGAATGGATCTCCGTTGTCGAGAACGAGCACGCGCACGGCACCGGAGTTTATACGCGTCGCATCTCGATGTCCCGACTGGCAGGCAGGAGGTAACATTTGAGAAAACGCGGCGCCGATAAATCGGAGAGCGAGGCCGTACCAGGATAGAGAGACCCGGACGATGCGACGATGCGATACCGCCCAGCCATCCTCCTGATCCTGACCGTCGCGGTACTGGCCTGCGTGGCCTGCGGCTGCGGCCACGTCATCCGGGGAGAGCTCGCTCCGAACCACTTCGGCCGGGACTTCGACTTCCGGCACCCCGGCTGCGCCCCGGCGCCCCGGCCGGCGGCGAAGCCGGACGACGTGCTGGTCCGCTACCTCGGAGCCGGCGGCCTCTACCTCGAATGGCGGGGCGTCTCGCTCCTCACGTCGCCGTTCTTCTCGAACCCCGGCCGCTTCCGGGCGCCGTTCGGACGCCTGTCCGCGAACCGGGTGCGGATCGACGGCGGGCTCAAGGGCATGGATCTCCAGGACGTGCGGGCCATCCTCGTGGGCCACTCCCACTACGACCACCTGGCCGACGTCCCCATGGTGGCCGAAAACTTCTGCCGCAAGGCGCGGATCTACGTGAACCGGTCCGGCGCCAACGTGCTGGCCGGTCTCGGTCCCCTGCGGGGCCGCGTCGACTGCCTCGAAGACCCGAGACAGGAACCCTGGATCCGGCTCCAGGACGACGCCGGGCGCGACCTGCCGGTCCGCTTCCGGGCGGTCGAGACGGTGCACGCGCCGCTCTTCTGGCACCTCCCCTGGAGCCCGGGCGAGGTGAAGAAGGCCTGGGACAAGGGTTGGGACGGCCGCCGGTTCCGGCAACTCCGGGTGGGGAAGCCCTTCGCCTTCGTCATCGACCTCCTGGACTCGGAGGGCAAGCCGCGCTTCCGGATCTACTACCAGGACGCGGCGAGCCCGGAGAACAAGGGCTACCCGGAGATCGGCGACGGTGTCCCCTACGACCTTGCCGTCCTCTGCATGGCCTCGTTCCGGTACGTGAAGAACCATCCCGGCGGCCTGCTCGGCAATCTCCAGCCCCGGCACGTGCTGGTGACCCACTACGAGGACTTCTTCCGCGATCCGCAGAAGCCCCTGCGCTTCGTGCCGCTCCTGACCGGCCGCCTCGCCGACGAGTTCCTGGTGCGCGTGCGGACGTCGCTCGCCGGGATCGAAACCATCGCGCCGCTCGATCCCGTCTGCGGCCCGTCGGGACCGACCGCCACCATGCCCCTGCCCGGAGAGTGGGTCCGATTCCAACCCCGAGAGGTTCAGCCATGAAGACACAGCGCCTGCTCCCTCTGCTTCTCCTCCTCCTGGCGATCCCGGTCCGGGCCGACCATCAGGCCATCCCTTGCGGCAACGGTCATGATCTCCCATCCGCCTTGAACCTCGGGCTGACGCGGCTGCCCAGCGCCCCCGGTTTCGACGCCGGGGGGCTGGAGGTGCAGATCCAGAGGCTCCTGAATCGGGTCTACGAGCATGAAGCGCTCTGTACCGGATCGGTCGAGGTCAACATCGCCATGGGCAGCGAGTACGAGATCCTGGACTGGCTCGGCCAGTCGCTGATCGACGCCGCCCTGGTGCCCGACCTCACGCTCTACCTGCTCCAGCGCGACGGCGTGAACCTGCGGGAGCTGAAGCTGGATGGCAACGACGCCGGCCTGGTCGAGGAGCGCCAGGCCCGGATCGTCGCGGGCAGGCTCTCCGGCCGCCGCTGGGCCGAGCGCGCGGACCCCATGGCCGATTATGCCGAGTACCGCGAACGGATCCTCAAGGCCGCCCGTGAGCGCGCCGAAGACCCGAGCTGGAACCCGGAGCGCTACTGGACGGAGCGCAGGAAGTCCCAAAAGCCCATGGGGATCGGCTACCGCATCGTCCTCGCCTCGCACCTGTCCTCGACCGGCTTCCTGGCGCCGGTCTCGGATGTCCACCGCTGGCTGGAGGCGCGGCTTGCCGGGGAGAAGGACGCGAATCGTCTCAGGGAGCTCTTCTGGCAGGTCTTCTTCGAGAACGCCCGTTTTTCCCTGTACTGCGACTCGCTCGACCGGCCGGCCGACCCGAAGCGGAGGAGCTGCTGGGACCTGCCGCGCGACGAGGAGGAGAGGGGAGAGGGGCCGGTGGAGGTTCTGTTCCCGGGCGAGGCGGTGATCCGCTGGCATCAGAAGGACCATGACGCCGATCCAGGTCTGCCGTTCGGTGACCGCTCCTACCGGGAGCACCTGGTGGTCACGCCGCGCATGGCCGAGGCCCTGTTCAAGTCCGCCGCCTACACCGTGCCCCAGCCGGACCTCCTCGGTCTCGCGGCCCTCTTCGAGGACTCCGACGGCGACAAGGGCAAGGACGATCCCGGTCCGCCGCGCGCCTTCCTGCCCATGCTCGTGCCCGAGCCCTCCTTCGGCGCGCGCGCCTTCCGCTTCACGGTGGACGAGAGCCTGCGCCTGCTGCGCCAGGACCAGGCCCTGCAGCGCGGCTCCGAGATGGCCCTGGTCCTCCCCGGAGGCGGCGTCAAGGCGGCCTACCAGTCGCGGATCGTGGACGAGCTCTACCGCGACGGCCGCTACCTCAAGAACTTCGACACCGAGATCCCCGGCCGCGATCCTCTCAACGTCGACTACGTGATCGGCACGAGCGGCGGCGCGCTCCTGGGCTTCTTCGTGGCCCAGCTCCGCGAGACCGGGCCGTGGAACCTCACCACCACGCTGTGGACCCTCGACGGCAAGGACCAGTACCTGCGGAGCACCGACATCTTCGGCTGGACCGACCTGCTGCGCTACATGAGCATCGTGGCCGGTTTCCTCATGCTCTGCTTCTTCCTGGCCCTCTTCTCGGTGCCCAAGGGGACGCCGCTCCATCCGTCCCACAGGCCGCGACTCACGGCCTGGCGCGTGCGCCTGACCCTGGCCGTGATCCCGCTCCTGCTGCTCGCGCCCCTGCTCGTGCGGATGGTCAACGAGAAGGCCCACCAGGAGGAGCAGGTGCCGGCCATCGAAGGGCTGTTCTACGCCATCCTGGCCATGTGCGCCATGTTCGCCGACCAGTGCCTGGTCCTGGAACGCAAGCCGCGGACGACGGACAAGCACGGTCTCAACGCGAGACTGCCGCTCGCGCTCGGCGGCATCCTGGTCGCCCTGCCCCTGCTCGCGGTCGCCTCCGACCGGCAGCACACGGGTCCCGAGGATCATTGGTTCGCCAGGGACGTCACCTTCGGCTTCGCCTTCGTCGTCCTGGCTCCCCTGGTCCTGGTCGCCGGCCTGATCGTGCCCCTGCGGGTGCGGACGCGGGGCTCGGGCCTGCGCGGCCTTGTCGGCCTGGCCGTGCAGGTGGCCGTGCCCATGCTCCTCGTCCTGGGCCTGGTCCCGCTGCTGGGCGCCGACGGCATGGCCCGCATCAAGATTCCGTTCTTCATCTCGGGCTTCCTGGTGGTCCTGGCCTCGGTCGGGGCGGTCCACTTCCTCGGCCCGCAGCGCCGCTACCTGCGCGGGCCCGGCTGGTGGACCGCGTACGTCGCGGCCCTGCTGCTGGTCTCGTTCCTGGTCCTGAACCTCGCCTGGCCGGACAGGCAGGTCACCTCGCTGGGGGACGCGCTCGCCCGGCCTGCCCTGGACATCCCGGTGGGCACCCTGCTGCTGTGCCTCGGCCTGTGCTTCCTCCTGTTCGGCGGGCTGGCCCTGGTGTACGACTCGGGGAAGAACTACCGCCTGCGCATGCCGCGCAACTTTCTCTCGGCCTTCTTCTTCGTGCTCGCGCACGCGGTGGCCGTGTCGCTCGTCCTGTTCTCGATCATCCTCGCGCTGCCCGACTGGCTCTCGCCGCTGGAGCTGACCGGCCAGTACTGGCGCTGGCTGCTGGTCACCAGCGCCGTGTTCGGGCTGGGGCTGGTGCTGTTCGGCATCTACGGCAAGGGAGGACGGGGCCTGTTCGTGCTCCGCCGCGGGCTCGTCTATCTCTGCTCGCACCATCCGAACGGCGACTTCGTGACCCGCCGGTTCCTGCGCCTCGCCGCGCTCTCCGTATTCGCCCTGGTGTGGTGGAACCTGATCGTCGCGCCCGCGCTGTACGGCAACGCCACGGCCCGGGGCTACCTGGAAGGTGCCGTGGCGCGGTTCCAGAGCCAGGGGATCCGGGTGGCCTCCACGCACCCGGAGTCTCTGCATGGGGTTGTGGCTCCGCCGCGGTTCGCCTTCGCGCCGACCAGCCGGTTCATCGCGCCGGCGAACATCCTGGAGAAGGACGGCACCCGCTACTACCTCTTCGTGCCGCACGGAGAAGACTGCCCGTTCGTGCCGAACCGGCCGGCCAGCGGCGCGCAGTGGAAGCGCTTCCGGATGGACAACGAGGCGGCCGTCCCGGGGGAGGGCTGCCATCCGGTCCCGCCGAGCAAGCTGAAGAACCTCAAGAACGTGATCTTCGCCTCGGGCTCGCCGTTCCCGATCTTCCCGGCCCACCGGGTGCCGTCCCTCGATCCGGACGAGCCTTCCGACGCGGACGACGCCCCCTCGCTGGTGGACGGCGGCTACTCGAACAACATTCCGGTGGACGCGGCCCGCACGGTCTCGGCCGAGCAGGTGCTGATCATCGAGTCGTCGAACCCGCTGGGCCCCGAAGCCCCCATCGCCCCGGCCGGGGGCTGGCGGATGCCGAAGCTCACCGGCAAGCTCGTCGAGAACCTGGGCCGGCTGCCGTCGTTCCTGTTCGAGCGCTCGCAGCAGGTGGACCGCATGAGCCGGCTCGACCTCTTCGTGGTCTCCCTGTCGCCCTCGCGGGAGTGGATGGACTGGCCGCCGCTCTTCGACTTCCGCGACACCACCGTCCAGCGGATGGAGCGCCTGGCCGACATCGACCTCGGCCTGCGGACCGGCATGGTCCAGAGCTGGGGAAGGCCGGCCTTCCCGCTGAACGTCCACGTCTCGAAGACGGAGGAGTACTCGAAGGCGAAGAACTAGACGTGCTCGCCGAGCCAGTCGAGCAGGTCGCGCAGCACGCGCGCCCGCTCGACCTCGTTCAGCACCTCGTGGAAGAGGCCGTCGTAGACCCGGAGCCGCTTGTCCGCGCTCCCGAGGCGCTCGAACACCTGGCGTCCGCGCTCGGGCTGCGCGATGGGGTCGGCCCCACCCAGGAGAAAGAGCGTGGGGAGGCGGATCTCGCCGGCCCGCGCCAGGATCTCGTCCTGGACCTTCCGCACCTCGAAGAACCAGCGCGGATTGACCGTCTTGAACACCATCGGGTCCGCCACATACGCCTCCACGATGGCCGGATCATGGCTGAGCCCGCGGGCGTCGATCTCGCTGTCCAGGAGGAAGGTCGGCGCGACACGCGACACCGCGTTGGCGAGCGTCTCCTTGAGCCACGGCACCGGCATGGCCGGGAGCAGGAACGGGCTGGTCACCGCGAGCGCTCCGAACGCGTCCGGCCGGTGGAGCACGTAGCGCAGGCTGATCAGTCCGCCCAGGCTGTGGCCGACGAGGAGGCGGGGGAGGCGCGTCCCGGGCAGACTCTCCAGGAAGAGGTCCACGTCCGCCAGATAGTCCTCGAACCGCATCACATGGCCGCGGACCCCCTCGGACCGGCCGTGGCCGCGCAGGTCCAGCGTGTGGCACTCGAAGCCCGCGGCGGTCAGGCCCGCGATCACTTCGGCGTAGCGGCCCGCGTGCTCGGCATAGCCGTGGATGAGAACCACGCGGGCTCGCGCCTCTGCCGGAACGTGGTGTCCGCCAACCAGCGTGAGGCCGTCGGGGGTCTGCACTGTCGAGGAGGTCGTGGTGGTCATCGGCTGGCGCGAGCTTATCAGCGATATGCTGCCCTGAATCATGAGGCCCACCTTCCGCACCGCCGTGACGAGGGGTCTCCGGGGCCGCTGTCCGCGCTGCGGCGAGGGGGAGCTGTTCCAGGGCTGGAACCACCTGCGCGAGACCTGCCCCGTCTGCGGCCTCCTCTTCGAGCCCCGCACCGGGGACACCTGGTTTTTCATGTACATGACCACGGCCGGCATGACCGGCGTCCTGGTCGTGATCATGTTCCTGATCCGCCCGAAGGTGCTGTGGATCGGGCAGGCCGTGGTGATGGTCGCGGCCCTGGTCCTGATGGGCCTGTCCCTGCCGTTCCGCAAGGGGGTGGCGGTGGCGCTGGACTACCTGGTCAGCCGAGAGGGCGGGTAGATTCCTCGCCGTCGACGGTCGTCTCGACCTGGCTGGGCGAGCCTCCGAGCGGGCAGTAGGACAGGTCGAGAAGGGCCTGCGCGGCGTAGATGCGGCCGCTGAGCTTGTTCCTCTTGATCCAGGTCACGAGCGGCGCTTCCGATTCGACGCGGTCGAGATCCCCATAGGGCTGCCAGCTCACCCGGCGGGAGACCCGGCAGAGCACGCGCCCCTCCCGGCGGAAGGTGAAGGTCAGCGTCTCGTCCCGGGGCAGGGCCTTGGCCAGGCGCACTACCCAGGCCAGCGTACCTTGGCTGCCCGCCAGCGAGAAGCCCACCAGCGCGGGCTTGGAGATCTCCTTCCTGAACCGCGCCAGCTCCACCTGGTTCTCCTGCTCGACGCCCGCCAGGGCTTTCTTCCAGGCCTCGGAAGGCGCCCGGTCGCCCGCGGGCAGCATCGACGTTGCACCCTCGAACAGATAGTTGACCGGCAAGGCCAGTCCCATCCCGTCCGCGTCGTTGATCTTCGCGCTCACGATCCCGACGACCTCGCCCTCGCCGTTGAGCAGGGGGCCGCCGCTGTTGCCGGGGTTCACATTGCCGTCGATCTGGAGATAGCCGATCCCGAAAAAGCTCCGGATCGGATGGCTGACGATGCCCTCGTGGAACGTGAAGTCGAGACCCTTGGGCGAGCCCATGAAGACGATCCGGTCGCCCTGCTCCAGGTCCGCCGTGTCGCCGAGGGCGAGGGGCCGGGCGCCGGCCTGGGGGAAGCGGACGACCGCGACGTCGAGAAGATCGTCGCGCCTCTCCACGCGGCCGGTCAGCTTGCGGCCGTTGCGAACCGGGCCTCGATCGTGTCGCCGTCGGGGCAGAGCACGTGGGCGTTGGTCACCACGAGCTCGTCGGTCACGAAGAAGCCGGAGCCGAGGGAGGCCTGGCACTGGAGCTGGACGGTCGAGGGCAGCGCCTGCGCGGCCAGCTTGCGGGTATCCGGAAGGCGTGGATCGAAGCGGTTCCAGAGGAACAGTCCGAGCATGACGAGGGTGAATGCGGCAGCGCTCAGCCTCGGCCAGGAGATCTCCCGGGTCTCCTCCGGCGGGCTGAGCTGGGGGGCGGCGGTCCGGGTCCTGCCGCCGTGCTCGGCCACGATCCCGGCCAGCGTGCGCGCCTGGTCCCGGGGGACGCCGGACGCCAGGACGGAGCCGGGCAGCGACAGGCTCTGCTGGGCCGAGGCGAAGGCCGGAGCGGACGGTCCCAGGGAAGACAGGGCACGGGCAGCCAGGTAGCGGGCCCGCGGATCGGCCGGAGGCTGCTCCACGACGACGTCCAGCAGCAGATTGCCTCTGCAGTGCGGACAGATCTGCGCGGAGAGCGCAGCCGGCTCGCCACAGCGGGGGCAGGGTTCCCGCTCGATCTCGGACATTGAGGAGATTCTACTTCAGGAAGCCGGAGTCGGGCTCGGGCTCGCGGCCGGCGGCTCGAGCCGGGCGATCGCCCGCTGGGCGATCAGCTTGGCGATGTAGAGCGACTTGGGCGCGTTGTCGGTCTGCGCGGTGACCAGGAACATCAGATTGCCGTGCAGGACGTTGAGCTGGTGAAGGTCGCCGCCGGCCCAGACCGCGCCGTCGCCGAGGCCGGGCACCTCCTGGATCTCGCCGCCCGCGAGCCGCTTGAGGAAGTCGCGGCTCGCCTCCATCTGTCCCGCCGCCGCCTTCGGTGACTTCGCCGCCCGCACCTCGAGCTTGAGGATGCGGGGCCGGCTCGTGCTGCCCGCGTTGTAGGAGCAGACCAGGGGGTTGCGGGCGCCGATGTCCTCCAGCGTGCTGCTCATGGTGGACACCGACCCGCCGGCATAGCCCAGGGCTTCGTTGACGGGGAAGAGCTGGCAGGCGTCGATCTCCGACGTGTCGAACGTCGGTCCTGACGGGGCGTCGGAGCCCGAGCCGCAGGCTGTCAGAAGTCCTGCCAGGACCAGAGCCGGGAACGTCTTCGAGAGTGTCATGGCGCCCTCCCTCCTCGTCAGTATCTGCGGCACGGCGGCACGGCGGCACGGCGGCATTCTATACCGCCCCGACCGGGCTCCGGATCACTCCTCCCGGTTCCGCAACGGTTCCTCCCCGGGGGTGAACGATCCATCCCTCGGGAGGAACCGGCGCGAGAGCGCTCGCAGCGATCCGACCCGCGTTCCGGACGGCCAACCCCGTGGGGTGAGCCGCCGAGAGCCAGGGAGGGGCCGTCGCAAAACCGGTTCAGGCCGCCAATCCCGCATTCGGAACCGCCAACCCCCAGGGATGGACAGCTCCGAAGCCGGGAGGAGCCTGCCCCAGGCTGATCCAAAAAGGAAGGTGTGCTCTGAAGAATTCAACTCTTCAAGGCCGATATAGACGCGCCGGGCCACTCCTCCGTAGATATGAACGGCGCAAGATTCTGGAAAGGAGGTTCAGATGAAGAGATGACGAGGCTGTATAAGGATGGTGAAGCGTTCTTTGAAAACTGAATCGGGACGAGAAGTCCCAAGAAAGGAGAAAGATCATGCGTAACGTGAGCTCGTTTGCGGACCAGATGCTCGATTGGCAGAGTCTGCTGCAGGCGTGTGACAACAATCAGGAGGCCATGTTGCCGGCCCAGGACCTGAAACTGGCCTTGTCCCAGACCCTCGCGGAGGTAAGGAATCTCAAGGCCACCCAGGACTCCGCGGCGGCGGAGCGCCAGCAGGCCACGCAGGACATCCAGGAGAAGATCCAGGTCGGCCGTGAGCAGGCGCGCCGCCTGCGCGGCATGGCGAAGGGCCTGATTGGCACGAAGAGCGAGCGCCTGGTGCAGTTCCAGATCGCTCCCCTGCGCAGCCGGTCGCGCATCCGTCCGCCGGAGCCCCCGCCGCCGGTCGAGGCGGTCCAGCCTGTCGGAGAGTAGTCGGGCAGGAGAGGACCCGGCCGCTTCGGCCGGGTCCGGCTGTTTTCATCTGATAAAGTTGCACGGGAGCCTTCCATGGACAAGCTCGATACCCTGGCGACGACTGGCGAAGCGACTGCCGACCTGACCGCCTGCGTGCTGGCCGCGATCCAGGAGCTCAACGCGGCTCCGGACCTCCGGTCGGGTCTGATCCGCGTGGCGGGCATCCTGCGCGGCATCCTCGGCAACGACATCTTCTGTGTCCTCCTCCTCGACGACCTTGGCCGCGAGCTGCGCTTCGAGATCGCCGAGGGGATTTCCCCCGAGGTGACGGAGCACTGGCGCTTCGGCATGGGGCAGGGGCTCGTCGGGACCGTCGCCAAGAGCGGCGTGGCCGTGCGGGTGGGCGACGTGCTCGCCGATCCCCGCTACATCCGGGCGGTGGACCAGCTCCGGTCCGAGATGGTCGTGCCCCTGGCTTCCAAGGGCCGGACGATCGGGGTGCTGGACGTGGGCAGCTTCGAGCCCCACCACTTCACGGACGAGCACGAGGTCCTTCTGACCTCGGTGGCCGGGTTCCTGGCCGGAGCGATCGAAAGTGCGCAGCTCTACGACAACATGCGGGAGCAGGCGCGCACCCTCTCCCTGCTGCACGAGGTCAGCCGCGAGCTGAACTCGATCCTCGACCGTCGCCGGCTCCTGGAGCGCGTGGCCGAGATGGTCCGGCGGCTGATCGACTACGACATCTTCAGCGTCATGCTCTGGAACGAGGACCGGCAGCTCCTGGAGTCCTGGATGGCCTTCCATCGCGACGGCCGCGAGCTGACGGGGCTGAAGCCGGCGGCACTCGGGAGCGGCCTCACCGGCACGGCGGCGGCGCTGCGCCAGTCGCTGCGGGTGCCCAACGTCCATCTCGACCCGCGCTACATGGCCTGCGTGGCATCGATGGACGTCAACTCGGAGCTGGTGGTCCCCCTGGTGTTCAAGGACCGGCTGGTCGGAGTTCTGGACCTGGAGAGCCGCGAGTACGACGCCTTCACGGCCCGCCACGAGCAGCTCCTCTCGACCCTGGCCTCGTCGCTCACCATTGCGCTGGAGAACGCCCGCCTCTACGAGCAGGTGAGGCACGACGAGCAGCGGCTCAAAAACGACGTGGCCATGGCGCAGCGCATCCAGGAGGCGCTGCTACCCCGGTCCACCCCCTGGCTGCCGGGGCTCCAGGTCGGAGTGGCCTACGAGCCGGCCCGCGACCTGGGCGGCGACTTCTACGACTTCCTGCCCTACGGCGAGGGACGGCTGGCCGTGGCGGTCGGAGACGTGGCGGGCAAGTCGCTGCCGGCCGCGCTCTACGGCTCGTTCGCCACCGGCCTGCTCCGGGAGTACGCGGCGCACGGCGAGTACCGGCCGGCGCAGGTCCTGGAGGACATGAACTGCA
>DATANP010000412.1:0-7462 GCA_036266195.1 Thermoanaerobaculia bacterium | reverse complement strand
CTGATTCCGGCAGGAGGCTGGTGTCCGCGCCGCCGAGCTGGAACAGGTCGAACGGATGCTGCACGTCCGAGGAGGCGCCGCGCCGCCAGTCGAGGACCAGGCGGCTGTCATCATGACCGAGCCCGAGCCGCGCCCAGCCGGTGGAGCGGGACCAGGAATCGCCGTCCGTCCAGCCCGAGTCGTGGTGCCCCGCGAGCCCGACGCTCAGACGCCAGGGGCCATGCCTGCGGAAAAGGGAGTAGCCGGCCGAGAGCGAGGCGATCTGCTGATTGAAGTCCTCCACCCGGCCGAAGAGCGTCCGGCCGGAGACCTGGAATCGGCCGCCGCTCCAGATCTGGTCCCAGCGGGCCGACAGCTCGGCGCCGCGCCGGTCGGACGGCCGCTCGTCCACCTGGAAGACGTGGAATCCAACCTCGACTGGCCAGCCGCGCCAGGCTGCCGCGATCGCGCCGCCCTCGGCCCAGCCTCTCCCGGACAGCGCTCCGAGGACCAGCCAGTCGAGCCTGCCCACAATGTCGCCGCCCCGGGCCCCCAGCTCGACCGTGCCGCCGGAGGAGGAGCCGGACCCTCCGATCAGGGGCAGCAGCTCCTGGCGGCCCAGGCCGTAGGGTCGGGACTCTCCCGGCTCGGCCACCACAAACGGCTCCGGCTTTTCGGAAGCAGGGCGGATGACCGGAGCCAACTCGCGAGGCAGGTCGACCGCCGGAGCCGCCGCGATCTCCTGCTTCATGTCCAGGCGCCGGAGGTCCAGGCCGTCCGGCTCCAGGGAGAGATAGAAGAGGCCGTCCGGAGCCGGGGTCGGAGCGAACGCGGCTCCGGAGGTCCGGGTCATCGCGAATGGCTCGCCGTCGAGAGGAAAGGCCCAGACGTCGATGAACCCGCGGTCTCCGACCATGGCGTAGACCGTGCGACCGTCCTGACTCCAGGACGGCCCGGCCACTGTGCCGTCCCGAGGAGGCACAAGCGTCCTCTCTTCTCCTGACGTCAGATCTCGGACGACCAGCCGCCAGGCTCCTTCGCGATGCCGGGCGAAGACCACGCTTCTGCCATCCGGAGAGATCCGCGGCCGGTCGTAGACCTCTTCCACGGACGGCGGCGTGATCTCGGTCACCGCGCCGGTCGCGAGGTCGGTCCGGACGAGCTGCGAGGCGCCGTTCCGGTGGCGGACGGCCACGGCCCAGGCGCCGTTCGGAGACGGGTCCGGCTCGCGGAGATCGGCCTCGCGCGTGATCCGCTGAACCTCTCCCGACTCGGGAATCCAGCGAAAGAGGTCGGGATGGAGGAAGCCTTCGCGGTCGGGCTCGAAGCGGACGAAGAGGATCGACCGGCCGTCCGGCATCCAGCGCGGCATGGTGGGCTCGACCCCGTCCGTGGCGCCGAGCGTGTGGAGCGGCTTCTTCGGGAAGGGCTTCGTGCGCTCGGCCGGAACGTCCTCGGGATCGCGCTCCAGGAGCTTGCGCCGCTTCTCCTCCCAATCCTTCTCGGCCTTCTCGTCAGGAGCCGTGGACCAGACCACGAGCCGGGCCGGCTGGTCGCGGGACCCGAGCACGACGGCCAGCTTGGAGCCGTCCGGCGAGAGCGCCGGATCGCCGACGTCCCAGGACAGGTCCTGCCAGAGCTCGCCCTCCCGTACCTCGCCCAGCCTGTGCTCGGCTTCGAGAGCGCGCCAGGTCATCTCGGCGCGGAAGCGGTCGTAGAGCTTGGTGGGCGAATCGCCGAAAACCCCTTCGAAGGCGCTGTCGAAGCTGCGGGTCTGCCGCGCAGTCATCCTCGACCAGAGCTTGCGCAGGCTGCCGGGACCGGCGCGCTCCTCCAGCCACTCCAGGTAGGCCGAGCCCACCAGGTAGGCCATGCCCATGCCCTGCCAGTCGCCGGCGTCCGAGGCCAGCAATCCATAGCTCGGCAGCCGGCCGGCCTGCGCCCAGCGTCTCAGAATCGCCGCGCGCACGTCGCTGTTGGGCCGGCCCGAGCCGGTGAGCCGGCCTTCGACCACGGTCGCGTACCCCTCGACCACCCACCGCGGCGCGCCGAGCGTGATCGGGCCGGCGGGAGCGATCCGGGCCAGGAGCTGGCGCCAGGGGTTGCGGGACGGTCTCAGGAGATGGACGAGGTGAGTCTCCTCATGGACGAGGAGCAGCTCGGACCACTCCGTATAGTGCCCGATGACCGAGACCGGGCCCGGCGGGCTGGTCCACAGCACGAGCCGGGGCCAGCCGAGGATCGGGATCGCGGCGCCGTTGGGGTCGGCCACCGGATCGGAGACCAGCACGTCCACCGTTTCCGGAGGCATATACCCGACCTCCGCCGCCACCCGCTCGCGGATCGACTCCAGCCGCCCCGCCGCCCGTTGCGCCCAGGCTTCCGACTCAGCCGGATAGTGGACGCGGAAGTGCGGCGTCTCCAGAGTCCGCCAGTCGGCGGACGGGCCCTGGGCTGTCGCCGGCAGGGCCAGGAGGAGGGCGAGGGCGAGAAAAGACCTCACCCCCTGTCCCCCTCTCCCCTCTCCCGCCCATGCCCCCGCCGGGAGAAGGGGAACCTTTCTGGGGCCATCTTGCCGAGTCCTGGCAACACGGTTGGCATGCGTCCCCCCTCTCCCGGGGTTTGGGCGGGTGGGAGATGGGAGAGGGGGACAGGGGGTGAGGTCCTCACACCGTCTTCGGCGGCAGGTCGCGGGCCTGCGGATCGTCCTGGAACCCGTGGTGCTTGTGGTTGCCGTCGCAGAACGGCTTGTTGGCCGACATCCCGCAGCGGCAGAGCGAGACCACGGTCCGCCCGCCCAGGCCGTAGGCGTTGCCGTTGGGGTCCAGGATCTGGATGTCGTCGCCTTCCACGCGGAAGGGCCCATTCTTGTTGACCGTGATCTTCATGCGTCTCTCCTCCGGATGAGCCGGATCCGCCCGGCTGGAGAAGAGTTTCTCAGCTCGCTCCGGCCGTCAACCCCTCTCCGATCCGTGCCATGTGCTCGATTGTGGCCCGAATGTCCTCGTCCGTCGTCCGCGGGTTGATCGTGCAGAGCCGCAGCGCGGTCCGGCCGCGCAGGCGGGTCGAGGTGGCGATCGCGAACCCTTCGGCGCGCAATCCGTCTACGATCGCGCCCTGGATTTCGTCCAACCTTTCGTCCGTCCAGCCCGGCGCCCCCGGCGTGACATAGCGGAAGCTCACGATGCCCATCTGGGCCGGGGTCATGACCTCCCAGCAGGAGGACTCCCGGAGGACCGCTTCCGCCCGCTCGGCCAGATCGAATCCGCGGTCCACCGCCTTCCGGAACGCCTCCAGGCCGAAGATCTGGATCGACATCCAGAGCTTCAGCGCGCGGAAGCCGCGGGTGAGCTGGACGCCGTAGTCGCAGAAGTTCACCGCCTCCTGATAGCGGTGGACGTCGCGCAGGTACTCGGGATGGATCGTGAACGTGTCGTGGAGCTGGCGGCGGTCGCGGAGCAGCACGCAGCCGATCTCGATCGGCTGGAACAGCCACTTGTGGGGGTCGAGCGATAGGGAGTCGAGCCGCTCCAGTCCATCCAGCGCCCGCCGGCCCCGGTCGCAGAGCGCCGCCGCCGCGCCGTACGCCCCGTCCGCATGCAGCCAGAGGTCCTCCCGGAGACAGAGGTCGGCCAGACCCTGGAGCGGATCGACCGCGCCGGTGTTCGTGGTGCCGGCGTTCGCCACGACACAGAACGGGGTCCGTCCGGCCTCGCGGTCGGCGGCGATCTCCCGGATGAGATCGGCCAGCGGAAGACGGAGGTCATCGTCCGCCGGGATCTTGCGGATCTGGTCCGGCCGGAAGCCGAGCACCAGGATCGCCCGCTCCACGGAGGAGTGGGTCTGGTCCGAGAGATAGAGGACGGCGCGGCCCGGGTCCAGCCCTCTCGACTCCAGGCACACATGGCGGGCCGCGCAGAGGGCGGTGAGGTTCGCCATCGACCCACCGGACACGAAGAGGCCGCCGGCCTCCGGGGGGAAGCCGCAGGCCTCGCGCAGCCAGTCGATCGTCACCAGCTCGAGCTCGGCCGGGCCGGCACCCGCGAACCAGGTGCCGAGGAACGGGTTCAAGCCCGAAGCGAGCGCGTCGGCCAGGGCGCCGACCATGTTGCTCGGGCCGGGCACGAACGCGAAGAACCGCGGATGGCAGATGGGCATGAAGTGGGGGAAGAGGTCGCGCTCCAGCCGGTCGAGGACCTCGCCGGGGTCGCGCGGCTGTTCGGGCGCGGGCTCGCGGAACAGGGCTTCGAGCTGCTCGCGGCTCCCCCAACCCGTAGCCGGGAGGTCCTTCAGATGGACGGAGCGCTCGACCAGGAAGTCCACGATGCGGTACCCCAGCCTGCGCAGCTCCTCCGGTTCCAGCTCCAGTGTTTCGAACATGCCGTCCCTCCTCGGTGCGCTATCCTAAGCGGCCTCCATGAACCCCGGCGAGCCCACCGACGCATCCTCCCTCAAGACGTGGGGCATCCGCCTGCTCAAGGCTGCCATCACGGTCCTGGCGCTGTGGCTGACCTGGCGGCTGCTCCGGGGGATCGAATGGTCGGTCCTGGAGGAGCGGCTGGAGGAGGCGAACTGGTACTACCTGGTGCCGGGCCTGATCCTGATGACCGGGCGCTACGTGCTCTGGGAGGCCCGCATCCGGGAGGCCTCCTGGCTGGCGATCGGGCGCCGGCCGAAGGGGGGGCTGGCCTTCTGGGTGCTGCTGGCCTCCGCGGCGCTCAACCTGATCACGCCCTCGGCGCGCCTGATCGGCGGCCTGATGCGGGCGCGCTACTTCGCCCGCAACCTCGCCCGGCCGTTCGGCCAGGTGTATGGCATCGTGCTCTACGACCAGGTGGCGCACCAGGCGGTGATGAGCGGCTGCACCTGGATCGCGGTGATCGTTGCGGCGCCGAGCTTTGGCCAGACCTGGCTCGGGGTGCTGGCGGCGGTGGTCCTGGTTGCCTTGATTCTTGGCGTCGCCCTCTGGAGTCGCCGGAGCCGGAGCTTCGAGGAGAATCCGCTGGTCCTCTTCCTGGCACGGCGGGCCGCGAAGGCCGAAGGCCGCACCCAGCGCCTCTATGCCCACGGCCATGAGGCGGTGGGAGTCTTCGTGAAGCTGCTCGGCGAGAAGCGGCTCCACGGGCTGGCGGCCGTCCTGGGAGCGTGCTTCTTCTTGACGAACATCCTGGCCCAGTGGTGCGTCTTCCGGTCCCTGGATATGGAAGTGGCTCCCCTGGTGATCCTGGCCGGGGTAGCCCTGGGCAACGCGGCCGGCATGCTGACCGGCACCCCGGGAGGCCTGGGAACCACCGAGGCCGCCATGGTCGCCACCTTCACCGCCATGGGCATGGACCGGGTAGACGCCGCGGCGGGCACCCTCCTCTACCGGGCCCTCCACTACCTGAGCATCCTGGGCCTGGGCCTGCCGGCGCTCCTCGCTCTCGAGCTGAAGCCCGGGGCGGAGCCGGAGGGAGGCGCCAGCGCCGGGTAGAGCCTCGCCACGAGCGCTGGCGCGGCGCCGACGCCGGGTAGAGCCCCGTATTGAAGCGGTAGCATGCGCTACCCGACGCTGGCGCGGTCCCGCGAGCGGGTAGAGGGTCGTATTTAAGGGGCAGCAGGCGCTACCCGGCGCTGGCGCGGCGCCACGGCTCGTGGCGGGGCTCTACCCGGTGCTGGCGCGTTGGAGCCGTGAAACCTCACCCCCTGTCCCCCTCTCCCATCTCCCTTCCGCCCCCCGCCGGGAGAGGGGGAACCTTTCTGAGGCGTGGTTGCCAATTCCTCGATATCGCTCGCAGGCGTCCCTCCTCTCCCGGGGACGGGCGGGCGGGAGATGGGAGAGGGGGACAGGGGTGAGGTCCGCAGGCCCCCAGCGCCTCGGCCCTCCTATATAAATAAGGTAGGAGGACGCATGGACCAGACCACCTTGAAGCGTTTTCGCGAGGAGCTCCCGGTCACGGAGCGGCTCGCTTACCTGAATCATGCGGCCGTGGCGCCGCTTCCGCGCCGGGCGGTCGAGAGGATGACCGCGATGGCCGAGGACGTCTCCCGGACCGGGGACCAGCACTGGGCCGAGCGCAACAAGGAGACCGAGCGGGTGCGCGGACTGGCCGCCGAGCTTCTCGGCGCGCGGGATCCGCGGGAGGTCTCCTTCTGCGAGAACACCTCCACCGGCCTCTCCGCCATCGCGGAGGGCTTCGTGGACTGGCAGCCGGGCGACAACGTCATCGGCGCCGACCTCGACTTTCCCTCGAACGTCTATCCCTGGATGCGCCTCTCCGACTATGGGGTCGAGTACCGGCAGGTCCCGGAGCGCGACGGCCGGGTGGACGACGATGAGCTGATCGGCCTCATCGACGACCGGACCCGGATGCTGGCGCTCTCCTGGGTCCAGTACGCCAGCGGCTACCGCTGCAACCTCGCCCGCATCGGCCAGGTCTGCCGAGAGCGCGGCATCCTCCTGGTGGTGGATGTCATCCAGGGGCTCGGCGCCCTGGAGCTGGACGTCGAGCGCGACCTCGTGGATGTGGCCGTGGCCTCGGCCCACAAGTGGCTCCTCGGTCCGGAGGGGATCGGCCTGCTCTACATCTCCGACCGGATCCTGGAGCGGCTCCGTCCGACCCGGTCCGGCTGGCGCTCCATGCGCGACCAGCTCAGTTGGACCGAGTTCCGGGTGGATTTCAACGAGGGCGCCAAGCGCTTCGAGAGCGGCACCTTGAACGCCTATGGCATCACCGCCCTGGGAGCTTCCCTCGAGATCCTCCTGGAAGCCGGCAAGCCGGAGGTCGAGCGCCGGGTCCTGGCCCTGACCAAGCGCGCCGCCGCCGGCCTCGCTGAGCGCGGCTTCCGGCTGATCTCCTCCCGCGAGCCGGGCGAGACCTCGGGCATCGTCACCGCGGTCCACCCTCACCAAAACGCCGACGACCTGGTCCGGCGCCTGGCCGAGCAGGGCATTGGAGTCGCCGCCCGGGCCGGCCGCTTCCGGGTTTCGCCGCACTTCTACAACACCGAGGAGGAGATCGATCGGATGCTGGCGGCGCTGGAGGGATGAGGACCTACTGCGTCCGGAAGAAGTTCCAGAGCAGGATGACGACGATGAAGATCACGATCCAGATGAAGAGCACCTTGAGGAACTTCCGCTCCTTGGGCTTCGGGGCATGGGCCTCGACCCAGGCGCAGACCTGCTTCCAATCTTCGTCGGAGGCGAAGAACTCCCTGGGCAGCATGTAGTACTGGTACTCCGATCCTCCCAGCAGGATGATCTTGTCCGCGACCGTGGCCTTGTAGAGGGTGTCCCAGGGGAGGTCGACCGTCGAGCGAGGGGTCGAGAGGTAGACCCCCTTCTCGGATACGTACCCTTCCAGCGGCTCCTGGAGCAGCTTGTTCGTAGTGAGCTGGCGGCCGGCGCCGGCCCGGGGTAGCCAGAGGAAGAGCACCAACAGACCCGCCAGGACTCCGAGGGTGGGTCCGTTGGCCCGGAGCACGTCTCCCGCCGGTGCTCCCT
>DATANP010000411.1:0-28363 GCA_036266195.1 Thermoanaerobaculia bacterium | reverse complement strand
GAACTCGGCCTTGTAGCTCGCCATGTCCACGCCGGCCGGGCAGTCGCTCCTGCACCCCTTGCAGGAGAGGCAGAGGTCGAGCGCCTCGCGGACCTCCTCGCTGCGCCAGCCGTCCTGGATCACCTCGCCGCTCAGCATCTCGAAGAGGAGCCGGGCGCGGCCTCGCGTGGAGTGCTTCTCCTCGCCGGTCGCCTGCCAGCTCGGACACATGACCCCGGTACCCTCCCGCCGGCAGCGGCCGACCCCGACGCACCGGAGCACGGCGCGCGAGAGGCGGCCGTCGTCGGCCGGGAAGCGCAGGGCCGTCTCCGTCTCCTGGAGGGGAGTCCGGACCCGGAGGTCGGCGTCGAGCGGCCGCGGATCGATCACCTTGCCGGGGTTCATCCGGCCGTCCGGGTCCCAGAGCGTCTTGAATTCGCGGAACGCGTCGCAGAGGTCCTCGCCGAACATCCGCGCGAGCAGCTCGCCCCGGCACTGGCCGTCGCCGTGCTCGCCCGAGAGCGATCCGCCATGCGACACGACCAGGTCCGCCGCCTCTTCGAGGAAGGCGCGGTATCGGGTCGCGCCCTCGGCGGTGGCGAGGTCGAAGTTGATGCGCGCGTGGATGCAGCCCTCGCCGAAGTGGCCGTAGAGCGCCGCGCCGTAGCCGAAGCGGCCGAGCAGCGCCTTGAAGTCGCGCAGGTAGACGGACAGCCGGGCCGGCGCGACCGCGGCGTCCTCCCAGCCCGGCCAGGCGTCGCCGAGCCGCGGGTCGCGCGAGGTCGTGCCGACCGCGGCCTCGCGCACGGACCACACCGCCGCCTGGGCCGCTGGGTCTTCGAGCAGGAGACCGCCGAGCCGGCCGGCAAGCTGCCGCGCAGTTTCCCGATCGTCCCCGTCCTCGAATTCCGCCATCAGCCATGCGCCGCCGGGCGGCAGGCCGCTCAGGGTGTCGCGGAAGGCGCGGCGCGTGAAATCGTTCTCCACCAGGAACCGGTCCATGCCTTCGAGGCCGATCGGCCGGGCCTCGAGGATCTCCAGCACGTGATCGGCGGCGGCGAACACGTCCTCGTAGCCGAGCACGAGGAGGACACGACCGCGGGGCGCGGGCACGAGCCGGACCGTCGCCTCCAGGATCATGGCGCAGGTCCCTTCCGTGCCGGTGAGCGCGCGGGCCACGTGGAAGCCGCGCTCCGGCAGCAGCTCGTCCAGGTTGTAGCCCGAGACCCGGCGCGGGATGTTCGGGAAGCGCTCGCGGATCCGCTTGGCGTACCGGTCGCGGAGGTTCCGGAGCCCGGAATAGATCTCGCCCCGCCGGCCGCCGGAGCGGACGATCCGGTCGAGCTCCGCGTCCGGCGTGGCGCCGACCTTGAGACGCAGGCCGCCGTAGGTGAGGATCTCCAGAGATTCGACGTTGTCGGACGTCCGGCCGGTCGTCAGCGAATGGGCGCCGCAGGAGTTGTTGCCAATCATCCCGCCCAGCGTGCACCAGGCATGGGTGGCGGGATCGGGACCGAAGGTGAGCCCGTGCCGTGCCGCCTCCTGCCGGAGCTTGTCGAGCACGACGCCCGGCTCGACCCGGGCCAGGCGGCGCTCGGGGTCGATCTCCAGGATGCGGCTGAGATGCCGGGATACGTCCAGCACCACGGCTACGTTGCAGGCCTGTCCGGCGAGGCTCGTGCCGCCGCCCCGTCCGAGCACGGGCGCGCCGTGGCGCAGGCAGACCGCCATCGCCGCCTCGACGTCGTCCGGGCCTTTGGGGACGACCACGCCGATGGGAATCTGGCGGTAGTTGGAGGCGTCGGTGGCGTAGAGCGCCCGGCTGCCGGAGTCGAACCGGACCTCGCCGCGCACCGCGAGGCGGAGGTCGGTTTCCAAGGCGCGGACGTCTCCGGTCCAACTCGTCACGGGATCAACTCTATAATCCCTCCTCGCATGGAACCCCAAACCCACCTGTCCATCGACCGGCGCCTCTGCGGCGAGCCTGTCGAGCTCGGGCAGGGCACGGCGCGAGTGGCCTTCACCGGCCTGCCCGAGATGGCCGCGGACGACCGCGGTGACCGCGGATTGGTCCATGGCGGGTTCGTCTTCGGCCTCGCCGACCATGCGGCCATGCTGGCGGTCAATCACCCCAACGTGGTGCTGGCCGGAGCGGAGGTCCGCTTCCTCAAGCCCGTGGCGGTGGGGGAGCGGCTCGTGGCCGAGGCGCGGGTGGAGGAGGCCGACGGCCGCAAGAGCCGGGTGCGGGTCGAAGTGTTGCGGAACGGCGAGGCGGTGATGACCGGCGACTTCCGCTGCGTCACCCTCGACCGGCATGTTCTTGAGGAGAGACCATGAACGGAGGCGATCGGGTCGCGGCGGTGCTGCAGGCGCAGGGCGTGCGGTTTCTCTTCACCCTCTGCGGAGGCCACATCTCGCCGATCCTGGTCGGCGCCAAGCGCCTCGGCATCCGGGTGGTGGACACCCGCCACGAGGTGGACGCCGTGTTCGCGGCCGACGCCGTGTTCCGCATGACCGGCGTGCCGGGCGTGGCCGCGGTCACCGCCGGTCCGGGCGTGACGAACACCATTACCGCGGTCAAGAACGCGCAGCTCGCGCAGTCGGCCATAGTGATCCTGGGTGGCGCGGCGGCCACGATGCTCAAGGGCCGCGGCGCACTCCAGGACATCGACCAGATGGCCCTCTTCGCGCCGCACGTGAAGTGGTCCTCGACCGTGGAGCGGGTGCGCGACGTGATTCCGGCCCTGGAGCGCGCCTTCCTGGAGTCGCGCACCGGCGTGCCCGGCCCGGTCTTCGTGGAGCTGCCGGTGGACCTGCTCTACGACGAGGAGCTGGTGCGGAGCTGGTACCTGGCCGCGGGCAAGGGCGGCGGCCTCGCGGGCGCCGCCATGCGGGCCTACCTCGGCCGCCACCTCTCGCGCCTGTTCGGGGAGGGGAGCGGCGAGCCCCGGACCGCGCAGCCCGCTCCTCGCGTCACGCCGCCGCCGGTCGAGCGCGGGCTGGCGCGCAAGGCCGCGGCGAAGCTGCTCAAGGCAAAGCGGCCGGTGCTCGTCCTCGGCAGCCAGGTGGTGCTCGACACCCAGAATCTCGACGAGCTGGCGCGGGCCGTGGACGCGCTCGGCGCGCCGGTCTACCTGGCCGGCGGCGCGCGCGGCCTCCTGGGGCCCGGACACCCGCTCCAGATGCGGCACAAGAGGAAGGAGGCCCTGCGCGAGGCCGACCTGATCCTGCTCGCCGGCATCCCGAGCGACTTCCGGCTCGACTACGGCCGCCATCTGAGCCGCAAGGCCTTCTTCATTTCGGTCAACCGGAGCGAGGAGGATCTGCGGAAGAACCGCAAGCCGGACCTCCCGGTCCACGGCGATCCGGGTCTCCTCCTGAAGGCCATGGCCGAGGAGGCCGGCACGATCTCGGGCCGTTTCACCGACTGGCTGGAGGCCCTGCGCGCCCGCGACCGCGAGCGGGAGAAGGAGATCGACGGGCAGGCGGCGGCCTCAACTGTTGATCCCAGGGGGGACCTCGTGAACCCGGTCCAGCTCTTCCGCGAGCTGGAGAGGACGCTGGCCGAGGACAGCGTCCTCGTGGTGGACGGCGGCGACTTCGTGGCGACCGCCTCGTACATCGTGGGCCCGCGCAAGCCGCTCTCCTGGCTCGACCCCGGCGTCTTCGGCACCCTTGGCGTGGGCGGCGGCTTCGCGCTCGGGGCCAAGCTCTGCCGTCCGGACGCGGACGTCTGGATCCTCTACGGCGACGGCTCGGTGGCCTACAGCCTGGCCGAGTTCGACACCTTCGCCCGCCACGGCCTGCCGGTGATCGCGGTGGTGGGCAACGACGCGGGCTGGACGCAGATCGCCCGCGAGCAGATCGAGGTTCTCAAGGACGACGTCGGCACGGTCCTCGCCCGTACCGACTACCACAAGGTCGCCGAGGGCTACGGCGGCCGCGGGCTGCTCCTGACCCGCGCGGAGGACATTCCGGCGGTGCTCGACGAGGCGGTGCGCACGGCCCGGGCCGGCACCCCGGTGCTGATCAACGTCCATCTCGCCCGCACCGAATTCAGGAAGGGCTCGATCTCAATGTAGATGCCGCAAGGAAATCAGCCGATATTTCCGATTTTACGGAATCTGTGCGATGATTGTAGATCATCCCTTCCTTGAAGGATCTCATCCCGAGGTCTTTGGGGTCCGGACGAAAGGATCCTTCATGAAAATGAACCGCGCTCTTCTGCTGGCCTGCCTCGCCAGCTCCATCGCCATGGCCTCCAACCTCCGCGCTGCCGAGCCCGAGAAGCCTGCCGCCCCGGCCGAAACCAAGAGCGCCCTGGTCAGCCTGGAGGTGGCCCGGACCACCGCTCTCGAAAAGGTACCGGGCGGAGTCCTGAGCTCGGAGGAGCTCAGCCGCCTGGGCCGCAAGCTGATCTATGTCTTCGACTTCCGGGTGGAGGGCCAGAAGGGGGTCGACGTGGTGACGGTCGATGCCGGCGATGGCACGGTCCTCGAGGTGAAGCACAAGACCGAGTGGGCCGCGAGGCGCGATGCGCAGGCCAAGCGCCGCAAGAGAGGCTGAGCCGCGCCGTTAGCCCGGCTCACCGCGCCACGATCCGGCCGAGCTCCGCCGGGTCGTCGCGCTCCATGGCAAGCTCGGCCTCCAGGCTCTCCCGGTCACGGAAGATCGTAGCCACCGCCGCGATGCGGCCGGCCTCGCGGTAGGTGATCGTGGCGTTGCGGTCCTCGATCGATCCCGAGACCTCGATCGAGTCCCACTTCGCGGCGTGGCCGACGTAGGAGATGGTCACGTCGTAGTGCTGGCTCCAGAAGAAGGGCACCGCGGCGAAGGGCTCGCCCCGGCCCAGGATGGACCGGGCCACGGCCTGCCCCTGGCGCTCCGCTACCACCCAGTGCTCGACGCGGAGCCTTTGGCCGGAGTGAGGATCGGGCCAACTCGCGATGTCTCCCACCGCATAGATCCCCGGGCTGCTCGTCTGCAGGTGCCCGTCGACGAGCACGCCGTTGTCCACGTCCAAGCCGGCGGCCTCGGCGAGCGCCAGCCGCGGCTTCACCCCCACCCCGAGGACCACGAGGTCGGCCGGCACGGTTTCGCCGCTCTCCAACTCGACGCCGTCCTTGAGGATCGCCTTCGGCTTCGTACCGAGCTTGAAGACCACGCCGTGCTCCTCGTGGAGCGAGCGGATGAAGCCACCGAGCTGCGGCCCGAGGATCTTGCCGAGGGGCTGCTCCTCGGGAGCCACGACCGTGACGTCCATATTTCGCGCCCGCAGGGAGGCCGCGGTCTCCAGGCCGATGAAGCTCGCACCCACCACCAGCGCGCGGCGCGCCGACTTCGACGCCTCGATCAGGGACCGGCTGTCCGCCAGGGATCGCAGGACATGTACGTGCGGCAGGTCGGCGCCCGGGATGGGCAGCCGGATCGGCTCGGCCCCGGTGGCGAGGACCAGGGCACCATAGCCGAGGGAAGTGCCGTCGGACAGCGTCACCGTCTTCGCCTTGGGATCGACCGCGGTGGCCTCCGCCTTCCGAAGCTCGATGCCGTGCTCGTCATAGAAATCGCGCGGGTGGAGCGGGATCCAGTCTTCCGGGGCGTTGCCGGCGAGGTAGTCCTTGGAGAGGTTGGGCCGGTCGTACGGCGGCTCGCCCTCGGGAGCCAGGACGACAATACGGCCGGAGTAGCCCTCGCGGCGCAGGGTCTCGGCCACGCAATTGCCCGCGGCGCCCGCGCCGACAATGACCACGGAGGCCAGGTCCTCCTTCCGGGGTGCGTGCAGCGGAGCCGCCGGCTCGACCTTCTCCCGGACCAGGATCCGGTCGCCGTCGCGCTCCACCTTGTAGACCGCCACGGGGTTCAGGGCCGGCGCGCGCACGGCCTCGCCGGTGCGCAGGCTGAAGCAGGCGTGGTGCCAGGGGCAGCGGACCGTGTCGTCCACGACGATCCCCTCGGCGAGAGGGCCGCCGTAGTGGGTGCAACTCGCGCCGACGGCGAAGATCACCTCGCCGCGCCGCACCAGGAGGACCGGCTCGTCGCCGAAGTGTCCTGCGAGCTGCCCGCCGTCAGGCAGGTCCGCGAGCGGGATTCCCTGTGCCAGATCGGGTCCGGAACGCTCCGCCTCACCACCCATGGGGCGAGCGTACCAAAAAAAGAGGGGGTGCCGGCTACGGAGCGGTGTAGACGTCCCGGCCGCCGACCACGGTGCGGAGCACGCGGACGTTCCGGATTTCCTCCGGGGCGATCTGGAAGAGGTCGGCGCCGAGGACCACGAAGTCGGCGAGACGGCCGGTTTCCAGCGTGCCCAGGCGGTCTTCCTGGAAGCCGGCCCAGGCGCCTCCGGCGGTGTAGGCGCGGAGCGCCTCCTCGACCGTGATCTTCTGATCGGGCACCCAGCCTCCGGGGTTGCGGTCGTCCAGCGTGCGGCGGGTCGCGGCCGCGTAGATCCCTTCGAGCGGCGAGAGCGGGGCGACCGTCCAGTCCGAGCCGAAGGCGAGCCTCGCCTTGTTGTCGAGGAGCGAGCGGAAGGCGTAGGTCGTGCGGATGCGCTCGGGGCCGATCCGCTTCTCGGCCCAGCGGCCGTCGTCGATGGCATGGTAGGGCTGCATCGAAGCGACCACGTCCAGGGCGGCGAAGCGGGGGAGGGCGGCGCGGCTGAGGTGCTGGGCGTGCTCGATGCGGAAGCGGCGGTCCCGCGGACCGTTCGCGGCCTCCACGTGGGCGAAGGTGTCCAGGATCCAGTCGTTCGCCCGGTCGCCGATAGCGTGGACCGCGACCTGGAGGCCGGCCGCGTCGGCCTTGCGGATGTCCGAGGCCAGGCGCGCCGGGTCGGTCACCACGAGGCCGCTCGTGTTCGGCGCGTCCGTGTAGGGCTCGTGGAACCAGGCGGTGGTCGAGCCGAGCGAGCCGTCCACGTAGCCCTTGAGACCGCCCCAGCGCAGCCGGTCGTCGCCGCGCCCCTCCTTGCGCACGAGCTCGGCCAGGCGCGGCCAGGTGTCGAGCGGCACGAAAGCGTAGGCCCGCAGCGGGAGAGCGCCTCGGACGGCCGCGCGGCGGAAGACGGCCAGATCGTCCCACGTGCCCATGTGGTGGACCTGGGTGACACCCTGGGAGGCGGCGTGCTTGAGCGCCCGGTCGAGCGCCTCGTCCTGCTCTGCCTCGCTCGGTGCCGGCTGCACCCGGGCAACGAGCGGCATGGCCTCATCCTTGAGGATGCCGGTGGGCTCGCCGCTCCGGTCGCGGACGATCAGTCCTCCGTCCGGATCCTTCGTGTCCCGGGTGACGCCCGCCAGCTCCAGGGCGCGGCTGTTGGCGAGCGCCATGTGGCCGTCGAGACGATTCACGAAGACCGGGTTGTCCGGGGTGACCGCGTCGATCCAGTCGCGTCGCGGCAGCTCGCCGCCCCAGGCCTCGTGGTCCCAGTCGCCGCCGTTGATCCACCTCCCCTTGGGCTGTTTCGCGGCGAACTCCCCGAGCCGGCGGACGAAGTCCTCCCTGGACGTAGCGCGGCGGAGGTCCACGCCCGCGAGCTGGAAGCCGCCGGAGAGGAAGTGGGTGTGGGTGTCGATGAGCCCCGGCACCACGAAGGCGCCGCCGAGATCGATCGTCCGCGTGGCCGGACCGGCGAGCTTCGCGACCCGGGCCGCGGAGCCCACGGCCACGATCTTTCCGTCCAGGACCGCGATGGCTTCGGCGCGCGCGGCGCCGGGCACGCCGGTCCAGATCGAGGCGTTGGTGTAGATCGCGTCCGGCGGGGTGCGGCGGCCGGCGCCGGCCAGGAGCACGGCGAAGACCAGCAGCGGGGTGAGCTTCAGGCGCATGGCGGGGGCCTCCGGGAAGGAGCTTCGCGCGAAGCCTAACAAAAAAAGAGGGCGTGGCACGCGCCACGCCCTGGAGGGTCTCTACGTCGGCACCCGACGCGGAGCTTTCAGATTCTTGAGAGCCGCAGCTTCCTCACGGCCACGAGGGCCAGGAGCGACATCAGCGCGATCAGCCCCCACTCGCCGAGCGTCGGGACCTCGATGACGCTGAGCGGCAGGTCGAAGACCGTCTCGTCGTGGACGTCGGTCACGACCTGGGTGGCCGGGCTGGTGCCGGTGGCGGTCACCACGTTGGTGAACGGACCCTGCTCGCCGCCGCTGTCCACCCGCACGGTGAGCGTGAGCGTGCCGGTCGCGCCGACCGCCAGGGTGCTGCCGGCGGCCAGCAGGCCGGTGTCGCTCGTGCCGTTGAAGCCGGCGTTGACGTTCAGGTCCGCGCTGGTGAGGCCGGTCACGGTGAAGGAGGCCGTGCCCGCGAAGGTGGCGGCCAGGTTTTCGGTGATCTGGACGTTCGAGAGCGGCACGTTGCCCAGGTTCTCGACCTGGATCTCGAAGACGACGGTGTAGATGGTGCCGCCTTCGCGCGTGGTGCCGACCAAGCGCTTGCTCACGCCGATGGCGGGCGCCTCGACGCCGACGGCCGCCAAGTGGTCCTCGATCTCGCCGTCGGGCGCCAGGCCGGTGACGCCCAGCCCGGTCTGCGAGCTGATGCGGCAGCGGACCGGGGCGTCGCCCTGCGGCGAGCCGACCGGGACGAAGAAGGTCCGGCTGGCGACAGTGCTTGCGGCCAGGGCCACATCCGTGACCACCTGCTCACCCGCACCCGACCAGTCGCCGTCGCGCTCGAAGTCGATCCAACAGCTCACGGTGCCGCCGGTGACTCCAGTGGTGAGCTGGATGGTGCCGTCCGTGCCGGGGATCAGCTCGGCCGGGAAGACCACGCCGTCCTCGTCGTCCGAGCCGGCCGCGTCGTCGCCGGTGGCGCCGGCGGTCGGCTGGCCGTTCGCCTCGGTGTCCACGTTGGCGCCGAGGGTCGGGTTGCCCGTGGGCAGGACCTGGTGGCGCGCGCCGTTCGAGGCCAGGAGCGTCGGGTAGGAGGGATCGGGCGCGTCGCCGAAGTCGAGGCCGAGGACGGTCACGGCCCAGTCCTCGACCTCGCCGTCCGCCGCCGGGCCGCCGGGGCCGGAGACGCCCGTGGAGCTGAGGCGGAAGCGCGCGTAGGAGAAGACCGACTTCGCGTCGCAGGGCACGTTGACCGGCACCGCGTTGGCGCCCGAGACGAGGGCGAGCGAGGTGGCGATCCGGTCGCGCGGGTCGTTGAACACGCCGTCGCCGTCGAAGTCGATCCAGGCGTCGAGGCGGGGCGTGTTCACGCCCGCGGTGTTGGTCAGGGTGATGGAGACGTTCGCCGGCGAGCAGGCGGTGAGGGCGACCGGCAGGGTGACGCCGTCCTCGTCCGCTCCGTCGCCGGTCGCTCCCACGGACGGCTGGCCGTTGGGCTCGCTGTCCTCGGTGGCGCCGAGGGTGAAGCCGGCCACGGTGCCGTGGTTCGGACCGTTGGCGCCGACCGTGGTGCCGTAGGTGTCCGGCGCGTCGCCGAAGTCCACGTCGCCGACGTTGACCGCGTAGTCCTCGACCTCGCCGTCGGCCGCGTTGCCGGTGGGGGAGAGGCCGCCGGCCGTGGAGAGGCGGAAGCGGGCGTAGGTCGGGCTCTCGACCGCGGTGCAGGGCACGGTGAAGGAGAGCGGGTTGGCTCCGGCGGCGAGCGGCTGGACGGTGAAGACCTGCTCGCCCGGATCGCCGAAGTCGCCGTCGGCGTTGAAGTCGATCCAGGCGTCCAGAAGACCGGCCCCCGAGGAGGTCACGGTCACCTGGGCGGTCTGGCAGGCGGTGAGCACGGAGGCGAAGACCACGCCGTCCTCGTCGTCGAAGCAGCTCCCGACCCGGCTGGTGCCGGCGGTCGCGTCGTCGCCGGTGGCGCCGGCGTTCGGCTGGCCGTCGGCCTCGGTATCTACACAGGCGCCGAGGCGGAGGGCAGAGAGCGGCCCTCCACTCGGATCAATGTCGTGGCTCGCGGCGCCGGCCCCCTGGGTGCCGTAGCTCGCGGGCGCGTCGCCGAGGTCGGAGCCCTGGACCGGCACTAGGTAGTCCTCGACCTCGCCGTCCGGCGCCGGGCCGGTGGGCGAGAGGCCACCCTCCGAAGAGCAGCGGAAGCGGGCGTAGGTGAGGCCCGGCACCGCGCCGGCGGGCACCGACGGGTTGAGGGGCACGGGCGGGCCGGGCGCGACGGCGACCGACGCGGCGATCTGCTCGCCGGGGCTGTCGCCGAACACGCCATTGCGGTTCCAGTCCACCCAGGCGTCGAGCGAGCACGGGGCGACTCCCGCCGTCACGCCGAAGTTGGCGATTCCGCCGGGCACGAACGGACCGAGGAAGACCACGCCGTCCTCGTCGTCCGCGCAGGCGCCGGCCACGTCGTCCTGGCTCGCCAGGATGTCCTGATTGAAGCCGCCGTCCGGATCGACGCAGGCGCCGAGCTGCGGCGCGCCGGCCGTGAGCAGGTGATAGGCGCCGTTGTCGAGCGCGGTGGTGTTGTAGTCGCCCTGCGCGGTGCCGACGACCACGTCGGGCGCGTCGCCGTAGTCGTACACGGGCACGGGCGAGACCGCAGCCGGGATGAAGCCGAAGTCCACGGTCAGGTTCGTGTCGTTGTCGCCGTCCTCGGAGGTCGGCTCGCCGTTGTCGGTGAGCGTCACCGGCAGGCTGGCGGTGAGGGCCCCCACATCCGTGCCGTTGTCGTCGCCGTTGACGTCGTCATCCGGGTCGGGCGCCGGGTCGTTGCCCGTGCTGGTGACCAGGCCGGCGAGCGCTCCGCCGCCCGCGAAGCTCTGCGGCGCGACGACCACGATGTAGGTGCCCGGCGCCAGGTTCGGGAACCGGTAGCGCCCGGCGAAGCCGCTCGCGGTCGAGGTCGTGGTGGTGGCGATGTACTCGTCCAGGGTCGGCTGGCCGTCGCCGTTGGCGTCGAGGTAGAGGTTGAGGCGGACGTTGTCGATCCCGGTCTCGCCGTTCTGCGGCTCGAACAGACCGTCGTTGTCCGTCTCGCTCCACACCTGGTCGCCGAGGGCGAGGGTGCCGGTGGCCGTGATCAGGCCGGCGTCGAGCGTGCGGTTGACCTCGCCGGGCGCGAGGACCACGGTCGCGGTGGTGCCGTCGGCGACCTCGGCGTCGGAGTCGACGGTGTCGTCGCCGCCCGCATCCCGCGAGGTGAAGGCCGTGGCCGAGGCCGGGCGGACGAACTGCACGAAGTAGCGGACGCCCGGGATCAGGCCGTCGAACAGGTAGTAGCCGGGCTGCCCGTAGACGTCGTCCGTGGTCACCGTGGCGGCGGCCAGGACGTCGCCGGTCCCCGGCTCTGGGGTGGCGTCGCCGTCGTCCACCCACAGCCGGACGGTCACGCCGTTGGCGCCGTCGAACGGCGACTCGTTCTGGAGGCCGTCGGCGTTGCGGTCGAACCAGGCGTAGTTGCCGAGCGCCGCCAATTGGGTGGGGATCAGACCGGCGTCGAGCGTCGGGTCGTTCTCGTCCGCCGAGAGGTTGGTCACCGGCGTGCACTTCGTGGCCGGGCTGATGTCGGAGTCGCTCGCGTCGCTCCCCTGGTCCGGCGTGGTGACCACGAAGGTCGGCGGCGGGGTGAAGCAGACCAGGTAATTACCCGGCGCGAGGCCCGGGAAGCTGTACCAGCCCGGCGCGCTGTCGGGACCGTTGCCGGTGACGACCGAGGAGATCGGCACGTCGTCCACCGTGCCCGGCAGGCCGTCCGGACCGGGCTGGAAGAGGCGGACGTAGACGCCGTTCAGACCCGTGGGGCCGTCGTTCTGGACGCCGTCGCCATTCGCGTCGGCCCACACGAAGTCGCCAAGGCTGGCGGCCTCGCAGGTGCCGAGGGAGATGCCGACCTTCTGCGGCTCGGCCGCGAGCGCGCCCAGGCCATCGGACCGGTCGGCCTGGTAGGCGAAGGAGTTGTAGGCCGGGGAGCCGGCCGGCACGTCGCCCGGGGTCACCATGGAGAAGGTGAACTCCAGGAAGTCGAACGGCTGGACGACGCGGCTGCCGAACTCGATCTTGAACGACCGCACGGAGGTGATCGGATCGGGCGGCACGGTGGTCCAGCCCGGCGGGTCGCAGGAGGTGGTGGGGCCGCCGACCTCGCCCCGGCACGGGTTGCCCGAGGTGGAGTAGTAGATGACGGTGCCGGCCGGCGGCGTGATGGGGGCAGATAGCAGAGGTGTCCAAGTCGAACCGCGGGGGTTGGTGTCGCGGACGCCCGTGTCGCCCACGAACGGAAGGATGTCGATCAACACGAAATTCTGCATCGCCACCGTGCCCACGTTCTGGACGCGGAGCCGGTACTCGATGGCGCCGCCGGTGAGCGTGCCGGCGGAGGTGGAGACGGAGCCGCCGTCGCAGGTGCCCTGGATCGTCTTGCTGGAGATGAGCTGCGCGATGCCGGCCACCGTGATGGTGCCGGTCGAGCGGCAGAGCGTCTCGGCGGTGTCCGCGTCCTCATCCAGATCAAGACTGTCGGCCTGCGAGGGGGTGGAGCAGCGCAGGGCGAGGCCCGGCGCGTCGCTGTCGATCGTCAGGTCGTTCGACAGGCTGCCGGACGGGGCGCCGTTGCGGATCGTGGTCGTGATGTTGATCCGCACCTCCTGGTTGACGCCCAGGTTGCCGCTGCCCGCGTTCCAGCGCCAGCGCAGCAGCGTGCGGCCGGTGCCGGCGAAGTTCGGGATCTGGTCGAAGACCTGGGGCGCGGGCAGGCCGGTGCCCGCGTCGTCGAACGTCCAGGAGCCGAACAGCAGGTTGACCGGCAGCAGGTCGGTGACCACGAGGCCCGCGAGCGGCACCGGGTCGCTCGACTGCGGGGCGCTGCGCACGTGCAGGCGCCAGCTCACGGACTGGCCCGGGTTGAAGGGGCCGCCGCCCGAGAGGTTCTCCTTCTGCGGGTTGAGCTGCACGAACGGGCCGCTGACGACGAAGCTCTCGCAGTCGTTGCGGTTGACGTTCGTCGGACCGGCCGTGTAGACCGCCGAGAGGGCGGCGCAGTTCTGGACGGAGTCGCCGATGGCGACCGGTCCGCCGGCGTTGTCGGGGTTGACGATGCGGCCGGTGACAATCGGCCGGGTGTTCGGCGACATGCCGGGCTGGGCCTGGCCGTACTCCCAGCGGATGCGGGTGATGTACTCGCCGGCGCCGAGACCGGGCGGCGGGGCGGTCAGCGTGGTGTTCGTGGCCGTGTTCGGCGAGCTGCCCCAGAGGGTGAAGACGCCGAGCGCGGTGTTCTTCTCGTAGCTCACCCGCACGCCCTCGCCGGCCGCGAAGTCGGCCAGGCCGCTGTAGGAGCCGGTGGTGACGCTCAGGACCTGCAGCTCGACGGGCAGGGTGTCGATCACCACCAGGGTGTCGAGCGGCACGTTGCCGTTGTTGCTCAGGAAGATGTCGTAGCTGAACGTCTGGTTGAGGGTCGGCGGGTTGGGGGTGCCGCCGGCCATGTTCTTGGAGAAGCCGGCGCCGGGGTTCGGCACGAAGGTGGTGACCGGGTGGGTGAGCGTGCCGGGGCCGAAGGTCTGGGACGGCTCGCCGAGCGGCGTCGCGTCGGCCGTGAAGCTGTTCGTGACGTTGGTGCCCGAGGGGAAGGTGGCGCTCGGGAAGACCACGTTCACCAGGATGTCGCAGTTGCCGCCCGGATTCAGGGGGACCGCGCAGGGGCTCGTCCAGGTGACCGTGGCCGGGGTGGTGCCCACGCAGCCCGGCTGGCAGTCGGCGGCCGGGGTGGCGCCGTTGAAGACCGTGCCCGTGGGCAGGGTATCGGTCACCGGCCCGATCGCGTCGAGGCGCAGGGCGCCGTTGTTGTTCGGCACCGAGATGCGCAGCCGGTAGGTCTCCGGCAGGTCCAGGTTGGCCGGCGAGGTGGTCAGCGTCTTCTGGAGGGTGACCTGCACCGTGGCCACCGCGGTGACGACCACCGGCGGCGTGGTGAAGGTGCCGGGCGTGGCCCCGAGGTTGATGCCGTCCGCGGTGTTGGTCGCCGCCGTGCCGTCCGGGGTCGAGCCGTTCGGGAAGCGGACGTTGACGATCAGGTCGCCGCTGTTGCCGGCCGGCAGCGGGTTGATCAGGACGAACTGGACCCGGGTCCGGCCGCTCCCCATGTAGTTGTTCGTGACGTTGATGGCCGCCACGTCGCCGGTGGGGCTGGCGGGCACGGTCGAGACGAACTGGACCTCGATCGGCAGCAGGTCCACGACCTCGGCGTTGAGGCAGGGGCCGGAGGTGCTGCTGCAGTTGTAGGTCAGGCGATAGCCGAAGGTCTGGCCGGTCTGCTTCGTGTTGCCCGGATCGACCTGGATGGCGGACTTGGCGAGAGGCTGCGCGCTCGCTGCGAGGGAGATCAGGAAGAAGACCGCGAAGGCGCGGGCGGTCAAGCCACGAAGCATGTAGTTTCCTCCAAGGGGATGGAAATCAGTCTCACGACGAACTGACAAAATAGCGAGGTGATTATGGGTCAGGCCTGGGTGTACGGGTGTGACGAACCCGTGGCGGAACCGAGGTCAGCCGCGCAGGCGCAACGGCCTGTCACGTGGAGGCAAATACCCGGGGGCGAGGGGGGAGGAAAAAAGGATGGGGCGCAGCTGGCTGGAGCGCCCCAGTTGGAACCCTTGGAAAGGGTGCGGTGTGATTATGGGCTGGAGAAAAGGCCCTGGCGCACCCAACCGCGCGGCGGCGGAAGGCCGGCCGCGCAGGCACAAAGCCGGTCGCGCAGGCGCAACCGCTGCCGCGCAGGCACAACGGCCGGCCGCGCAGACGCAAGCTAGCGGGCCCGGTGGCGGGCGGCGAACGCCGAGGGGCGCTCGCCGTAGCGCTCCTGGAAGGCGTTGGAGAAGTGGGCGACGCTCTTGAAGCCGACGCTGTAGGCGATCTCGCCCACCGAGCCGGCCCCGGCCCGCAGGAGCTGCTCGGCCCTCTGGAGGCGGAGCGAGCGGATGAGTCCGGAGGGGGACTCCCCGGCCAGGGTCCGCAGCTTGCGCAGGAGGTATGAGCGTTCGCAGCCGAGCGCCGCGGCGAGCGACTCGACGGTCAGCTCCGGGTCGCCGAGGCGCTCCTCGATGGCGGCCTGGACCCGGGCGAGCAGCGACTCGTCCGCCGGGGTCACCTGGACCTCGGAGACGCGCAGCGGCCGGGGCGCCGAGGGCGGTATCTCCGGGGTGGCGCCGATCCTCTCCAGCAGCCGGCGGCGGGAGGCGAGGAGGTTGTCCACCCGCGCCTTGAGCTCCCGCGGGTCGAACGGCTTGACCAGGTAGTCGTCCACGCCGTCGCGCAGCCCCTGAATGCGGTTCTCGGCCGAGGCCTTGGCGGTGAGGAGGATGACCGGCACGAGGTCCAGCTCGGGGTCCTCGCGCAGGCTCCGGAAGAGCGCATTGCCATCCAGCCCGGGCATCATGACGTCGCTCACCACGAGGTCGGGCAGGAAGCTCCGGGCCCGCTCGAGCCCCTGGACGCCGTCGGCCGCCTCGATCACGCGGTAGTCGGGCTCCAGGTGGCGGCGCACGTAGGCCCGCATGTCCGCGTTGTCGTCCACCACCAGGACGGTGGTCCGGTCCTGGTCCGGCTCGGGCTCCCCGTCGCTGATACCAGTCCTCGTGTCGTCCAGGTCCAGCGGGGCTGGCGACAGGGGCCTCGGGGCCCCGGGGAGCGGGCCGGAGTCCGGCTCGGGGAGCCGCCGCTTCAGACGAACCGTGAAGCGGGCGCCGCGCCCCGGCTCGCTTGCGACCGCGATGGAGCCCTGGTGCAGCTCGACGAGCTGCCGGGCGAGCGAAAGGCCGATCCCAGCGCCCGGTCCGGCCTGCGCCTGGTAGAAGCGCTCGAAGACGCGGTCCAGCCGGTCCGCCGGGATGCCCGGTCCGTCGTCCTCGACGCTCACCTCCACCTCGTCGGGGAACGAGACCAGGGTGACCTTCACCCCTCCGCCCTCCGGGGTGAACTTGAGCGCGTTGACCAGCAGGTTGTCGAAGACCTTCTCGAGCTGCGCCTCGTCGAAGTCCGCGATGACCGGCTCCGCCGGGGCCTCCAGGGAAAGCTCGATCCGGCGCCGCTCGGCGAGCGGCAGAAAGGCCTCGACCCGCTGCCGCACGAGCGCCGCCAGGTCGCCGCGCCGGGGCCGGAGCTTCAGCCGGCCCGCGTCGAGCCGCGCGACGTCGAGGAGCTGGTCGACGAGGCCGAGCAGGCGCTCCGCGTTGCGCAGGGCGAGCCGGACCTGGCCCGCGACCTCCTCGCGCAGCGGCCCGAACCGTCCGTCGAGGCTGTCGCGCAGCGGCCCGAGGGTCAGGGTGAGCGGGGTGCGCAGCTCGTGCGATACGTTGGCGAAGAACTGCGACTTCAGGCGGTCGAGCTCGCGCAGCTTCTCGGCCTGCTCCGCGATCGTGGCGGTGCGCTCCTCGATCAGGCGCTCGAGGTCGCGCTGCCGCGCCCGCTGCCGGACCCCCCACAGGCGGACCCCCGCGGCGGCCACCGAAAGGGCCGCCAGGATGCAGGCGGCGAGGAAGAGCCGGGTCTCGAAGAAGCGCGGCACGACCTCCACCCGGACCGAGGCGATCGACGGGCCGGCGGCGACCTCGAAGACATACCGCCCCGGCGGCACCTTGGTATAGACCGCCTCGCGCGCCGTGCCGGCCTCGATCCAGTCGTGGTCGTAGGGCGTCATCCGGTAGCGGAACCTCTGCCGGCCGGACTCCTGGAAGGACGGCGCCGAGAGCTCCACCGCGAAGCTGCGCTGGGCCGGGGTGAGCCGGACGGCGCCGTGCAGGACGGGGATCTCCTCGGCGCCGGCCCGCAGACGCACGACGTGGGCCTGGGCCGGCCGGCCAGGCTTCAGCGCCGCGCGCGGATCGATCCGCACCACGCCGTCGTGGGTGGGGAACCAGATCCGGCCGGAGCGGTCGCGGAAGCCGGCGTCCTGCGTGCCGCCGTTGGCCTCGCGCACCCGCATGCCGTCGCGCTCGGTGTAGGCCAGGGTCTCCACCCACGGGCGCCCGCCGTCGGCCGCGGCGTCCAGGTCCCGCAGCCGTGCCCGGAAGAGGCCGCGGTTGCTGCTCATCCAGAGGTTGCCGAAGGCGTCGGGCACGATCTGGTGGATGCCGTTCGAATAGAGACCCTGGCGCTCGCCGAGCACCGCAATGCGGTTGTTTTTCGGGTCGAGGCGCGGATCGAGTCGGTTGAGGCCGCGGCTCTCGGTGCCGATCCAGAGGCGGCCGTCGGGCGCCACCCAGATCGAGCGCACCACGTCGCTCGACAGCCCCTGGGCCGTGGTGACCGAGGTGAATCGGCCATCCCGGAGCCGGATCACGCCTCCGCCGTTCGTGCCGAACCAGAGCGAGCCGTCCTCCGTCTCGCGGATGACCCGGATCCACGGGAACGGCAGGCCATCCTCGGGCAGGATCCAGGACCACGGGCCGCCAGGGTCGCGCCGGGCGATGCCCCTCTCGGTGCCCACCCAGAGGACGCCGCTCGTGTCCTCGTAGAGGGCCCGGACGGCGGTGGTGTGCAGCGCCTCGTCGCCGACCGGCTCGAAGCGGTTGCCCGCCTGGACGAACAGACCCCGCGTGGTGCCGACCCAGAGCCGGCCGGCGCGGTCGCGGAGGAAGGACATCACGGTCTGCTGCGGCCCCGTGAGGCCCGGCCGGGGCTGGAACCGGCGGGCGCCCGGGGCGAGCGCGGCGATGAATTCGTAGCCGCCGGCGAGGATCGTGCCGTCGCGGTCCTCGTAGACGGGGAAGACATTGGGGCTCGGCAGGCCCTCGGCGATCGTGGTGAGCCGCGCCGGGTGGAGCGCGTGCAGCTCGCCCGAGCGCGAGGTCGTGATCCACAGGCTCCCGTCCCCGTCCAGGAACACCGAGTTGAAGGTGTCGAGCGCGGAGGGCAGCCGCAGCACGGGCGAGCCGTTGCGGTAGAGCGTGTTGCGCCAGGCGATCCACTCGTCGCCGTGCGGGCCGATGCAGATGCTCCGGCCCGGCAGGAGGCGGTGCGTGCCGGGTGCCGTCTCCCTGAGGATCGTCTCCAGGCCCTCTCTCTCCCCCGCCTCGACCTCGACGCCGCCGCGGTAGACCATCAGCCGGTCGGGCGTGGAGAGCAGCACCTCGCCCCGGCCATCCTCGATCACGAAGCCCCAGCCCGGGATCTCCGGAACGAAGGCGCTGCCGTGCAACCGCCCCGAGCCGTTGGAGGTCGCGATCCAGAGCTCGCCCTCGCCGTCCTCCGCCATGGATGGCGCGCCGTAGGCGAGCGCGCCCGGGGGCAGATCGAGCAGGTCGAACTCCTTGCCGGGGCGGGCCGACCAGATCCCCTCCAGGGAGACCACCCAGCGCGTGCCTCTCCGGTCCTGGAGGAGGAAGCGCGCGCCGGTGCCGGTGTCCGTGCCGGGCAGCTCGCGCAGCCCTCCGCCCTCGGCCTGGAACAGCCCGGAGCGCCCTCCCACCCAGAGTTTGCCGGCCTTGTCCTGCGACAGCATCGTGTACCACGCGGGTCCGGCCTCCCGCGAATCGCAGGGCGCCCGGCCCTTCTGCGGCTTGGCGCAGGAGGTGAGCTCCCCATCTGCGTACCGCGCCAGGTGCCCCTGCTCGGTGCGGATCCAGAGGGCGCCGTCGCGGGCTTCGACCAGGTCCGCGATCCGATTGCTGCCGAGGGCCGGCACCCGCTCGCTGTCGAACACCTCGAAGCGGACTCCGTCGAAGCGCACCAGCCCGTCGTACGTGGCGAGCCAGAGGAAGCCGTCGCGCGTGCGCAGCGCCTGGCTCAACCCGGCCAGGGGGAGGCCGTCGCCCAGGGTGAAGACCTCGTGGACATAGTCCGGATTGACATCCAGGGGCGCTGATGTGCTCGCCTGAGCCAAAGCAGCTGCCAGCCCCAGGAGCGCGGCGAGAGAAAGGATTCGCAAGAACGCGATCTTAAAGGATCGGGGGGGCCGGGGCCAACTGCGTGGCGAACCCGCTGGAGTCCGGCAGCCCGCGCAGGGCCTCGTGCACCTCGGCGGCGGACTGGAAGCGGTCGTCGCGGTTCTTGGCCAGCAGCCGGTCCAGGAACGCCACCCAGGCGTCCGGCGTGTCCTGGCGGAAGCCGCGGACGTCCGGCACCGCCTCCTGCAGGTGCTTGAGCGCGAGCACCGTGGGCTCCGGGCTTTCGAACGGCTCCCGGCCGGCGAGGAGCGTGTAGGCCAGGATGCCCAGGGAGTACAGGTCGGAGCGGCCGTCCAGATCCATGCCCTGGAGCTGGTCGGGCGACATGTAGGAGGGCGAGCCGAGCACGAACCCGGCCTGGGTCATGCGCGGGTCGGTCCCGAGCCGGGCGATGCCGAAGTCCAGGATCTTGATCCGGGAAGGCGTCACCATGACGTTGGCGGGCTTGAGGTCGCGATGGATGATCCCGAGCCCGTGCGCCTCGCGCAGCCCCTCGGCGACCTCGGAGAGAATGCCGCGGATCTGCGCGAGCGGCATCGGCTGCTCGGGATCGATCATCCGGTCCAGGCTCTGCCCGTTCAGATACTCCATGGTGACGAACAGGCCGCCGGGGAAGCGGCCGACGTCGTAGACCCGCACCACGTTCGGGTGGCTGATGCGGCGGCAGATCTGGACCTCGCGCAGCAGCCGCCCCTGCTCCGGACCGCCGTCGTCGGCAGGGCTGATCAGCGTCTTGATCGCGACCGTCTCGTCGAGCTCCAGGTCGTGCGCCTTGTAGACCTGCCCCATGCCGCCGCGGCCGAGGCGGCCCAGGATGTCGTACCGTCCGGCGAGGCGCTGGCCCGGGAAGATCCGGCCGCCGGTCACCTCCCGGGTATCCGTCCCGGTTTCCGTCTCGGTGGGGGGAGCGATCTGAATCAGCGGAAGGGCGCTCTGGGCTTTCCTGACCTGCTCCTCCCAGTAGAGGCGCTCGGGGCCGAGCGGGAGCTGGGCCAGCCGGGACAGCGCCTCGTCGAAGAAGCCCTCCTCGATGAGCAGCGGCGCCAGGAGAAGGACCCCCTTGGCGAAGCCGGCCTCGGTCGGGCGCATCTGGAGGAGAACGGAGGCGGCCCGGGCCTTGTCGCCGGCCGCGAGGTGTTGGGCGGCGAGCTTCACGGCCTGGGACGAGGTGGGGGCGGGCGCCCTCTTCTGGCTGGAGAGCGCGACCGCGCGCTCGGGCTGGCCGGCGGCCATGAAGCAGCGTGCGGCATCGCGGACCCGTCCGGCCTTCTCATAGGCCTCGGCGGCGCGCCGGGGATCGCCCGCGGCTTCCCACCGGTAGGCGGCGCGGGCCCAGTCGCGGCCCGTCTCGTACGCCTCGGCCGCCTCGCGGCTCAGGCCGAGCTTCGCGAGCAGGTGGCCGGCCTCGGCGGGGCGGCCCGACTTCAGATGGATGTTGGCCATCTGGCGCTCGGGATCGGGGCAGCGCAGGGCCACGCGGGCGGCGGCGGCGCTGTCCCCGAGCTCCAGGTAGCTCTGAATGGCTTCCTCCAGCCGGCCGGATTCTTCGAGCATGGCCGCGATGCGCGGGCTCGTGGTGACGGAGGAGAGCTTGAAGTCACTCTTACGGCCGTGCTTCTGCGCAAGCTTTCCAGGATCGTGGAGAGGAGTGCGGAGCATCATGACCCGACAAGGATGAAGGGAAGACCTTACAAAGAGTATAACGGAACAGTGGGAGATTTCTCCTCACGGCCCGGCACAAAGAAAACGGGGAGGATCTTTCGACCCTCCCCGTTCAGGATTCCTTCAGAGGTGTTGTGTTACGGCTGGGTGCAGGCGCGGGCCGCGTTCACGAAGCCGTGGCCGTAGAACTCGTCGGCGCCAACCTTGCCGGCGTCGACGGCGCTCTGGATCAGGCGGGCCTTGAGCTCGCCGCGGGAGATGTTGGGGAAGCGGCCCTTGATGAGCGCCGCAACGCCCGCGGTGGCCGGGGTCGCCATGCTGGTGCCGGCGGCCCAGGTGTAGCCGCCAGTCGCCGTCGTGCCGCGGCTGGTGCTCAGGTACATGTCGAACACCCAGCAGGCGGTGGTGATGGTGCCTGTGGCGGTCGGCATGGTGCAGTTCTCGTTGCCCGGGTAGGCGAAGTCGCCGCCCGGTCCGGCCAGGGTCACGAAGCCCTCGCCCCAGTCGCTGTAGGAGGCGGGACGGGTGTAGTTGGTGTTGCCGTAGGCCCAGGCCAGCGGGGCGGTGGCCGAGATGGCGAGGCTGCCGCCGGAGTCGCCCGGCACGTCGACGTAGTTGCCGGCCTGGCCGAAGTCGATGCCCGAGTTGCCGGCCGCCGAGATGACCAGCACGCCCTTGCTGCCGGCGAAGTTGACGGCCTTGGCCAGGGCGCCGATCAGCGAGCCGGAAGCGGTCTTCGGGAAGATCGCGCCGAGGCTCATGTTGATGATGTCGGCCTTCTGGCAGTTGACCGCGCCGAAGGAGGCCGGGTCGGCCGCGTAGAGGAGGCCGAGAATGACATTGCCGAAGCTGCCGGAGCCGTTGTGGAGGACCTTGACGCCGAGGATGGTCGCGTTCGGAGCCACGCCGATCACGCCGATGCCGTTGTCCCGGGCCGCGATGATGCCGGCCACGTGGGTGCCGTGCCAGAAGGTGCCGACGTCATTGTTGTACGGCTGGCCCGGCACGAAAGAGGCCGAGCAGGCCGTGTCGATAGCGCCAGCGAGGTCCGAGTGGGCGCTGTAGATGCCGCCGTCGAGCACCGCCACGCGGGCGCCGGCGCCCGTGCATCCGGCCGCCCAGGCGCCCGGGGAATCCAGCGCCGCGTGCGCCCACTGCACGGGATAGTACGTGTCGTTGCCCGGGTTGACAGCCTGCGGCCCGGGGTCGGCGTCCAGGACCGGGGTGTCCTGCTGCCACTTGACCATCATGTCCTCGGCAGCCGTCTGGAACGCGTTGCTCGCCTGCACGCGGGCGAGGAAGTCCGGGGCGTTCGAGGTCACGACGCCGATGCCGGCCGCGCCGTGCGAGTAGACCACGGTGCCGCCGGCCGCCTGGACCGCCGACGTCTGCTTGGCGCCCCAGTTGGGGGCCGTCAGCACGTAGCTCGGGTCCGCTACGGCTGCGAGGGGCGCCAGAGCGAGAGCTCCGACAAAAAACAGGACACTCGTTTTCCTCATCTCGAATCCTCCATATGAGACTGAGTCAGTCAGCTGGCAGATTGTACCATCTGCCTGAACGCCGACGTCTTTGCTGAAATTCCAACTCCGGAAAGATTCCCTACTCCAGCTTCACCAGCTTCGCGTCCGAGAGCCTGCCGCCCTGGAATACGCGCAGCACCAGGGAGGAGGTGCCCCGGCTCGCGACGCAGCCGGTGAGGAGCAGCCAGGTGTCCCCCCGGGGCACCAGGATCTGGGACAGAGGGAGCGCCTCGCTGCGGGTGCTGATCTCGCTCCGCGCCTCGCTCAGCCGCACCCACTGGCCGCTCTGGGTCAGCCGCGTGAGGAGGATCTTCTCCTCCGAGGGGACCCGGCGGTCGAACCAGGCGAGCTTGAGAGAGCCTTCGTGGTCGCCATAGGGCAGGTCGACCCACCAGTCGCTCCCCTGGCGCCAGATGCCGACCGCCCCGTCCGGGCTCCCCCAGGGGGCCCAGGTGGAGCGCCGCCATCTCTTGCCCGAGTCGTCCGAGAGGTAGACCACGCCATCGGCCGAGAGGTAGGCCGCGGACGTGCCGGTCAGAGCGATGAGCTGGCCGCGGCGGTTCGCCGGCAGGCTCGGGACGCCGGTCACCCAGCTCTCGGGCCGGCCCGAGGCCGAGAACAGTCCGGTCCCGACCAGGACGCCGTCCTTGCGCTGCGGCGCGGGCAGGGCCGCGGGCTGGCCCATGGCCCGGACCGCCAGCGCGCCGCGGCTCTCCCAGTCCTGGCCCTTGAGACGGAAGGCCTCGACCTGCACGCTGCCGTCCTGCTGCGCCGGGAACTGGACCAGGAACCAGGCCGTGCCCGTCCGGTCGTAGGTGGAGCTAATCGTGGTCGCGGTCGGCACCCGCAGCGGCTCGCCCAGGGGCTGCCATGCGGAACCGGTCCAGCTCACGGGCTGGAGACAGTTGGCGCCGCAGGGCGTGGCGGCGAGCACCGGGCCGGGACCGACCGAGCCGCCGAAGCGGCCCTTGCCGGTATCCGGCAGGAGCCGGGCCCGGCTGCCATCGGCGGCGAGCTCGATCAGCCAGGGCGAGCCCGACCCCACGGCCGGAGCGGAGAAGAGCATGGCTCCGGACGTGGTGTCGATGCCGATGAGGGTGAGGGGGTTGGTGCTGCCGCAGACCGGGCCAGCCGGCTCCGCCGCCGCCGTCGATGCCAGGAAGAGACCGAGGAGAGCGGGCAGGAGACGTGGGCCGGTCATGCGGTGTTCTCCTAAATGCGATTGACTAGATGTGGTTGCGCGTCTGCCGGATCGCCCGGGTCCAGTGCTGCGCCCGCATCCCCTGGATGCGGCGGATGCGCTCCTCGGCCACCCGGTCGGCGGCGCGGTAGGTGGGGATCGCCTCGGCCCGGGAGATCTGGAACACGCGGGCCATGTTCGCATGGATTCCGCGCGCCATCTGCATGGCCCGGTCGCGGTTGTAGCCGGTCAGCTCGTTGTAGACGTTGATCAGGCCGCCGGCGTTGCCCACGAAGTCGGGGGCGTAGAGGATGCCGCGCTCGTGCAGGGCCTGGCCGTCGCGCTCCTCGTCCGCGAGCTGGTTGTTGGCCGCGCCCGCCACGATCCGGCAGCGCATCGTGGGGATGGTGCGCTCGTTGAGCACCGCGCCGAGGGCGCAGGGGGCCACCACGTCGCAGTTGACCGCGAGGATCTCTTCGACCGGCACGATCTCGACCCCGAACTCTTCGCGCACGCGGGCGCAGCGCTCGGGATCGATGTCGGCCGCGAAGATCTTCCCCGCCTTCTCCTTCTTGAGGTAGCTGGACAGGTGGTAGCCGACGTTGCCGAGCCCCTGGATCGCCACCGACCGGCCGGCGAGGGTGGCACCCCCCTCGGTACCTCCGAACAGGTGCTCGACCGCGGCCTTCATGCCCTGGAGCACGCCGAACGCCGTCACCGACGACGGATCTCCGCTGCCGCCGCTCGACGGCGAGACGCCGGTGACCCAGCGGGTCTCCGAGAGGATCGCCTCCATGTCGTCCATGTTGGATCCGACGTCCTCGGCGGTTATGTAAAGGCCGTTCAGGGACTCGACGAACCGGCCGAAGGCGCGGAAGAGCGCCTCGCTCTTGTCCTTCTTGGGATCGCCGAGGATGACCGCCTTGCCGCCGCCGAGGTTCAGGCCGGCGGCCGCGGCCTTGTAGGTCATGCCGCGGGAGAGGCGCAGGACATCAGTCAGCGCCTCCTCCGTGCTGCTGTAGGGCCACATGCGGACCCCGCCGAGGCCGGGTCCGAGAATCGTCGAATGGACGGCGATGATGGCCTTGAGGCCCACCTCGGGACTGGAGCAGAAGAGAACCCGCTCGTGTCCCATCTCCGCCATCTGCTGGAAGAGCTCCATCTCAATCCCTCTCCTGGGAAAAAAGTCGTGTGGACGCCGCGCCCGGACGGACACGGCGGCGCAAGCATATCGAAGGTTGGGTCTCAGAGCTTCGCCAGGGCCGCCAGCACCTGTTCGTCGTGGCCGTCGACGCTCACCCGGTGCCAGGCCCTGGCGACCCTGCCCTCGCGGTCGATGAGGAAGGTGGAGCGCCGGATGCCGATCGACTTGCGGCCCATGAACGTCTTCTCGCCCCAGGCGCCGTAGCTCTCGGCCACCTGGTGGCCGGGGTCGGCGAGGAGCGGGAAGTTGAGGCTGTACTTGTCGCGGAACTTCCCGTGGCTCTCCACGGTGTCCGGGGAGACGCCGAGCACGACGGCGCCGCGCTCCTCCATGTCCTGCCGGCGGTCGCGGAAGGCGCAGGCCTCCTTGGTGCAGCCGGGGGTGTCGTCCTGGGGATAGAAGTAAAGGACGACCGGCTTGCCGCGGAAGTCCGAGAGCCGGACCTCGCGGCCGTCGTCCGCCTTGAGCTTGAAATCGGGCGCGGTATCGCCCTCCTGAATCCAATCAGCCATGATGTTTCCTCCCGACGGGAGAAGTGTATCTCATACAAGCGCTCAAGTCGGGCGCCGGATGTGGTACGCCTCGGCGTCCCAGAGCTTGAACGGCTGCGCCCCGGGCACGGCGAGATGGAGGCCGAACGTCCGGCACAGGCGCTGGACGTCGCGCCGGTCGGCCAGCCGGCTGGCGCGGTAGGAGAAGTTGAGCAGCACGAAGTCGCCGCCCGGCCGCAGCACGCGGGCGATCTCCAGGAAGTGGATGGCCACCAGGTCCGGCCCCCCTTGAAAGATATAGGGGAACGAGTCGGCGGCGAGAACGAGGTCGAACGAGGCGTCCGCGAACCGGGAGAGGTCGTGACCCGAGCTGCGCGAGAAGCGGACGTTGGAAAGATGGGAGCAGCGGCGGCGGGCCGCGGCGATCATCTTGGAAGAGATGTCGATCCCGTGGACCTCGCGCATCCGCGGGGCGAGAGCCGCCGAGAACCGTCCGATGCCGCACCCGAGGTCGAGGGCGGAGCGGCCGGAGCCGAGCACGCCCCAGCGGTCGAGCAGCTCCAGGGTCTCCCGGGTGCAGGCGTCGAGAATGGCGGTGTCGCCCAGGCAGTAGGCCGCGACGCTGGCCTGTTCGTTCAAGGTGACGGCGCGGTCGAAGAACCGCCGGCAATCCCGGATGGCCTCCTTCGGAGGCTGGGGCCGGCCCTGGAGGTCCGGGTGCTCGTGCAGAATGACCGCCGCGTCCTCGCACCCGGGCCGGTGCTCGCGCAGCAGCCGCATCATCTCGGCCACGCCGTTGTCCTCCTCCCCGCCGTCCAGGAGGCCGGAGAGGATGCTCTCGACCTCCTCCAGGCTGTCCGTGGCGAGCAGCATCCGGGCGAGGCTGACCGGGGCGGACGCGTCGCCGTTCAGCAGCTCCTCCAGCACGGCCCGCACCTCCTCGCTCTCGATCTCCCCCAGCCGGGCGACGATCTCGGGAGGGGTGGGGAAGGCGGGCGGCGGCATCGAGGCTATCTTACGTCCGATCCGGGCGCCCGTTTCCCGGCCGTCGGCGGACCCTGGCCGATCGTCGGCGGACCGTAGCGGACGACCGGCCGAAGATCGCCGGCGTCCGGCCAGCTCCGGCGCCTCTCCGGCCGACGCGCGCCGGCCGCCGGCCGGAGCTTGCCGGTCGTCCGCAATCCTTGGCGGACGATCGGCGGACCTTGGCGGACGATCGGCGAATGCCGGCCTGAAGCCCGCCAGACTCAGCCGGCATCCGGCAACACCTGGCCGACCACCCGCCGGAGATCGCCGATCGCCGGCCGGCGTTTGCCAACAGTCGGTATCATCCCGCCATGGACCCCCGGACCACCGCCGACCTCCTCAAGTCCTGGGCCCTCGAAGCCGGCTTCGACCGCGCCGGGGTGGCCGGGCTGGAGCCGTCCGCATATGGCGAGGCGTTCCTGCGCTGGCTGGCGCGCGGGGACCAGGCGGGGATGGGGTGGTTCGAGCGCCGGGTCGAGGCGCGGCTGGAGCCGGCGAAGGTCGTTCCGGGCGCCCGGAGCGCTCTCTGTGTGGCTCTCCAGTACTACCCCCTGGCCGACGAGGCGCCGGAGAACGACCTCTGGCCGCGGGTCGCCCGCTACGCCCGGGGTCTCGACTACCACGACGTCATGCAGGACCGCCTCAAGGTCCTGGAGAGCCGGATTCTCGAAGCCTTCCCAGGGACGGTTTCGCGACGCTATGTAGATACCGGGCCGGTCCTGGAGCGCGAGCTGGCGGCCCGGGCCGGGCTGGGAGCGATCGGCAAGAACACGATGCTGCTCCATCCCGAGGCCGGGTCGTGGTTCCTGCTCGGCGAGCTCTTCCTCTCTATAGACCTCGCGCCGGACGTACCCCTGGCCGACCTCTGTGGGAGCTGTACCCGCTGCCTGGAAGCCTGCCCGACCGGCGCCCTGGCCGAGCCGTACCGTCTCGACAGCAACCGGTGCATAAGCTATTGGACCATCGAGCACCGCGGGCCGTTCCCCGACGGGGTGGAGGGAATGGTGGGGGACTGGGTGTTCGGCTGCGACGTCTGCCAGGAGGTCTGCCCCTGGAACCGCGACCCCGCGGGCGCCGACCATCCCGAGCTTCAGATCCCCGAAGCCCGGCGCGAGCTCGACCTCGCCGGCCTGCTGCGCCTCTCCCGGGAGGAGTACGTCGAGCGCTTTCGGGGCAGCCCCATGAAGAGGGCCCGCCTGGAGGGCCTCCAGAGGAACGCCGCCGCGGCGCTCCGGAACCGGGAGCGTTGACACACCCCTGGCCGCAACCTATACTCGAAGGCCCGAGTTCTCAAATACTTAGTATTGGAGCTCGACACCCCGCGTCCGCGGGGGCACAGGCCCGCGAGCCTGAATCCATGCCCAAGGAGGAACGTCTTTTATGGCGACTGAGCAAATGGACCAGCCGACGATGACGGCCGAGTCCGACGAGGAGCTTTCCAGGGAGGAGTACCAGAAGCTCCTCGAAATGTACGACGACAGCATGAGGAATCTCACCGAGGGTGAGATCGTCCCGGGTCGAGTCATCGGGATCACCTCGAATTCGGTGATCATCGACGTGGGTTACAAGTCGGAGGGCCTCGTTCCCATCGACGAGTTCCTCGACCGCGACGGCAACCTGACCGTCGCCGAGGGGGAGGAGGTCGACGTTCTTCTCGAGAAGACCGAGGACCTGGAAGGCCACATCCTCCTGTCCCGGACCAAGGCGCAGCGCATGCGCCGCTGGACCGAGGTGGAGCGGGCCTACAAGGAGGGCCGCATCATCAAGGGCCGCGTCACCGACCGCATCAAGGGCGGCCTCACGGTCGACGTCGGGCTGCGCGCCTTCCTGCCGGGCTCCCTCGTGGACATCAAGCCGGTCAAGAACCTGGAATCGCTGCGCGGCCAGGAGCTGGAGTTCAAGGTCATCAGCCTCGACCGCCGGCGCAACAACATCGTCCTGTCGCGCAAGGCCGTGCTGGAGACCGAGCTGGCCAAGAAGAAGGCCGAGACCCTCACCCGTCTGGAAGAGGGCGCCCGCCTGAAGGGCGTGGTCAAGAACATCACCGACTACGGCGTGTTCATCGACCTCGGCGGCATCGACGGCCTGCTGCACATCACCGACATCTCCTGGGGCCGGGTCAACCACCCCTCCGAGCACTTCTCGGTGGGCGACGAGGTCGAGGTGGCCGTGCTCAAGTTCGACCCCGACACCGAGCGCGTCTCCCTGGGCTACAAGCAGAAGACCGAAGACCCCTGGACGCTGGTCGACAAGAAGTACCCGATCGGCTCGCGCGTGCGCGGCAAGGTCGTGTCGCTGGTCGACTACGGCGCCTTCGTGGAGATCGAGGAGGGCGTCGAGGGCCTCATCCACGTCTCCGAGATGTCGTGGACGAAGAAGGTGGTCAACCCGTCGAAGGTGGTGGCCGTCGGTCAGGAAGTCGACGCCATCGTCTCCGAGCTCGACATGGAGCAGCGGCGGATCAGCCTCTCGTTG
>DATANP010000410.1:0-9907 GCA_036266195.1 Thermoanaerobaculia bacterium | reverse complement strand
CAAGCACCACTCCTTATAAGGGGCGCGGGATCTTTCCGCGCCCCGGCCGCCCTTCGAGGGCGATGGGGAGGAAAACCGTGCAGAATCACCCCATCTCGCGAGCCAGTCTCGAGAGCTTCGCCGCCGGAACCGCCAAGCCCCAGGAGAACCGGGTCATCGTCACCCACCTCCTGCAGGGTTGCGCCACCTGCGCCGGCACCCTGCGCGAGCTCGACCGCGGGAAGCCGGCTCCGGACGGCGCCTATGAGCGCTCGCTGGACCGTTTCGAGCGCGAGCTCCGCGGGTCCGTGACGGCGCCGTCGGGCGCGCTCACCGTCCTGCGCGACGTCGTGACGAGATTCGGCTATCGCCTGCTCGGCGAAGCCCTGGTCGGGCACCGGTAGGCCGCCCGGCCACCTGTGGTACGATTCCGGCGTTCTCCCTTGGAACTGAGCGAGCGCCGGCATGCCTGGACTCTCCACAACTGCGTCTCTACGCAGAAACACGAGTGAAGTGCTCGACGCGATCTCCCGCGTCCTGGAGCCGCTGATCGGCCGGCTCATGGCCCGGACCGCGCCGAGCGCCCATTGCAGCGACCTCGGCATCCGCTCGGCGGTCGTGGACGGGACCCAGATCGAGGCGCTCCTGGAGAAACTCGGGCTCGCCCTGATCATCTTCCTCGGCCGGGACAAGGCCGCGGCGGTGGTGGAGGACATGCGCAAGGCCATCGTCGCTCTGGGGGATGCCCGCGGATGAACCTCCAGACCACCCGCCGGACTCTCGGCATACTGCTGGCGATCCTCTCGACCATCCTGTTCGAGAGGTTCCTGGATCTTGGCCCCCGGACGGTCCTGGCGCTCGGCACCTTCGGCAAGCTCCTCTTCCTGGTCGTGGCCACGGTCGTGGCGGCCGGCATCGTGGGGAAGTTCGAGCCGGGCACCCCGACGCGCACCGCCTGGCGCCTGCTCTCCCTCGGGTTCGGCGCCCTGACGGTGGGCCAGGCGCTCATCGCCGTCTACCAGTTCGCGCGCGGCGTCGAGGTGCCGTTCCCCTCCCTGGTGGACATCTTCTTCGTCGCGAGCTACCCCCTGATCATCGCGGCGCTCCTCCAGTTCCTGCACGCCTACACGTCGAGCGGCTTCCCTCTCGGACCGGCCTCGGAGCGGGTGTGGCTGTCGGTCGGCGTGACGGTGGTCTGCGCCGTGATCGGCTACTTCATCCTGAAGCCGGTGGTGACCACGCCGGCCCCCTGGCTGGAGACGGCCCTCAACGTGACCTATCCGGTCATGGACTTCCTGCTGCTGGTGCCGACCGTGCTCCTGATCCGCATCAGCCTGCAATTCCGCGGCGGCGCGGTCTGGAAGGTCTGGCTCACCCTCCTCGGCGGCCTCGTCTTCCTCTGCGCCGCCGACGCCCTCTTCGCCTGGTTCTCGCAGCTCAACCGCACCGATCTCGTCGATCTGGTCGACATGACCTACCTGCTGAGCTACGGCTTCTTCGCTCTGGGCGTCCTCTATCAGAGACAATTGCTGACCGAGTAGGACGCGGCGGGTAGCGAAACACCATGGTGTTTCGTGTTCAGTTGATGCGAGATACGGACGTGTTATTCTGTCCGTATGTATTTACCCCGCCGCATCGACGAGGTTCTACTCGCCTGGACGCGTGAGGCAGACCGCAAGCCCCTCGTCCTGCGGGGGGCGCGCCAGACCGGGAAGACCGAGGCTGTGCGGAAGTTGGGAGAAGATTTCGACCTGTTTCTCGAACTGAACCTTGAGCGCTTTGAGGACCTCTCCCTGGTGCGTTCATGCCGGTCGGCGGATGAGCTGCTGACCGCGCTGGCGGCACGCTACAACCTGGAGCGCTTTCCACCGCGCACCCTCCTGTTTCTGGACGAAATCCAGGAGAGCCCTGAGGCAGTGGCATGGCTTCGTTTCCTGCGTGAAGATCACCCGGAGCTTTTCGTCATTGCGGCGGGTTCGCTGCTGGAGGTCAGGCTTCAGGAGCGGGGATTCTCGTTTCCGGTTGGCCGCGTCACGTTTCGAGTGCTGCGCCCGTTCACGTTTTTCGAGTTCCTCGCGGCGAATGAGCGGGACGTGCTGGCGCGGCACCTGGCTGCGGCGCCGAGCGAAGGCCGACCAATCCCCCCGCCACTTCACGAACAGGCTCTCGACCTATTGCGCGACTACCTGCTGGTCGGCGGCATGCCCGAAGCCGTGTCCCGCTGGGTAGCCGAGCACAATCCGACCATGGTTCGCAGCGTCCACCGCGACCTGATTCAGGCACTCGCCGAGGACCTCCAGCGTTTCGGAGACCTGCGTGAGGTCGGTTATCTGGAGGCAGCCTTCGACAACCTTCGCCACCATGTCGGACTGCGTTTCCGTTATGAGAATTTCGCTCCCGGCTACCGCAGCCAACTGATGAAAAACGCGCTCTCGAAGCTCGAAGCGGCGCTTCTCATTCACCGTGCTCTCCCGACGAGCTCGCTCGAGCTTCCTTTGCGCGAACGCCCCCGCTCAGCAGCCAAGCTGCTGCCGCTCGACATCGGACTGGCTCTGCATACCATGGGCTCCGGATTCGAAACGGTACGCGGTCTTGCTCTTCATCAGATTCTGGATGGGCGCGTCGCCGAGATCTTTGCAGGCCAACAGCTCCTGGCTTCGGCACCCGGTTTTCCAGGTGAGCTTTTCTTCTGGGTCAGCGAGTCCTCGCACAACAACGCCGAGGTCGACTACCTGATTCCGATCGACGGCCGGCCCGTACCGGTCGAGGTCAAGTCCGCGGCGGCGGGATCGCTCAAATCCCTGCACCAGTTCCTCTGGCGCGCAAGCCTCTCTATGGGCATACGGCTCCATGTGGGTCCTTTTGGCGACGAACGTCTCGAGGTGAAGATGCCTGAAGGGAATCTGGCTTATCGTCTTCTTTCGGTCCCCATCTACCTTGCCGAGAAACTGACCGCCCTGGAGAACCGGTTGAGCTGACCGAGTAGCCGCGAGGCTACCGGCAGGATCGCCGGCCCTCTATAATAAGGAAGGATCTGCTTCACCGGCCGCCCGGAAGGGAGTAACAAGGCGTAACGGAAGCGGGTTGGGCGTCGCGGAGACGATGTAAGCTTATCCACGGCAATGTCAACTTCCCTGGGCCGTTGCCAAGTGATCCAGGCCATTGCCAACTGCCCTGGGCCATTGCAAAGTGCCCCAGCCCAAAATCAGGTCCCCTGGCCTGTTGCCAAGTTCCCCACGCCGTTGCAGGGTGCCCTGGGCCGTTGTCAACTGCCCTGGCCCAATGCAGACTCCCCCATGCCATTGCCAACTGCCCTGGGCCAATGCAAGGTGCCCCAGCGCAATGTCAGGTGCCCTGGCGCAATGTCACCTGACATTCCGCCAGGGGAGTTTGCATCGCGATCGTGCAGCCCTCCCAGCCTTCCTGCAGGGTGACGCCGCGTCGCGCCCGCCAAGCCCGTTTTGAGTCGCCGTCAGTCTCATGACCAAGCCGAAATTCGATCAGGACTTCTGGGAGCAGCTCGCTGCGCTCGATCCCAAGGTGTGGGAGTTGGTCGTCGCAGAGGAGCGTCCGCGCGCCGTCGCTGGCACGGGTGTCGATGCAGTGATCCGCGCGCGCCGCAAGGTACCTGGCCCTTCCTCCTGTAGGATGTGACGCATGACCATTCTCATGAATTCGAGTAGCACCGAAGGCAGGGCGATCCGAATCGCAAGCGCAGGTCACGCGGCGTTCGCAACGACCATGATCGCCCTCGGCATCATGGGCCTCGTCACGGGCGATTTCGGCCAGATCTGGCAGCCCGTGCCCAAGTGGGTGCCAGGGCAAGTGGCGTATCTCTGCGCTCTGCTCTCTCTCGGATGCGGCATCGGGCTGCTCTGGCGGCGCTCGGCGCTGCTGGCTTCCCGGGTGCTGTTCGCCTCCTTGTTGATCTGGCTGTTGGTGCTGAGGCTGCCCAACCTCTTCTATCAGACTCCCCTGGTGCTGGTTGCCTGGACCTTCGGCTCGACGGCGGTGATGGTTGCGGCGGCCTGGGTGCTGTACAGTTGGTTCGCGGACGAGCATGACCGACTACGCCTCGGTTTCATCACCGGCGCCAGGGGGCTGCGCGTTGCCAGGACGCTTTACGGCCTGTCGTTGATTCCCTTCGGCCTGGCGCACTTCATGTATCTCGATGCGACCACGGTGCTGATTCCTAGTTGGCTGCCGTGGCACGTGGCATGGGCGTATCTCACCGGTGCGGCATTCATCGCAGCGGGGCTCGCAGTGTCCTTCGATGTGCTTGCACGTCTGGCCGCCACGCTCTCGGCGCTGCAAATGGGCCTGTTCGGTCTGATCGTGTGGGTACCTCGCATGGTGGCTGGTACCGTCAACGACTTCCAACGGGGCGAGTTCATCGCGACATGCGCGTTGACGGCCGGAGCCTGGGTGGTGGCCGATTCCTACCGCGGCACGCCCTGGCTCGCGGTGCGCGAATCGCAAGCTTAGAGCGCCTAACAAAACGGCCCAACGGGCCGAGAGAACACAGCCCAGGGCCGAGACCGAAGGCCGATGCCCTGGGTTACCAATTCGCACACCAATTCCCGCGGCCTGAAGGGTCGCGAGAGGCCTCTTGCGGCCCTTCAGGCCGCGGGCGTTGGGGGTCTCTTCGAACCCAGGGCATCGGCCTTCGGCCTCAGCCCTGGGCTGATTATGCCGACCCTTCGGGCTGGTTTTGATAGAGGCTTTTAGGACAATCCAATGTCAGGCTAGAAATTTGTCTACGAGGGCACGGCGATTAGCCGTGGCAAAGTGTGGCGAGGACTTCTTCACCGTATTGACGTCCTCCGTGAGGGACTTCCCCTTCGAGCTTCGTTCTCCTCCCAGTAACAACCGGGAGTTGCCCGGGCCTCCAGCGGACCGCTGAGAGCCATGTCCGTCTTGAGAGTTCAGCACTGGAGGCTGGGCTGCCCCGTTGGTGCTCGATCGACTAATGGCAGTAAGGAGGAGTCATGGCGAACATTTTTCGATTTCAAACGGCTTCATTTCAGCAGATTCCCGGGCAGTTGAAGAAAATTGCGGTTGGCGACGAAAAGAACGTTTGGGGCATCAACGACCAGGGAAAGATCTACTGGTTCAATCCGGTGACGGATAATTTCGAGGTCAAGGCTGCCGGCCAAACGCTTAAGCATATTGCGGTGGGTTCGGGAGTGTGGGGCATCGACGCTTTGGGTGACCCATATAAATGGGATGGCACGAAGTTCCAGAAGGTTGGTGGCAAGGTAAGCTATATCGGCGTGCCACTTAGCAAGGGCAATCCATGGGCGCGATTTGGCAATGCGATCTTACGGTACAACCCGGTATCGAAGGCTTTTGAGGGAGTGCCAAGCAACTTCAAGTTTCTCGGCGTTGGGGATGACGACACGCAGGTATGGGCCCTCGACAACGACGGCTGGCCGTGGATGTGGAACGGTCAGAAGTTCGTGCGGCACGGCGATGAAAGCTTGCGACTCAATTTCATTGCGCCTGGCAAGAACAATGTCTACGGGATCAGCCTATCCAGCCGCACTTACAGAACCGCCCAACTCACAGGCTTCGTACAGCCGTACTTCGAAGATGGTTTGATCTCAACCTCGGGAAGACTCGTTTACATCGACACTGGTGACATCGAGGTCTTTGGGCAAGGCACGTCGGGTGAAACGGAAATGGTTTGGGGCCTGAATAGCGCCGGCCAGGCTTATCAGCTCGAGAGTGGCTGGAAGTACCGTGGTGGTCCGTTTTCGGTGCTGGCAGTCGGCATCGGCTCAATAAAGCAGGGCCTTGCCGGTGACGGCATAACCACGGTTTGGATTAACAAGCTAAACGTCTGGGCACTCGGCTGAATGCTGAAGACGGCGGCGGGAATTAAGTGGTGAGAGATAGGTACCTGCCGTTTCCAGGAAGACGGGAGGTGTCTAACTGCAGATGATGGGAGCTCCCTGCTAGAGCCGCTTCTCCATACAAATGCTCATGGGTGAGCCGATGTACTCGCCGAACGCCGGGATGCGCTGAAAACCCGATCGTTCGTAGAGCGCAATCGCCGCGTGCTGACGGGGCTCGGTCTCCAGGACGATCCTCTTCACGTTGAGACGGGCCGCCTCGGCTTCCAAGGCGGACAGTACGCGGCGGCTCAGGCCTTGGCCGCGCGCCTCGGGAGCGACATACATCCTCTTGATCTCTACCGTCTCGTCGTCATTCTTCCGGATCGCACCACAGGCCATGGGCACCCCGTCGACCCTGGCGACGAGAAAGGTGCCGCGCCCTTCTTTCGTCTCCTCAGGGTCGAGCCGGAAGTGCGTCGCGCCCGGCTCGGGATAGGTCGCCGAAAGCTCCGCGTTCAGCGCCTGGATGAGCCAGACGGCAGCCTCGCCTGTGAGATCCTCTCGGTTGATGATGATTGAGTCGGACATGAGTTCTCGCAATTATTGAGGATGGCTGCACCACTTATGATGCATGATAACATGTCGTCATGAGCGTGATGAGAGCCGAGTTCAGGATGGTTGGCAAAACTGGTCATTTGCGGCTGGGTAAAGACTTGGCGGGAAAGACCTTTAGAGTGCAGGAGCAGGCGGACGGCAGCCTTCTCTTGACGCCAGTCGAGATTGCTGTCAGCCGGGAGAGGTTCCAGGCTGTTCTATCCAAGGTTCCGGACGTTCCTCCCGATCCCGAGGATGAGCTGTAGAGCAGCCAAGCTCCGCCCCTTTGATGCCTATGCCACCGGCCGTAGCTCTCGCGCCTGGGACGCATCCGTTTACAGCGGACCCTTTCGGACTGCACCCGGACGACGATTCAGCCTACTCCTGAACCATCGTGCCGTCCCAACTCGCGGGATCGACGTCGGCGATGGTCTGGGAGAACGTCCACACGTGGCCGCCGAGGTCCTGTGCCGTGTACTGCCTCTCGCCGAAGGGATAATCCGTTGGCGGACGAAGGATGCGCGCGCCGTGCTGCACGGCGCGGTCATGATGCCGTTCGGCATCCTCGACACGCACCAAGACCGAAGAGCGGGCCTGGTCGCCATGCCGTTCGATCACGACGACGGCGCCCGAACCGAAGGTGAGTTGCACCCGGTGATCCGCGATGCGCAGGCGCTCCTGGAAGCCAAACGCGTCGCAAAGCCACCGGGCCGCCTCGGGGACATTCTCATAGGCAAGCTCCGGCATGACCACAGAATCGGGGATAGAACGGTTTGCGAGCATTGTCTCTTCTCCTGACACCAAGCGACTTACGCGATCTTACCATCTCCAAGAAACGTAGCTAGCATGTAGCTTCTTCCAGGGCCGTTTCATGCGCTGGTGTTGACTAAATATGGGTTAGTGTCAAATTCGCTCAAGATCTATCATTGGCATCGGTAGCCGAACAGAATGATCGACTGTTGCTGCACACGCCTGTAAATCAACCAGGAGTATAATCTTGATTGACAGGCAGAGATCTCACAGAACAATACGTATCTTTCTCTCAAGGAGGCTGCGATGCTCAAGGCTAGAATCCTGATACTCGTCACTACTGTCATTAACCTGGCGCACGTTCAAGTCCTGTTAGCCCAGTCCACCTTCGTTCCGTTTATTAACCCTTGGGAGACTGGATGGATCGACCATCTGCGCTACCAATACGTACCATTCTGGTACAAGCGAACGGGAGCGAATCTGACGGATGCTAATTTCTCGACCGCTTTCCGCTCCGACAAGATCGCCTTCGCCAACGACAGAATGATCATTTCTCTCGACCGCCAGGGTTGTTGCCAGGGAGATCCGAACTGCACGGACCAATGCTTTGGACAGCCTTTTGTTTCGGGCGAGTACTCTTCTCTGAAGAGTAACAATGGGTATGGCACCTACACTGTTAGAATGCAGACTGCGGAGGGGTGCGGTCTCGTCACCGGCTTCTTCCTGATTTATATCAATTTCACAATGGATAGTAGCGGGAAAGCTATAGTGGACGAGTGGCATGAAATCGACTTTGAGGTGCTTGGCAAGAGCACCAATTACGTCTACACCAACTACATTCTGAAAGAAGGAAAGGATTTTCCTAAGTATATGGACTCTCAGCCAATTCTTCTCGAATTTGTGAACACCAGTGGCGCCAAGGAGGTTGTGGATACCTCGGAAGCTCTCCATACGTACTCGATCAAATGGACTCCCACTTCAATTCAGTGGTTTTTTGACGGCCATCAGATCCGTACGGTGAACGCAAGCGAAACGCCTCAGAAGAAGCTTCCCTTCAAGGCTGGGAAGATTGTGGCAAACCTTTGGGCCGGCTGTACCAGCACGTCCGGTTATTTCGCCCCCTGTGGTGCGCCAGGTTGTACTCCAATATGCGCCTTCGGAGACAAGGCATCGGCCACTTTTGACTTTATTTCCTCCTCTTCGCCTACACAGATGAGCCAAGTCCTGATTCCGAATATTTGGACCATCTGGTGACACCCAACACAGGCACGCACGTCGTCGATCTTCAGCAATCTACGGCGTGCGTGCTAAAGGAATGTCAGGGGAGCAAGCGGCTACGCCCTATCTCGATATTTACTACGCCGCCGGCCGCAGCTCCTCGCGCCCGGGCCGCATCCGCTTCAGGAGACCCTTCACCTTCTCGGTGCTCCGCAGGTCGTCGAAGATCGAATAGAACACCGGCGTCGCGAGCAGGGTCAGGAGCAGCGAAAGCGTCTGGCCTCCAATGACCACCACCGCGATGGCCCGGCGCTCTTCGGCTCCGGGGCCGGTGCCGAGGGCGAGGGGGAGCATGCCGGCGACCAGGGCCAGCGTGGTCATCAGGATCGGACGGAGACGGTCGCGGTTGCCCTGGAGGATGGCCGCGTCGCGGTCCAGGCCCGCGGCTCTCAGGTTGTTCATGTGATCGATCTGCAGGATGGCGTTTTTCTTTACCACCCCGAAGAGCACCAGCACGCCCAGGGCTGAATAGAGGTTCAGGGTGTTGCCCGTGGCCCAGAGCGAAATCAGTGCGAAGGGCACCGAGAGCGGCAGGGAGAGCAGGATCGTGAACGGGTGGACCGTGCTCTCGAACTGCGAGGCCAGAATCATGTACATGAAGATGATCGAGAGCAGCAGCGCCCAGATGAATTCCTTGTAGGTCCGGGCCAGCTCCTTGCCCTTGCCGCCGATCGCCGTGGTATAGGCGGCCGGCAGGTTCATCTCGTCCACCGCCTTCTGAAGCGCTTCCAGCCGGTCCGCGAGCGCATAGCCGGGCGCCACGCCGGCCCGCAGGCTCACCTGGCGCTGGCGGTCGGTGCGGTCGATGCGGGAGGCGGTCGTCTCTTCCTTCACGGTCACGATGTTGTCCAGCCGCACCATGCGGCCGCTGGCGCTCGGCACGTAGAGGCGGCGGATGGCCTCAGGGTCGTTGCGGGTGCCTTCGGTCAGCCGGAGCTGGACGTCGTAGGTGTCGTTGACCGCGGGGTCCACGAAGCGCGAGACCTCCTGGTCGCCGCCCACCATCAGGCGCAGCGCATTGGAGACGTCGGTCATCTGCACGCCCAGGTCGGCGGCGCGGGCGCGGTCGACGTCGACCCGCAGCTCGGGCTTGTCGAGCTTCAGGGTCACGTCCGTGTCCACGATGCCGCCGATCTCCTTGGCCTTCTCCCGGAGTTGGTTCGCGTAGGCGGCAAGGGCGTGGAGGTCCGGACCGCGCAGCGCAAAGTCGATGTCGTAGTTGCCGCCGCCGATGTTGAAGGACTGGCTGTTGCGCACCGAGGTGCGCAGGTCCGTGAACTTCGCCAGGCGCTTGCGGATGTCCGTCATGACGTCGCGCTGGGTGTAGTTGCCGCGGAAGGCGGACATCGGATCGAGCCGCACCAGGCCGGCGAGGAAGCGGGTCACGGACGGGCGCCGCTCTTCGTGCGGCGCGATGCGGACGAAGATCGACGACTGGTTGACGTTGCCGAGGTAGCCGCTGCCGGTGG
>DATANP010000409.1:0-3313 GCA_036266195.1 Thermoanaerobaculia bacterium | reverse complement strand
CGCAGAACATCTTCGACCCGGAGACCGACGGCGGCATCGGCGCGCCCTTGAACCCGGGCAACCCCTATCTCTCCGTGCGCAACCAGGCCGGCTTCACCAACTGGGGCGGCCCTCACATCAAGACCCTGGTGTGCGAGGTGTCGACCCGCGCGCTCAAGGCCACCTGGCACCAGAAGTGGCAGATCCACCGGCGCCTGCGGCCCGAGGAGTTCGGCGGCCGCGTCCATCACCAGGTCACCTCGAACCGCTACCCCGGCGCCCTGCACAGGGACATCCTGGAGTCGAAGGTGGTAGACCGGGTCCTCAGCCAGAACGGCACCGCCCTGATGCCCATGGCGTTCCCTGAAGGGTGCCCGACGCATCCGTCCTACACCGCGGGCCACGCGACTGTGGCCGGCGCCTGCGTCACGATTCTCAAGTGGTTCTATGACGAGCGGTTCATCATCAACCAGCCCGTCGTGCCCACGCCGGACGGCCTCGACGTGGTGCCCTACCAGGGGCCGCCGCTCACGATCGGCGGCGAGCTCAACAAGCTCGCCTCGAACATCGCCACCGGCCGCAACATCGCCGGGGTCCACTGGCGCTCCGACGCCCGGGAGTCCCTGCGCCTGGGAGAGGAGATCGCGATCAGCCTCCTGCGCGACCAGCTCCCGCTCTTCCCGGAGACGTTCTCCGGCGCCACGTTCACCCGTTTCGACGGCACGAAGATCACCGTCTGAGGAGGCCAGGAACCATGAAACGAATGCTTGTTTCGGCCGCCATCGGCCTCGTTCTCGCCGCCTCGGCTCTCCAGGCTGCCCCTGTGTCACCGCTGGGCGGTATCACCTTCCACAATATCGCCACCGCCGAGAACGGCATCACCTACGAGCGCGGTCCGTCCACGACCAAGGCCCTGGTCCTGGAGCTGCAGCAGCGCGGCAACGCCACGCTCGGCACCCTGCTGTTCGACTACCCGATGAAGAGCAACGGCGCCGCGGGCGTGGCCCTGCTCGACTATGACGGCGACGGCGACCTCGACCTCTACGTCACCGACGGCCCCGGCAAGGACAACAGCCTCTACCGCAACCGGCTCGCCCAGGACGGCCACTTCGCGCTGGAGCTGGTTCCCGGCGCGGCCGGCGCGGGCGCCAGGGATCAGGACTCGACCGGCACCTGCTTCGGCGACATCGACAACGACGGCGACCCCGACCTCCTCGTCCTGGGCCGCCAGCAGGAAAAGGTCCTGTACGAGAACCAGCACGGCCAGTTCGTGGACATCACCCACCTGGACGGCAGCGAGATCTCCCATTTCGAGGACGCCACCCCGGCCTCCTGCGCCATGGGCGACATCAACGGCGACGGCCTGCTCGACATCTTCGTGGGCGACACCTTCGACTGGGTGTCCAAGGCGGCGATCGTGGTCGAGCCCTGGGCGCTCAACGAGTACAACCAGCTCTATCTCAACCAGGGGGGTAACAAGTTCAAGGACATCAGCGCCACCTCGGGCATCCAGAACTTCCGCGACATCACCTGGGGCGTGACGATGTTCGACTGGGACGGCGACGGCGACATCGACATCCTGACCGCCAACGACCAGGGCGCGATCCCGATGTTCAAGTACGGCGGCTTCAACCGCGGGTTCGTCCGGTTCTATCAGAATGACGGCAACGCCCACTTCACCGACGTGACCGCCAAGTCCGGCCTGACCTGGCCCGGCGACTACATGGGCTTCGCCGTGGCCGACTACGACGGCAACGGCACCATCGACTTCTATGCCACGAACGTGGGCGACTGGATCGAGATCCTGTTCGGCCTGCCCTACACCAACGGCGACCTGACCTCGCGCTGGTTCCTGAACGACGGCAAGGGCAAGTTCGCCGACCCCGGCGTCAACCCCGAGGTGCTCGCTTCCGGCTGGTCGTGGGGGACCTCGGCCCTCGACTACGACAACGACGGCGACTTCGACATCGTCTCCTACGGCGGCTTCGACACCGGCCCGATCGTCGACCGCTCGAACCCCCGCACCCTGCTCAACAACGACGGCCACGCCCATTTCCATGTGGACTTCGAGGCCTATGACGGCTCGGTCGACGCCCTGCGGCGCAACGATCATGGAGTCGCCTCGGGCGACCTCAACGGCGACGGCTTCGAGGACGTCGTCTCGGTCTCCGACGTCGAAGGCGCGTCGTTCTTCCCGACCGTGGCCTATCCGTTCGGTCCGGGCGGCGTCTACCAGGGCAAGGCCAGCCTGATCCCGTCCTGGATCCCGCAGCCGGACGGCTCCTTCACCTGGAGCGGCGTGCAGCTCCTGCCCGGCACCCTGGCGATCGAGATGAACAGCGCCGGCAACGGCAACAACTCGGTCAACGTCGAGACGGTCGGCACGGTCGGCATCGCCACCGGCGCCCGCACCAACCGCGACGGCATCGGGGCGGTGGTTCGGTTCACGAAGATCAGCGGCGGTACAGCCAGCCAGCCGATCCTCGGCGGCTCCAGCCACGCCTCGCAGGACAGCCTGCTGGCCCACTTCGGCCTGGGTAAGGCGAGGCGCGGCATGGTCGAGGTGGTCTGGCAGGGCGGCGTCCGCAACCGCCTCTACGCGGTCAAGGCGGGGGAGAGGGTCCTCTTCCCGGAGATCCCCTGCGACTACGCCATCCAGTGGCCCAGCAAGGCGGCCTATACCTCCTGTGTTGACAAGGCTTTGGGCGAGATCAAGGCGGCCGGCGTGCTGTCCTCCGGTGAGGCGGCCCGCTTCCGCGACAGCGCTCTCCACGCCTACGATCTGACCCACTAGCCGTCTTTTCCCATCCCATGATTTCCGGCGGCGCGGCAGCTTTGCCGCGCCGCGTCAATTTTCCTCTTGACGGCGTATGCCGCAGTGCGGTAATCTTCCTGTCGGAACGCGGCAGTCCTTTTGCAGTCAATCTGTCCTGGACTATGACGCGATGGAGGCAAACCCCATGATCCGGCTCATCAAACGGTACGAAAGCCGCAAGCTCTACGACACCGAGGAGAGCCGCTACGTCTCGCTGGACGAGATCGCGGGCTGGGTGCGGGCGGGCCAGGAGGTGCGGGTGGTGGACAACGCCACCGGCGCCGATGTCACCTCGCAGACCCTGACGCAGATCATCCTCGACGAGGGGCGGCGCGGCACGTCGTTCCTTCCGAGCGAGCTCCTCCACGACCTCGTCCGCATGGGCGAGCGCGCGGTGAACAGCGGCCTCGAGCAGGTACAGCAGGGAGTCGACCGGCTGGTTCAGGTGTCGATGGACCGGCTGGGGCCGGTACGCCGGGCTCGCGAGGAGATGTCGAGCCTGCGGGCCCGTCTCGAGCA
>DATANP010000408.1:0-6632 GCA_036266195.1 Thermoanaerobaculia bacterium | reverse complement strand
GAAGCAAGGGACAGTTGAAGAAGGCTACGGTTGCTCATCTCCACAAGCTTTCCAAGTCACCCGATCGGATCAAAAACTACTTCCGGCACCAACCTGTTCGCTATGCAGCTTGAGTCCAACATCTCGTGGCCGGATCAATATTATCACTGAGAGCCTAGGTAGCCGCATAGTCTTCGATACTCTTTGGTCGCCGCGCCTAGACCTCGTCGACCTCGAGCTATTGCCACAGGTGGATGCGGTCTACATGCTGGCCAATCAGTTGCCGCTGATCGAGCTTGCTTCCGATGGTAAAAAGGCTGCGCGTACCATCGGTATTGTCTCGCGTAGTCGATTTGTTAAAAATCTCGATACTTGGTTGCAGGCTATTGAGTCGGAGTCAGCGACTGGTGACGTAGAGCAAATCTGCAGGGACGGGTTGAACAAAGTCCAAGATGATCATAAAGAATGGCAGTCGGAAATCACCAAGATGCTCGACCCGGCGGAACATTCTGCTGAAGTAATCAAGGCGCAGTCGGTGCTTGACGGCACCCAGCACCGAATCGAGTCTCTTCAAAGGGATCTCGACAGCCTCGCAGGGATACTTACGGCGAATCGGTCCGAAGAGGAGGCTCTTGAGCGTGATATCGAGAGTGCCAAGGCGCGCCAGCGGGAGCTTCAAGGCCAGGTCGGCGAGAGCCAAACAGATAAAGCGTTGGCGGACAGGCAATTTTCTTCTGCCCGGAGAGACGTGGACAAGCTTAGCGAGGAGCGCGGCGTGCTCGAAGCGGAAAAGAAGCGGCTTGCGGATCTCCGGAGTCGCGCATCATCCACTACGGGAGAAGCGGTGACGGCCGCCCGGCTGTTTGGGGGACAACTTCAGAAAACAACGTTACAATTGGCGGAACTTGGTGCTTTTCGTCTAGACGGCTCGCATGCCAGCTTTCAGACGCGTGCCGAAAATGCACGAGGGCTGTTGCGGGGACTCCAAACTGCGCGTCATAATATTGACCGTAGGCCATCTAGCGTGCAGGTCTCTGGCCCAGCCTTGGCAGCATTAGACAGTGCTATAAGGGAGGCGGAGAAGAACCTCGCAAACCTTGCGCGTACTAAAGCGACCCATCATTGTGATGCGCACTGTAAGTCGCTTGAAACCAGTAATCTGATGGAAACGAGAAAGCTCCACGAAATCTATGCCACATTGAAGGTCAGGAATCAGGCAATGGTAGATTTGCATGAAACCTTGCGCAGGCTGGGGCCTCAGTACGAACAGCGGATCGGAGGGTTACGCATTAAAGTCGAGAAACTCGCTGCTGCACAAGCTATTCTTGCTACCTCTCAGACTGAGGTCAATCGGTCCAGTACTGACTTCCACAAACTGCAGGAGCAAGAGCGCGCTGCCGAAGTTGAGTTAGAGCGCCTCGCTGCACGGCAATTGATATTACGCGCGCAGATTGAGGAACATGAGCGCGAGCGGGTTAGAAAGCAGGAGGCTCACGCCAATGCTGAACAAACGCTCCTAAAGAATAAGAGCGATCTTGAGCTTGCACGCTCGGAAAGTCAGGCGAAAGGTCTTATTGGTCAGTATGCATTTCGACTACTTCTTTATAAAGACTCATCCAAGGAGCGCGATGAGGTGCTCGAGCTAATCGACGCGCGCATGAGCGATCGTAAAGATCACGAGGAACTTGGCAAGCAAAATGCTCTTCGCTGCCTCAAGTCTCTCAGAGAACAGGTTGAGAAGCAGGCGCCCGCGCCGCCCAAACTGCCGACTTTTGTGGCGATGAATGATCCCAATGACCTTCTCGGGTATGAGATTCCAGACGATCTCGCAAAGTCCTACCGCACGCCATTCGTCAATGTCGCCCTACGGCTCACGAATGAATACTTTCGACTATTTGCCGATCCTGTGGGTGCTCATAGCCGGCACGCGAGGAGCAAGCGCGCTATGCGACTCATCGCATGTGGTGCGAAAGAGGGGAAGGGCGGCCGTTTCGTGCCGGCGAGCTGTACGGAATCAGCTGGCGTAGAGCAGCTTTCGACATCTGGTGGTAAGTGAACCTTGAATTCGCGTCGCTCTGACTGGTAGATGCGGTCAGCGTTTATGAAGGACCGGCGGGCACGCTTGTTCATATCCACAACCGGCGTGTCGTGCATGAGGGCCCAATAGGGCACGAGCACCGCGGAGGAACCCGAGATCTTGGTTGGCGTGGCGCGCCTTCCTATATCATCCCGCTCTATGGAGAAGGTTCGAGAATGGTTCGCCCCGGACGCCGCGACGGGGGGCGGCGTGCTCTGGCCGCGCTGGGTCTTCCTGCGCTGCCTCGGGTTGATCTTCTTCTCGGCCTTTTACTCCCTGGCCTTCCAGGTCCAGGGCCTGATCGGGCCGCGCGGCATTCTGCCCGCGGGCGAGTACCTGGACGGCCTGGCCCGCGTGCTGCCCGGCCTCTCCCGGTTCTACGACGTTCCCACGGTGCTGTGGATCGGCGCCGGGAGCGGCGCGCTCACCGCCCTGGTGTGGGGCGGGCTGATCGCTTCGGTGCTCCTCATCCTGAACCTCTGGCCCCGGGGATCGATCGCGGTCTGCCTCGTTCTCTTCCTGTCGTTCATCAGCGCCGCCCAGGACTTCTCGTCCTACCAGTCGGACGGCATGCTGCTCGAGGCCGCCTTCATCTCCCTGTTCTTCGCGCCGCGCGGGCTGCGGCCGGGCCTCGGGGCGGGTTCCCCTCCGAGCCGGGCCAGCCTTTTCCTGCTGCGCTGGGAGTGGTTCCGGATCTATTTCGAGTCGGGCCTGGTCAAGCTGCTGAGCGGCGACGAGCAGTGGCGAACGCTGACCGCGATGGATCACTACTACGAGACCGGTCCGCTGCCGACGTGGATCGGCTGGTACGCGCACCAGCTCCCGCACGGCTTCCACGCGGCCTCGGCCCTGTTCACGCTCGTCCTGGAGCTGTTCCTGGTCTGGCTGGCCTGGCTGCCGCGGAGGTTCCGCCTCGCCTGTTTCTGGATCGTGACCGTGCTCCAGGCGGGCATCATCCTCTCGGCCAACTACGCCTTTCTCAATTACCTGGTGCTCGTCCTGGGCTTTCTCCTGCTGGATGACAAGGTTTTTGCGCGCATCGGGCTCCGGATGTCCGCGGCCGAAGTCCGTCCGGTGCCGAACTGGCGGGTGGCCGGCGCCGCCGTGGCTTTGACCTGGGTGCTGTGGGCTACGGTGTTCGCCTTCCTTCCGATCGGGCCTCTGGCCTGGCCGGCGACCGCGCTGGCGCCGTTCCGGATTGCCAATGCCTACGGCCTGTTCGCGGTGATGACGCGCGGGCGGTGGGAGATCGAATTCCAGGGGACGCGGGACGGCCGCACCTGGGTGACCTATCCGTTCCGTTACAAGCCGCAGGACCCGGCCGAGGCCCCCGGGATCTTCGCGCCGTACCAGCCGCGCTTCGAGTGGAACCTGTGGTTCGCCTCGCTGTCGCCCTGGCAGCAGAACCCCTGGGTGGTCAACGCCGAGAAGCGGCTGCTCGAAAGGAGTCCCGGCGTGCTTGCTCTGTTCCGGCGCGATCCTTTCGCCGGTGCGCCGCCGCGGCAGGTGCGGACGGTGCTCTGGCAATACTGGTTCACCGATCGGGCGGAACGCCGCGCGACCGGAAGGTGGTGGCGGCGCCAGTTCCTGGGAACGTGGGGGCCGGGTGTGGAAATGCTGCCGGATGGAAGAATGGTGATTCTGGAGACCCGCCCATGAAATTGTTTCCAAGCCTGATGATTGTCCTGATGCTGGCGCTCGCCTTCGGCTGCGGGAAGGCGGATACGCCCGAACCGGACGCAAAGCAGGCGGCGGGCCAGTCGTCGGGCCAGACGTTGGGAAAGATCCCGCGGGCCACGCGTGGATACATCCTGATCTCGATCGACACCCTGCGGGCGGATCATCTCGGCTGCTATGGCTATCCGAAGCCGACCAGTCCGTTCCTGGATTCGCTGGCGAAGCGGGCCACGCTGTTCGAGGAGGCTTACGCGCAGTATCCGAGCACGCTGGTCTCCCACATGTCGATGCTCACCGGTCTCCATCCGCGCGAGCATGGGGTATATCCGCCGAACTCGGTGCTGTCGGACGAGATCGAGATCCTGCCGGAGGTGTTCCAGCGCGCGGGGTTCCGCACCGGCGCCTTCACCGAGGGCGGTTTCCTGCGGGCGCGCTATGGCTTCCGGCGTGGCTTCGACGTATTCAGCGCGCAGGACCGGCAGGGGGCGCGGAAGATCAAGGCCACGTTCACCCGCGCCGCCCGTTTTCTCGAAGGGCTCAAGCCGGAGGACCGCTTCTTCGTGTTCGTCCATACCTATGCGGTCCATACGCCCTACGACGCGCCGCCCAAATACCGCGAGCCGTTCTGGTCCGGCGAGGCACCGCCCAACGCGATCCCCGCGACCGGTCCTGGCGTGACCCGCCAGAATGCGACCGGCGAGCGGCTGGAGCCGCGGGTGGTGGACTGGCTCACGGCGCTTTACGACGCGGGCATCCGCCAGACGGACGAGGTGGTGGGCGATTTCTTCGCGGAGATCGATCGCCTCGGGCTGAGCGACGACGTAACGATCATCGTGACCGCCGATCATGGCGAAGAGCTTCAGGATCATGGAAAACTGAGTCATACGCGCCTCTATCGCGAGACGCTCCACGTGCCGTTGATGGTGATCCATCCGGACCAGCGGTCGGGCGTTCGCCATGGCGGAGTGGTGCAGCTCCTCGATCTGCCGGCTACGCTTTACGATCTGGCCCGCCTGAAGCCGAGGAGCCGCACGAGCGGCACCAGCCGGGCCACGCTCCTGGGCTCCGAGGCCGAGCCGATGCCGGGCACCGCGTGGGCCGAGGTGGCGGGCGGCGAGCGGGCCGTCTATCGGGGAGAGAAAGAATCGCTGGAGAGCCTGCTGCTGTTCGATCCATCCCTGGACGATTGGATCTCGCGCCGCATTTCGTTCGACGTCTCCAGTGGAAACCTTTCATTCGAGGCCCGCTCGTTCGAAGCACCGCGCCGGCTTTCGGTCCGCCAGGGCGGGCAGGTGCTGAGCGAAGCCGCCCTGACTCCTGCCTGGACTCCGGTGCAGGCGAGGATCGCCGGTCCCGGCCGCGTCGAGCTGGAGGGTGACGGTTGCGTCATGGAGGAGGCGGAGCAGCACGGCGGCCAGGGAGAATACAAATGCCGCGGCTTCCAGGTGCGCGGTGTGCGGCTCTCCCGGGTGGAGCTCTATAACATATCGAAGGATCCAGGCCAGCGTCATGACCTTTCGCGCGAGCGGAGCCGGGCAACGCGCGTGCTGCTGAGAGACCTGCTCGCGTTCAAGCCCAAGGCCATGGCCGCGGCCTCCGCGCCGCCGCTCGATCCGGAGACGGAGAAGAACCTGAAGGCGCTCGGGTATCTCCAGTGACCCTTGCTTGACCGCCCCGGCCTCCTTGAACTACGCTTTCCCTAGACAATCCTGTAAGTCGGAACCTGGAGGAAAGCGCCATGGCGAGGTGCGGCTACTGCAATTCGATGATCCTGATGGGCGGGACGCAGGTCGGCAGCACGAAGTATTGCAATGATCAGTGCGCCGCGAAAGGACAGCTCCTGATCCGTTCCCAGCAGGTGCCGGAGGCGCACGTGCAGGAGCTGGTCCACAGGATGCACCAGGGGCCATGCCCCAAGTGCGGCGGGGCCGGACCGATCGACGTGTTCACGGCCCACTCGGTCTGGTCGGCCCTGTTCCTCACGAGCTGGAAGAGCCAGCCCCAGGTGAGCTGCAAGAGCTGCGGCGTCAAGAGTCAGATCGGGGGCATCCTCTCCAGCGCGGTGCTCGGCTGGTGGGGCTTCCCGTGGGGCTTGATCATGACGCCGGTCCAGATCTGCCGGAACATCGCCGGGATGATGCGCAAGGTGGACAGCACGATGCCGTCCCAGGATCTCACCCGGATCGCGCGCATCCACCTGGCGTCGCAGCCCAGCCAGGCGGCTTGAGAGGTTTGGAGACGCCCCGGCGCTAACGGACCGGGGCGTCCCCCTACGGCTGACTTCATTTGCCGGCGGCCATTGCCTTACCGACGTACTCCATGAGCGCCGGGTCGATTCCGGTGCGGGTCTGGACGGACGGCTCCTGCTGGTACATCCGGTTGAGCGACTGCTGGATGCCCGGATCGCCGCCGGTGAACTCGGCGAGCAGCTCCTTCCAGCGGCGCATGAGCGCCTGGACGGTGCCGCTCGCCGGGTCGGTGCCGTTGTCCATCTCGGCGCGGACCTTGGCGATGAGCTGCGGCCACTCCTCTTCCACCGCCTTGATGCGGTCCGGACCGAGGGTCTTGCCGCGCTCTTCGATCTGACGCTTCTGCTCTTCGGTGAAGTGCTTCTCGAACATTTGAATTGCCTCCATGGTTTCCAGGAAGTCTTCGACGGAGACCGCCTCCGCCGAGCGCAGCCGCTCCGACACCGCCTCCAGGCGGCTGCAGAGCTTCCTCTGCAGCTCGATCCCGTCGCGGAGGCGGGCGATGTGGAGCCCGAGCACATGCTCCAGCGTGTTCTCGGGCCGGGACAGGCAGTCGCCGATCTCTTCGAGCGAGAACCCAAGCTGCCGCAGGGACAGGATCTGCAGCAGCCGGGCGATGTCCTCGCCGTCGTAAAGGCGATACCCGGCCT
>DATANP010000407.1:0-4933 GCA_036266195.1 Thermoanaerobaculia bacterium | reverse complement strand
GCCCTGCTCGCCGCGGGCCCGTTCCTGCTCGCCCGCCGGGGGAGTCATTATCTCCCGACCCTGGCGGGCCGGCTCGGCCGGACGCTGCCCGAAGCCCCCGCTTCCCCGCCCCTCTGGATCCACGCGGTCTCGGTCGGGGAGGTCGGGGTGGCAGTCGCTCTCGCGCGCGGCCTCCCTTCCGCAGTGCCGCTCCTGGTCACGACCGTGACGCCGACCGGCCAGGAGCGCGCCCGCGCCGCCTTCAAGGACCGGGCGACCCCCGCCAGTATCGCCTACCTGCCGTTCGACCTCGGGTTCGCGGTGACGAAGTTTTTCGACCGCTTCCAGCCCGCGGCCCTGGTCCTGGTCGAGGGCGACTACTGGCCGCTCGTCCTCTCCGAGGCCCGCCGCCGGGGCCTGCCCGTGGCCGTGGTCAACGGCCGGGTCGGCGACCGCGGCTTCGCCCGGATGAAGACCCTGCGCCCACTCCTCCGGTATCTCTTCACCGGGATCGAGAGCTTCGGCGTCCAGAGCGCCCAGGACCGCAACCGCCTGGAGGCGCTCGGGATTCCCCCGCAGCGGATCCGGGTGACCGGCAACCTCAAGTACGAGTCGCCCGAGCCGGTCGTGAAGCCGGAGCTGGAGGAGCGTCTCCGGGAGCTGGCGGGTGGGCGGCCGATCCTTTTGGCGGGTTCGACCATGGCCGGCGAGGAGGAGCAGGTGCTGGAGGCGTTCCGGCGGGTGGGCGAAGAGAAAGCTCTCCTGGTCCTGGCTCCCCGGCATCCGGAGCGGTGGGAGGAGGTCTGGGGAAAGCTGGCGGGGATGAAGGCGGTGCGGCGGTCGGCCCTCACCCCCCGGCCCCCTCTCCCAGGGGGAGAGGGGGAGACTGACATCGTATTGCTGGACAGTCTGGGCGAATTGGCGGGGTTGTACCGGATTGCGGCGGGGGCGTTTATCGGGGGGACCCTGGTGCCGACCGGGGGGCATAATCCTTTGGAACCGGCCCGGTTCGGGGTGCCGGTAGCGGTGGGACCTTCGATGCACAACTTCCGGGACATGGCGGAGCAGTTCGACCGAGATCGGGCTTGGAGAAGGGTGGCGGATGCCGAGGAATTGGCCGCAGCCTGGGGCGAGTGGATCGGGAATCCGGACGCTGCCCGGGAGCAGGGGGAACGTGGGCTCCGCCTGCTGGAGGAGAACCGGGGGGCGCTGGCCCGGACGATCGAGATGCTGGAGCCCATCCTCTCTACGCTGGTACCGAAAGATTCATGAAAGCTCCGACGCCCTCCTCTTCCCCCTGGCAGCTCCTCTACGGCGGCGCCCATCGACTGCGGTCGAGGTGGTACCGGTCGCGCTCGCGCCACCTTCCGCGCCCGGTGGTGAGCATCGGCAATCTTCATTGGGGAGGGACCGGAAAGACTCCGCTGGTCGCCGCCGTGGCCGGCCACCTGCGGGACCGGGGCTCGGCCGTCTGCATCCTTTCCAGGGGCTACGCCAGCCGGGGCCGGGGCGTCCGGGTGGTGAGCACCGGCGAAGGTCCGCTCCTCGGTCCGCTCCTCGCCGGAGACGAGCCCGTGCTCCTGGCCGGAGAGCTGCCCGGAGTGGCAGTCGTGGTCGGCCCGGAGCGCTTCGACGCCGGCATGGCCGCGCTCCGCCGCCTGCCGAAGCCGCCCGGCCTCTTCCTCCTGGATGACGGTTTCTCCCACCTGGCCCTGGCCCGGAACCTGGACGTCGTCGTCTTTCCAGCCTCGGACCCGTACGGCGGCGGCCGGCTGTTCCCCTCCGGGCGCCTGCGCGAGCCCCTGGCCGCCATCGGCCGGGCGCACGCCGTGGTCCTCACCGGAGCCGCCTCGGCCGAAGACGGTCAGGTCCTGGCCGAGTCGCTGCGCTCCTACGGCTTCACCGGTCCCGGCTTCGCGAGCTTCACCCGTCCCGGCAAGCCGCGCTGGATCGGCGAATCCGGCGGAGACCTGGAAGCCGGCGCGAAGGTCTTCCTCGTCACCGCCATCGCCCGTCCGGAGCGCTTCGTGAGCTCGGTGAGGGAGCTGGGCTTCGAGATCGCCGGAGAGCTGCGCTTCCCCGACCATCACCCCTACCTCGAGCCCACCCTGGCCCGTATCGCCGAAGCCTTCCGGTCGAGCGGCGCCGAGGCGGTCCTCACCACGGCCAAGGACGGGGTCAAGCTGCTCGGCCGGCTGGACGTCCCCCTGGCCGAGCTGCCCGTGCGGGCCGAGCCGGAGCCGGGGTTCTGGGATTGGCTGGATCAAGCGACCGGGAGAGAGCGTTGAAGAACCGCCCCGTCCGGCACCGGATCGAGTACGGCCTCTATCTGCTCCTGAAGGGGATGCTCCGGGCCTTGCCGCACGAGTCGGCCCGGAACGTAGGCCGGGCCGTGGGCTCTCTCGGCCATGCGCTGGACAAGCGGCACCGCCAAGTGGCGCTGCGCAACCTGGAGCTGGCGATGCCGGAGATCCCGCCGGCCGAGCGGCGCCGGCTGGTGCGCGACTGCTTCCGCCACTTCGGAGCGGCCCTCTGCGACGCGATCTCCTCGACCCGGTTCGACGCCCACGACCTCTGCGAGCGGTTCACCCTCGAAGGGTGGGAGAACGTCGAGGCGGCCGACCGGCTGGGCAAGGGCTTCTTCGTCCTCTCCCCCCACCTCGGCTTCTGGGAGCTGGTGCCGCCGCTGATCGGAGCCTTCCACCGCAAGATGAACATCGTCATGCGGCCGGCGGACAACCCTTACCTCGACCGGGAGCTCCGCGGGCTGCGGGAGCGCTTCGGCAATGGCACGCTCCCCAAGCGAGGAGCCGCGCGCCGGATGATGGAGACCCTGCGCGACGCCGGCATCGTGGGCATCCTCATCGACCAACGGGTCCAGGAGAAGGAAGGGATCCAGGTGCCGTTCTTCGGCCGGCCCGCGCTCACCACCCCGATCCTGGCCCGCCTCTCGCTGCGCACCGGCGCCCCGGTCCTCCCCGTCGCACTCTTTCCGGAGCCCCATGGAAGATATCGCTTCATCGCCCACCCGCCGATCGTCCCACCGGAAGAGGATGGGGAGAGCGCAGTGACGGAGCTGACCCGCCAGTATCTCGCCGTGGCCGAGCAGGACATCCGGAGCCACCCGGAGCAGTGGCTGTGGATGCATCGCCGCTGGGAGGCGCGGAAGTGAAGAGGACCTGGCTCCTCCCCTACCTCCTGCTCGTCCTCCACGCCCTCCTCTTCGGAGCCTGGATCGTGGACGACGCCGGCATCTCCTTCTCCTACGCGCGCAGCCTGGCGTCGGGATACGGTCTGGTCTCGCAGCCGGGCCTTCCTCCGGTCGAGGGGTTCTCCAACTTCCTCTGGACGGTGGGCCTCGCGCCGATGTTCCTGGTCCGGCTGTTCCACCCGGTCTACACCCCGAAGCTGATCAGCCTGGCGCTCCTCGCCGGCTCGTTCTTCCTCCTGGACCGGTCGCTGATGTCGCTCACCGGTAGCCGGGCGGTCTGCCGGATCACGCTCCTCCTGCTCGTGGTCTGTACTCCGTTCGTGGCCTGGACCGTCTCGGGCCTCGAAAACCCGCTGTACATCTTCCTGCTCTGCCTGCTGCTCTGGCTGATCGTCCGCGAGCGGGAGCGCGGCGTCGATCTCCCCTGGACATCCGGAGCCGTGGCCGCCGCCATCGCCATGACCCGGCCGGACGGCCTGGTCTTCGCCGCTCTCTACCCGCTGCTGACCCTCACCCTCCGCCGGAAAGGGGCCTTCGGACGCTGGTTGCGGTACGGCGCCGCGCTCGTCCTCCTGCTCGGAGGCTTCCTCCTCTTCCGCTGGACCTACTTCGGCCAGCTCTTCCCAAACACCTACTTCGCCAAGGGAGGGCCGTCGCCCGAGGCGTACGTGGATCTCCTCACACTCCAGCCGCCGATGATGGGCAAGGTCTTCGACCTGTTCGAGTCCGTGGCCGAGAGGGGCAACGTCCTCCTGCTGGCCGGGCTGGTGATCGGAACGGCCGGGCTGATCGGCGCGAAGCGGTTCCGATGGGGCCACGGCGTCCTCCTCGCCTTCGCCTATCTAGGAGCCGCGCCCTACCTCCTCCTCCCCCATGACTGGATGCCCGAGTTCCGCTTCGCCACCCCGTTCTTCCCCTTCCTCTATTCTTATGGAGTGGCACTCGCCGCGTCTCTAGGAGAGAGGCTTCCCGAAGATCGAAGACGACTTCCAGCCCTGGCCGGAGGACTGGCGGCGGTCGGTTTGAGCCTGGCCCTGTTCGCGCCTCGGACTGTTCTGTTCGCCGCCGCTCCGACCGTGCCCTTCGACGAGGTCATCTGGAAATTCGGTCTGCGCTACAACCATTTCGCGGACATCCTGGGCCTGCGCCAAGCCTCCATCCTGCTGCCGGACGTGGGAGGTACCCTCTGGACCTCGCGCCTGCGGGTCTACGATCTCGCCGGGCTCACCGACCCGGTCATCGCCCGCACGCTGGACAAGGAGCCGGAGGCCTTCTACGAGTATGTCTTCGAGCATGCGAAACCGACCTTCATCCACACGCACCACTACTGGACCCTGAAGGCCGGCCTCGACTACGACCCGCGCTTCCTCCGAGACTACGTGCCGCTCTTCGAATTCGTGGAGCCCGCGGTGGTGCAGCGTGCGGGAGGCGACCGGCTGCGCTCCGGAGATTTCGTGAGGCGCGACGCGGTCGAGGGCAAGGACGCCGCCGTGGCCCGGGTCCGGGCCGAGCTCGTGGAGTACTACAAGGAATCCCGGCCCGAGCTCGAGAAACGGGGTTCGAAAGCCATGGAGGCGATGGAGTGATGCAGAACCACGACAGGCCCATGATCCCCTTCCAGGGCTCCTACACCCAGGAGATGCTCCAGCGCATGACCCGGGTGGCGCTGGCAAAGCTTCGCAAGGCGCCATGGTTCCTGGGGTGTCTGCTCGCCTTTTTCACCTTGTACACGGTAATCCCGAT
>DATANP010000406.1:0-7036 GCA_036266195.1 Thermoanaerobaculia bacterium | reverse complement strand
ATGCCCGGGACCGTGCCTTCGCTGGGGCCGCCGACGCCGAGGGTCCGGATGTCCAGCGAGTCGAGCCAGGAGCGGATCCGAACGGGGGCGTCGGGGTCCCAGGGATCGGTCACGAGCGCGGGGCGGCCGAGACGGGCCGCGAGCTCCCGCCGGTCTCGCAGAGGCGGCCGGGCGGACACCAGCCACCCACTTCGAGGCCGCAGTCCTGGGCTGCCCTGAGAGCCGCCTGATCGACGCCGGTCTGGCCGCCGGAGATGACTTTTACCATCCGGTCGCGAAGAGCCGGTTGGCGCTGGAGAGGCCGCACTTCTGATAGCGGTTGTAGGCCTCGGCAGCGCGTTTGCGCACCGCTTCGCCGTCCTCTCCGGCGATCCAGCCGTCGAGGGCGGATTTCAGAACATACGCCTCGGGCGCCATCAGGTTGGTCGTCCAGAGGAGAGGCCGGGCGCCGGTCCGCCGGAGGAGGTCTGCGAAATAGGGTTTGCTCGCGCAGGCCAGGATGATCGCGCTCCGGTCCGCGCTGCCGGTTCCGCTCGGGGCCGTCACGCTGAAGTCCATGAGACCGTCATGCCCGACGTAGGCGATGAGGTCGGCGGCGCCGCCGGCATTGAGCTTCGGACCGGACGGCAGCTCGATCTCCTCGACGTCGCGGCCGGCGGCGAATTGGAGAAAGTCGATCGTGGTCTGCCGGATCTCCCGGCCGCGGTAGGCATCCGCGATCAGGTAGACGGATTTCGAGCGGTGCTTGAAGACGCACCGCTCCAGGATGGCCGGGCCGGGTTTCCGCGTGGTGGAGACGAGGGTCCAGTCCGGAGACTTCTTAAAAAAGGTCTTTACTCCAAAGGCGGCGCCCCAGTAGAGATTGTTGGCGGGATCGTCGCCATTGCCGATCCGTTCCGGGACGGGCACGATGCCTTGATAGCGGTTGTCGCAGAGCGCAACCAGGACGTGGACCAGCTTGCCCGGGTTGGTGACCGATTCCGGCGGCGCCAGGGCTCGCGCCAGGGCGGCCTCGGCATCACTTGTTGATGCGGGCTCGTCGGCACAGCCCAGGAAGACGAGGAGGAGAAGCCAGGCCCTGCGCGAGAGGACGGTCTTCATCTCCCGGAGAGACTAGCACTCTCGGAACTGGCCAGAAATTCTAGTCCCGGCCGAAGACCCGGACCAGAACGGCGTAGGTCTGATCCCCGATGCCCGGGACCGTGCCTTCGCTGGGGCCGCCGACGCCGAGGGTCCGGATCTCCAGGGAGTCGAGCCAGTCTTTGATTCGATCGGCAGCGTCCGGGTCCCACGGATCGGTCACGAGCGCGGGGTGGCCGAGACGGGCTGCGAGTTGCTCCGCCCAATCCGTTCCTGGATCGGCAGCGAGGAAGACCGGGCGCAGGATGAGACTCGCGTCGGAATCAAGGATGTTCCACTCGGTGCGCTGGGAGCGCGGGATGTCGGGAGCGAGCGGGCTGCGGTCCTCGGGCGTCTCCTGGAGAGGAAAGCGGTCAGGAATGACGCCGGTCTCGCAGAGGCGGCCGGGCGGACACCAGCCGCCGATGTCGAGGCCGCAGTCCTGGGCCGCCCGGAGAACTGCCTGATCTACGCCTGTCTGGCCCCCGGAGATGACTTGCTCTATCCGCACCTGGAGCAAAGGGTGATCGAGCCACCCGCGCAGATGCAACAGTAGAAGCAGTCGTTCGTCTGACTGCACATGCAGCAGGAATATTCATGCAAGGGCCCGGAACAGGTGGCGGCCTTCGGTGCAGGCGTTGTGGCGAAGGGTATCCCGGCCGGTTGTGTCGCGCAGGAGCCCGTGGCCGCAGGTTCGCCCAGGATCGCGGCACGAGCCTCGGGTGAGAGTGGGGCTGGGCTTGGCGCCTGGGCAAAGCCGGCGACCGAGACGAAGAGAAGAGCACAGGCGACGATCCATGTTTTCTTCATATCCTCTCCTTTGTGCCAAGAGAAGGTTACGCATGCGTCAATACTACTCCTCCAACTCGCTTGGCGTCAGCTCACAGCGTCCAACTCTCGCGCACGCGGGCTCCCGGAGGAGCCCGCATCTGTCTTGGAAGGGAGGGTAGGGGTCAGCAGTTGAAGGCGCAGTAGCCGATCGTACCGCCCTGGCAGCGGCAGCAGGCAAAGCAGTCGTTCGTCTGCTGGCACTGGCAGCAGGCTTCCTGCCGCAGGGTGCCGTCGGGGCAGCACGCTGGGCACGAGATCGTGGTGGTGCCCGTGCTGGTGGTGCAGGTCACGTACCCGGGAGCACTCGGGCAGGTAGTGTTGACCGCTGAGCAGTCGATCGTGCCCGTCGGGCAGGAGACCGTGACGTATTCACATTGGGCCGTGCAGCTCGAGTAGTTCTGCACAGGCGGAGTCTTGGCGAAGAGCGGTTGAGCCCCGCAGGAGCCCGAGGCCGCAGGCGTCCCGAGGATGGCGGCGACGGCCTCCGGGGAGAGTGAGGCTCGGGTCGACGTCTGGGCGAAGCCGGCGACCGACAGGAAGAGGAGAGCACAGGCGACGGTGGATCTTGTTTTCATCAGCCCCTCCTTTTGCGTTGTTGGAACTCCTCGCATGCTTCAACTCTACTCCTCCGGCTTGTTTTTCCGCCAGAGCCTTCCGAGGAGAGTCTTATGGGAGGGTCCAACTCTCCGCGCCCGTGAAGCGGGCGAGCCGTTCCACGGCCGCTTCCAGTCGGAGGTCCCTGGCCTTGCTCGATCGGACGCCGGGCTCCCACCAGACCTGGCGGATTTCGAGCCTCCCTTCCTCTCGATAGAGCTTGGGGTCCAGGCGGCCGACGAGGCGCTCGCCTTCCAGGATGGGCAGGACGTAGTAGCCGTAGCGCCGCTGCGGCGCCGGGACGAAGGCTTCGAAGCGATAGTCGAAGCCGAAGAGCCGGAGGGACCTTTTGCGGTCCCGGAGGATGGGGTCGAAGGGGCTGAGCAGGCGGATGCGCGGCGGCGCCGGAGGCAGGGCGGCGGCCCGCTCTTCCCAGTCCGGCACGGCGTAGGCGTTGCGGACCGAGCCGTCCATGGCCTCGACCTTGACCGGCACGATCTCGCCCCGCGCGGCAGCCCGCTCGCACCAGGGCCTGACCTCGACCAGGTCGGTGGCGCGCCAGAAGGCGGTGATCTCGTCGGCGCTGGCGACGCCCAGGCGCTCGATGGCGGTGCGGCAGGCCCAGTCCAGGTGCTCCTCGTCGGTCGGCCTGGGAGCGTGGTGGGCTTCGGGGAGGGCCCGCTCGGCCAGGTCGTAGACCTTGTGGAAGTTGACCCGGCCGACGATGGCGGCCTCGCCGGTTCGCCAGAGGTATTCGAGGGCGGCCTTCTCCGGCTTCCAGCCCCACCAGGTGCGGTCGGCGCCGTCGTCGCGGGTGTCCTCGAAGTCGCGGGTCATCAGGGGGCCGTCCTGCACGAGCCGCTCGCGGACCCGGTCGATCAGGTCGTCCGGATGCGGGCCGATCCTCTCCTTCCACCAGGGGTGTTCCCGCACCTTCCGGCGGTAGCGCTCGAAGCGGAAGCGCCAGTGGGGATACCAGAGGGTGGGGATGGCCGAGGCGTCGTGGGTCCAGTGCTCGAACAGGCGACGCTCGCGCTCCAGGAGCCGGTCGAAGAGGGCGGGCCGGTAGCTCTGGAGGCGCGAGACGAGGGTCAGGTGATGGGCCCGCTCCACGACGTTGATGGAGTCGATCTGGACGAAGCCCATGCGCTCGATGAGGTTGTAGAGACGGTCGGCGGTAACGCGGCCGCGCGGGTCGTCGAGGAGGCCCTGGGCCCCGAGAAGGAGCCGGCGGGCGGTGGCGACGGGGACGATGGATGGCATCGAGCGCGAAGGATACCGGATCGGAGGCCGCAGGGGATCGCCGGGCCCGGCGTGGCGTCCAGGATGAAATTCCGTCGCGACAGCAGGTAAATTTTACCCTTCCGAGCCCCGGAACGCCAGGCGCGGGTTGCGCCGTGCCCGCCTCAGGTAGGTGGCGATCTCCTGGACGAGGCGCGGGGTGGCGAGGTCGGTCTCGGCGGCGCGCTGGAACGCGGCGAGGGCGGCGAGGGCCTGGCGGTGGACGTCCTGGGAGAGGAAGATCGGCAGCATCTCGGCCGCGAGCTGGCGAACTTCGGCGGTCCGTCCTTCGCCAAGATAGAGCGAGGCCAGGTCGAGGGTGACCATGGAGGCGTCGTAGCCGAGCGCCTGCTCGACGAAACGCTCGCGCACGTCCCGGAGCAGCCGATCGGCCTCGTCAGGCTTGCCCAGGCCGGCCGCGATGCGGCCTTCGAGCCAGGAGAGGCGGAGCGCGGTCCAGGGGTCCGGGAAGTCGCCATAGGTGTGGCGGAAGCTTTCGAGGTGCTGCCGCGCCTCCTCGGGCCGGCCGCAGTCGTTGAGCGCCCAGGCGAGGTTGTGCCGGGCCATGAGCACGAGGCGCGGCTCCTCGCCGGCGTCGATGAGGTCGAGGCCCTGGCGGATGAGGACCACGGTGCGCTCCGGCCGGCCCGCATAGCTGAGGAAGAGGGCCTGGCTGATCAGGGCTCTGCCCTTGCGGTGGGGCTCGCGGATCTCTTCATAGATGTCGATGACGACGTCCAGGAGGTCGGCGGCGCGCTCGAACCAGCCCTGGTCGCTGAGCAGGGAGGCCTTGAGGTCGAGGATGCGGGCCTCTTCCAGGGGGTCGGCGGAACCCTGCTCGGCCAGGGCCGCGGCCTGGGCCAGCGCCTGTTCGGCGCCGGTGAGGTCGGAGCTGATCCGCCGGGCGTTGCCCAGGTAGGCCCAGGCGCGCGCCTTGAGGTCGTAGACCACGGCGGGACCGTAGGCTTCGGCGTCGAGTCCGTCGGCGAGGCGGATGGCGAGCTCCGCGATCTCCACGGCCCGGGCCGGGTCCTGGAAGCCCGCTTCGAAGCTGCGCTCGACGAGCCGTTCACAGACCCCGAAGGTGTGGTACCGGCCCGGAGGGGTGAGATCCCAGGGCATGCGGCCGAGGAGCTCGTCGGCCAGGCGCGAGGCATCCTCGCGCTCCAGGCGGATCAACGACACGCACTGCTCCAGGTAGGAGACGATCGGCTTCCAGGCGTCGTCGTCCTCCCAGTCCAGGCCGGCGCGCTCCGGCGGATCGAGGCTCGGCAGGAGGTCGTCGACGGTCTTCTGGCAGACGGCGCACCCGCTGCGCAGGTGCTTCTCGATCCACGCGGCCTCTTCGGGTCCCAGGCCGCCGCCGGAGAACTTCACCAGGGTCGCTCGATCAGGATGGGGGTGTTCTGCCATCGGCGCTCCTTTGTCCACGTCCACCTTCTCTAGAGTAAGTTGCTTCAAGGTCGAAAAAAGGGACACCGGCGAAAAAAGGGTTCGCCGGTGTCAGGTTTGGGGGAGCGTGGGAGTCAATGGTGGCCGTTCGGGTCCATCCCGCCTCCGGAGTCTTCGGAGATCGACGCCAGGCTGCCCAGGGTCCCGATCCAGTCCATCAACACGCTCCAGATTGCACCAGTCATGGGAAAAAACCTCCTCCAGGACGAACTGCCCATCGGCCTCCGTGGCCGCGGGCGTCCGGCCTCACCCCAAAGGTGCCAGAAGAACGTTCTTGTGTAGACTAAGATCCTAAAAGATCTCTGCTTCCTTCCGGTGGTCCCCTTCTTGCAATATGGCTCCCGCGAGTGTGTGAAGAGGGATTGAGGTGCTGACGAAGAGCTACTGGATTGCAGGGTTCGAATGCTCCTGCCATAAGCGACCTGACGGAAGACGGCTGGATCTGATCGCGGCCACCCGGCACGACGTGCACGCGGCGGCCGACTATGCGCGGCTGCGGCGCGCGGGCATCCGGACGGCGAGGGAAGGGGTGCGCTGGCACCTGGTGGAGCGCTCGCCGGGGCGCTACGACATGTCGAGCCTGCTGCCGATGGTGCGGGCGGCGCGGGACGCGGGGGTCCAGGTGATCTGGGACCTCTGCCACTACGGGTGGCCGGACGGGCTGGACATCTTCACTCCGGAGCTCGTGGACCGTTTTACCGAGTACGCCCGGGCGGTGGCGCGGGTGATCGCGTCGGAGACGGACGAGCCGGGCTTCTACTGCCCGATCAACGAGATCTCCTTCTGGTCGTGGGCCGGCGGGGACGTGGCCTATCTGAACCCGTTCGCGACGGGCCGCGGGTTCGAGCTCAAGACGCAGCTCGCGCGCGCCAGCCTGTCGGCGATCGAGGCGATCTGGAGCGTGGACGGGCGGGCGCGATTCCTGCAAGCGGAACCGGGTATCAACGTCGTGGGGGACCCCACGGTGCCGGGCAGCGAGCTTGCAGCGGAAGGTCATCGCCTGGCGCAGTTCCAGACCTGGGACATGCTCGCGGGCCGGCTCTGGCCCCAACTCGGGGGGGATGAGCGGTATCTCGACGTCCTGGGCGTCAACTTCTATCCGACGAATCAATGGGTCCTGGACGGGCCCACGGTGTGGCGGGGGGATCTGCGGTACCGCCCGCTTCGGGAGATCCTGCAGGAGGTCTGGCAGCGATACGGCCGGACGATCCTGATCTCCGAGACGGGCGACCAGGGGTCGGGGCGCGCTCCCTGGCTGCGTTACGTGGCCGAGGAGGCGCGGGCCGCGCGTCGAGCGGGGGTGCCGGTGGAGGGGATCTGCCTGTATCCGATCCTCGACTATCCGGGCTGGGACGACGACCGGCATTGCGAGACAGGGCTGTGGGGGTACGCGGGCCACTCGGGAAACCGGGAGGCCTGCATGGATCTGGCGCAGGAGCTGGCGCGCCAGGACGAGCTCATGAGAGATGAAACGACGAATCTGAACCGATCTTCGGACGACCTGGACGACAGGGCGCCGGAAGAGGAGAGCGAGCATGCTGCTTTCTGACGACCGACCCGTTCCCCCCGCCCCGACCACCGCGCGGGGCGGGTCCGATCCCGGCTCCAGGCCGGACCTTGTCTGCCTGTCCCACCTGCGCTGGGACTTCGTATATCAGCGGCCGCAGCACCTGATGAGCCGCTTCGCCCGCGACCGGCGGGTGTTCTTCTTCGAGGAGCCGATCTGGGAGGCCGAGGGCTCGGAGCCGTGTCTGGAGGT
>DATANP010000405.1:0-2811 GCA_036266195.1 Thermoanaerobaculia bacterium | reverse complement strand
GGATGGACAGTTGTCGGGCGAATCGACGAGCCCTGGCGTCGTCGAGAACGACCAGGGAGCCCGGATGGGAGATCGCCCGCGACAGAACCGCGGATTCTCCGGCTCCCAACCGCCAGACCGCGACCCTGGGCGACAGCGGAGCGGCAGGGAGACGGGTGAGCCAGGAGGCAGCCCTCACCGTTTGGACGACAGCATCATTCTCGCCCTTCGCGAGGACCTCGCGGAACACGGCATCCGGAATCAGGAGTCGGGAGCCGAGGACTTGCAGGAGAGACAGGTAGCCGGCCCGGGAGAGATAGATGAGGGGTGATGCATCGACGATCGGTTCAGCCAAGCCCGATCTCCCGCCTCAGCTCCTCCAGATCCGGCTGCAGGACATCGATCTTCCTCGCAGCTAGCTCGTCGATGAAGTCCGCTCGGGCAAGGCCGGCGATCTCGGCAGCTCTGCCCTGGGAGAGAGCTCCGCGCCGGTACCACTCGATGGCCACGGCGATCCGTGCATCTCGTTCCGCTTCATCCGCGGACTGGTGAAGCTCGGAGAGAACCTCGTCGGGCAGATCGATGCTCAGCGTCATAGACAACCTCCTGCGGCGCGTCGCCGCGTCTCTATCTTCCCATAGAGCGAGCACTTCCCGCCGGAGTGAGATCCGTTCTGAGGCAAGGTCCCGAGAGGCCGGTGAGCAGCGGTGCGGGGGCGTGGTCGGCGACGCCCCCGCGGGCCCTCAGCAGCAGCTCGGGAACGGATCGCAGGAGGCGCCGCCGCAGTCGGCGCTGGTGTGGCAGGTGGCGGGTCCGCAGCCACAGTGGCAGTAGCCCTTCCTGGCCATGAACTCCGGCTCGGGCAGCGCGCCCGGCAGCAGGGCCTGCGGCGCTGGGCAGGCGTTGGCCGGCGCCAGCTCCAGGGCCGGCTGACCACAGCCGGCCGGAGCCGCGGGCGTGGAATTGTCCGCGGCGTGAGCCGGTAGTCCGGCCAGCAGCGCGACGGCGAAGACGGCGAGCAGCAGCGGCAGTGATCGACGCATCTCTCACTCCTCTCGGGGAGAAAAGGCTCCCTGTATACTGGGTGCGCCGGGTCTTCAGGACCGAGACCGCCCCTACTCCTCCGGCGCCGCCGGCCTACGGCTCACTCCCAGGCTCCTCGCCAGGTCGAGGAGCTTCGTGCCGATAAACACGTAGGGCTCGTCGTCCAGGCTCAAGTCCCAACCTCCGCCAATCTGCAGGAAGTTGTTGAAGAGACTGAGGCTGGCCCCCAGGCCCAGCTCCTGCTGGTTGTCATTGTCGAGGTCCAGCGAGAGCGTGTGGAGGCCCAGGGACATCGAGTGCCACCAGCGGGGCTGGAAGCGGTAGGGTACCGGATCCGTGGTCGGCGTCCTCCAGGCGCGGTAGCGGAGCTGCCAGGAGACCTGCGGCGCGAAAGCCCGGGTCTGCTTCTCCTCGCCATTGTCATCCTTGGTCAGGTCGTTCAGGGAGCTCATGTAGACGACCCCGACGCCCGGGTTCGAGTACCAGCCGAAGCGCAGGAGGCGAAGCTGCTGGAGGTCGCTATCCAGCTCCTCGCCCTCCACCAGCTTGTCGGGATCGCCCTCGGATGGCTTCATCTGGTAGAGCCAGGCGCGCAGGACCACGATGTCGTCCTCCGCCCGCGGGTTCAAGGTGCGGATGTCCACCCAGGTGTCCTTGATCTCCTGGAAGGCCACGCGGAAGGAGGTGTCGGGCGGCGGCACGTCCAGGGCCACCGCGAGGGCGGGCGCCCCATGAAGGCTCGCAACGAAGGCCTTGAGCTGATCGCCGGTCCTGCCCGCCGCCGTACGCAACTCGACCAGATGGGTCTTCAAGGCGCCGAGCTGGTCCTCGGCAGCCTGGCTCAGGATGTCCGTCACCTCATCCTCGAGCTTCTGGGGAAGGTCTTCGGCGGAGGTCCGGATCTCTTCCACCTGCGACTGGAGCGCGGCTACGGCCTTGGACCACAGGTCGAGCTCGGTCCGGAAGCTCTGGAAGAGCTCGCCGGTCGCGAGGTCGGCGCCGGCCTGGGCGATGGTGAGGAGCGCGACAAGCTGTGCCGCCGGGTCCTGCCCGGACGCCTGGGTGAGGCTGGACCGCAGGGTCTTCACGCTGGCGACCAGGCCGACGAGCGTCGTCCGCAGGTCGCGCGCCCGCGACTGGAGCGCCTCGGTCTCGGGGATGATCTTTTCTTCCAGGAGCTTGCGCTGGCCGGCCGTGGCGGTGTGGAGCGCGGCCCGGAGCCGGGCTTCGAGATCCGTCCCGACCTGGCTCCAGTCCGTCTCGCGGAGCGCCTCCGCATCCTCCTGGACCCGGTCGAGGGCGTCTTCGAGCGGTTGGACGTCGACGCCCTGGGTCTTGAGGAGGTCGCGGACGACGGCGCGCAGGTCGGCACTGCCCGCGATGGCATTGTTGAGGACCTGGGCGAGCGCCGCGGCATCCTGCTGGAGTGCGATCTGCTCCGGGGTCAGGGCGATGCTGAGCTTGTCCACGCTCTTCGGCACGCCGATGGGGATGTCGTTGTAGTGCGGGAGGCCGACCTCGGTCGTGCCGTCCGGCCGGACCAGGGAAGCGGAGAGGATCAGCGCGAGGCTGGGAGAGTCGGCCTCCAGCCGGACGCGGGCGGCTTCGAGCTGCTCCAGGGTCCAGCGGATCTCCTCGACCACGAAGGCGGCATAGGCGAGGCGGGCCTCGGTCTGCACGAGCGCGGCATTGGACTTCGCCCGCACCTCGGCGGCGTGCTGCCGGATCTCCGGGCGCGTGGAGGCTTCGAGCGCCTCCCTGTAGCCTTTCATGATCTGGAACAGGGCG
>DATANP010000404.1:0-3386 GCA_036266195.1 Thermoanaerobaculia bacterium | reverse complement strand
GTGAACTTTGGGGGATTGTAAAGGGAAGCATAGATGAAAGCCAATGGGAAGAGTTACTTCATTCCCTCAAGGCTCGCTTCGACCAGCCGGGGCAGGCTCGCGATGTCGTAGCCGCCTTCGAGCACCGCCATCAGCCGGCCGCCGCAGACCTCGTCGGCCAGCTCGCGCATCCATTCCCCCCAGCTCCGGAATCCCTCCTCGCTCACCTCCATGCCGCCGAGGGGATCGCGCTGCCAGGCGTCGTAGCCCGCGGAGACCAGGAGGACGTCCGGCCGGAAGTCGCGGATCGCCGGGATCACCCGGCCCCGGATGGCCTCGGCGTAGCCGGCATCGCCCGTGCCCGCGGGCAGGGGGACGTTGAGCGTCGCCCCTTCGCCTTCGCCGATCCCGGTCTCCGAGGCCGCGCCGGTGCCGGGGTAGAACGGGTACTGGTGGGTGCTGGCATAGAAGATGTCGGCCCGGCTCTCGAAGATGTGCTGGGTGCCGTTGCCGTGGTGGACGTCCCAGTCGAAGATCGCCACCCGTTCCGCGCCGTGGCGGCGGCGCAGGTGCTCGGCCGCCACCGCCACGTTGTTGAAGAAGCAGAAGCCCATGGCCACCGCCCGCTCGGCATGGTGGCCGGGCGGGCGCACGGCGGCGAAGGCCCGCTGACCAGCCGCAGCATGGTCGGCGGCGGCCAGGGCCGTCTCGACCGCCGCCCACGACGCCTCCCAGGTGCCCTCGGACAGCGGGTTGTCGGCCGAGTCGAGCAGCGAGTCGCCGCGCTCGGCCGCGCGCCCGAAGCGGTCCACGTACCTTTCTTCATGGACGGCGACGACCGCGGCGATCACCTCGGGGTCCCGATCGCGCCCCCCCTCCCAGGAGGTGCCTTCGGCGAAGTCCCAGCCGCGCTGCCGCAGGTGGTCGACGATTCCGGAGAGCCGGTCCGGCCGCTCGGGAAAGCCGCGCGGCGCGCGATGGTCGAGACAGCGGGGATCGGTGAAAACGCGCATGGCCGGAGATCATACGCTCCTCCTCCTCCGGCGCAGCTCCAACCCGCCGTCCGCGCAGCGCCGGCGCAGGCGGTGGACCAGGGTGTCCACGCTGCGCGGGGCGAGCGCGAACGCGCGGCCGAGCTCGCGGCTCCCCCAGCCCTCCACCAGCGCCAGCCAGAGGATGCGCGCGTTGCGCGGCGCCGGCCCGCCCGGCCCGCCCGACCCGCCGATACTGAGGAAGCGGCGCCACACCAAGAGCCGGCACTCGGAAAGAAGGAGGATGTCCTCCGGGGTCGGCGACGGATCGGCGACGTGCTCCAGGCGGATGCGCAGCCTGCGGCCGCCGCGCCGGGCCGCCCGCGCGGCCCGCACCTGGTCGAACACCGTGCTCCGGGCCACCCGGGTCAGGTAGGTGAGCGTGCCCGGGAGGTGCAGCTTCCGCAGCGTCTCCAGCCGCAGCGGGCCGCCTTCCAGCAGCCGGCAGTAGACGTCCTGGACGATCTCCCGGACATGCTCGGGCTCGGGCCGCAGCCCGGCCCGCTTCATGATGCGGCTCACGCGCTTGCGCAGCCAGTCTTCAAAGGGAAGGACGCAGGCTTCCCATCCGGTCTCGTGAACCATGTTCCGCTCCTTTCGGAAAGGGAGCGGAAGCGGCGGCTGTGGAAGATCACCGGCCGCGGCGGTGCAAGGATGGAGGAGTTATAGCCCAAGGACCCAAAGGACCACAAGGACCTCAAGGACCCAAGGTCTTTGGTCCCTGCAGTCCCTGCTGTCCTTTGGGTCCTTTCTTCCTGTACCCTCCCCCCGATGCCGAAACGCCTCTTCCTCTTCTTCCTGCTGTCTGCCCTGGCCTGCGGCAGGGAGCCCGCTTCGAAGCCGGAGCGGACCCGGCTGGCCGGCGCCGCGAAGGACTGGAACGTCGTCCTGATCTCGGTGGACACGCTGCGCGCCGACCGCCTCGGCGCCTATGGCTACAAGGGGTGGCCGGACCATCCGCCGAGCCCGGCCATCGACGCCCAGCTCGCCTCGGGCGTGGCCTTCGAGCAGGCGATGTCCGTGCGGTCCGAGACCTGGCCGTCCCTGGGCTCGCTCCTGACCGGCCTCTACCCCAGCGGCCACGGCGTGGTGGAGAACGGCTACGGCTTTCCGGACGACCTGCCGACCCTGCCGAAGATCCTGCACCGGGATCACTACCGGACCGGCGCCTTCCTCTCCAACATGTGCGACGCCAACCACCAGGGGTGGGACGACTTCTCGTGCTCCGGCGGCCGGGACGGCAAGGCGGTGCAGGCCGCCCTCGGCTGGATCCAGGAGCACAAGGACGGCCGCAAGCCGTTCTTCCTCTGGGTCCACCTGTTCGGCGCCCATGGACCTTATTACAACGGCGGCGACCTGGCCGACCGCGAGCTCGACCCCGGCTACCAGGGCCCGCTCGGCACCAAGAAGTGGCAGCTCAACCGGGTCATGACCGAGAAGATCCCGCTGACCGAGCGCGACGTGCGCCACCTGGACGCGCTCTACGACGCGTCGGTGATCGGCAGCGACCGGCTGACCGCCTCCCTCCTCGAAGGGCTGCGCGCCGCGGGCAAGCTGGAGAAGACCGTGGTGATCTTCACCGCCGACCACGGCGAGGAGCTCTACGACCACAACGGCTACCTCTACCACGCCTGCTCGGTCTACCAGACCGGCCTCCACGTGCCGCTCGGGATCTCGGCCCCGGGCCTGCTGCCCAGGGGCGCGAAGGTGGCGCAGACCGTGGAGCTGATCGACGTCCTCCCCACCCTGCTCGCGCTGCTCGGCATCGAGGTGCCCGCGGAGCAGCACGGCCATTCGCTCGTCCCCTACCTGGAGAGGCCGGACGCGGGCGGCGCGGGCAAGCCGGCGTTCTCCGAGTACGGCTCGGCGCCGATCCACACCGTGGTCCAGGGCGGCTGGAAGCTCGTCCACAACCCGGCCGGCTTCAAGCCGGTCTGCATCCCCGACGCGCCGCCCGGCCACTACCCGATCGCCCGCGAGGAGCTGTACGACCTCGCGAAGGACCCTGGGGAGACGAACAACCTCGCCCAGGCCCAGCCGGCGAGGGTCGCGGAGCTGTCGAGCCTGATCCGCCAGCGCTTCACGGGGCTCAAGAGCCGGGCGAAGGAGCAGGACCTGGACGAAGAGACGCGCAAGCAGCTCGAAGCCCTCGGCTATGTGTCGCCGAAGCGCAAGTAGGGGCTTGACACCGACCGTCGCCCTGCGTATTCTCTGCATCCTTCCGCGCGCGGGGAGGTTAGCTCAGCGGTCAGAGCACCTGCCTTACACGCAGGGGGTCGCGGGTTCAAATCCCTCACCTCCCACCATAGAGGTGAGCCACGCCGCGGGAAGAGCAGCTCAATGCGGGGCTGTAGTTCAGTTGGTTAGAACGCCGGC
>DATANP010000403.1:0-9858 GCA_036266195.1 Thermoanaerobaculia bacterium | reverse complement strand
GCCCCCGAACCAGCCCAGGAGCTTCTGCGCTCCGTGCGGAAAGATGACGATGCCCAGGAGCAGCCGCACGATGGTCCTGCTGATGTCGTCGTCGGTCAGCATCAACCTTCTGAGCATGGCTTTCTCCTTTCGTCGGCAGTCTACACGGCCGGCCCCACCCGGATCCGCGCATCCACCGCCCGGGCGTGGGCCCGGTCGGGTCCGGCGAGGAAGGGGTTGACGTCCACCTCCCGGATGCGCGGGTGGCGCTGGGCGAGCTGGCCGAGGCGGAGGAGGATCTCGGCGAGGAGCTCCAGGTCCGCTCCGGCTTCGCCCCTCACGCCCTCCAGGAGCTTGAAGCCGCGGATGCCCTTCACCATGTCCATGGCGTCGCTCGGACCCAGGGGGAGGACTCCGAAGCGGACGTCCTGGAAGACTTCCACGTATTTGCCGCCGAGGCCGAACATCAGGAGCGGGCCGTAACGCGGATCGGTGGTGATGCCGAAGATCACCTCGTGGCCGCCCTTCGCCATCTCCTGGACGAGCCAGCCTTCGATGCGGTGGCCAGCTCGGGCGACGGAGTCGGAGACTTCGTTCAGCGCCTGGGTGAGGTCGTGCTCGTCGCGCAGGTCTACCCTCACGGCTCCGACGTCGCTCTTGTGGATGAGATCGGGCGCGATGGCTTTTAGGACCACGGGGAAGCCGATCTCCTTGGCCGCCGCGACCGCTTCATCCTGGGTGGCGACGCTCTTCCAGCGGGCGAGCGGGATGCCGTAGAGGTCGAGCACCCGGAAGGCGTCGGCCGGTTCGAGGTAACCGTCCGGGCAATGGCCGAGGATCTCTTCGACCTGGGCATCGTCGGTCTCGAAGCCCGCAGCCTGGGGCTCGGCGGGCCGGCGGACCCAGGCTCCGTAGCGCGAGAGGAGGAGAAGGACGCGCGCCGCGGGCTCCGGGAAGCGGTAGACCGGCGGCAGGTCGCGGGTGTGCTTGACCGATTCGTAGAACTCGTCGGTCGCCATCATCACGGCCAGAACGGGCTTGGAGCGGGTGCGCGCCGCCTCTCCGATCACTTCGAGAATGTCGTGCGGGCTGGCCAGGACCGGGGTGACGTTGATCACCATGGCCATGTCCACCCCGGGATCGTCCAGCACCGCGGCCAGGGTGCGGGAGTAGGCCGGGGCGTCGGCGGAGGCGATCATGTCCACCGGGTTGTTGACGCTCGCTTCGGCCGGCAGGAAGCCGCGCAGGGTCTCGCGGGTGGCGTCCGACAGCTCGGCCATGCGGAGGCCAAGACTGACGCAGGCGTCGGTGGCCATGATGGCCGGGCCTCCGGCGTTGGTCACGATGCCGACCCGGTTGCCGTCCGGCAGCGGGCAGCGGACCAGGGCGCGGCAGACGTCGAACAGCTCTTCGATGGTGTTCGCGCGCAGCACGCCGCACTGGTCCAGGAGGGCCGAGACGGTGACGTCGGCTCCGGCCATCGCACCTGTATGACTGGAGGCGGCCCTCGCGCCTTCGGCGGTGCGGCCGGACTTCACGACCAGGATCGGCTTCTTGCGGGTCACCCGCTTGGCGATCTCGGTGAAGCGCCTCGGGTTGCCGAAGGATTCCAGGTACATGCAGATGACTTTCGTGGCCGGGTCGTCCTCCCAATGCTCGAGAAGGTCGTTGCCGGATACGTCGGCCTTGTTGCCCATGGAGACGAACTGGGTGAGGCCGATGCCCAGGTCCTGGGCCACGTTGAGGATCGCCACCCCGAGCGCACCGGACTGGCTGACGAAGCCGATGGCTCCCGCCTGTGCCGGGGTGGGCGCGAAGGTGGCGTCCAGCCGGACATCGGGCGAGGTGTTGATCACGCCCATGCAGTTCGGGCCGATCATCCGGATGCCGGCGGCGCGCACCCTGTCGCGGAGCCGGTGCTCGCGCTCGGCCCCTTCCTCGCCGATCTCGGAGAAGCCGGCGGTGATGACGATCAGGCCTCGCACCCCTTTCTCGATGCACTCCTTCACGACCCCCTCCACCTTGAGCCGCGGGACGAGGATCACGGCGAGGTCCACGGGGTCGGGGATGGCCTGGACGTTGGGGTAGCACTTGAGCGAGTGGATGGCCTTCGCCTCGGGGTTGACCGGGTAGATGGCGCCGGCGAACTCGTTGACCAAAAGGTTGTGCAGCAGGCTGAACCCCAGCGAGTCACGGCGGCGGGAGGCGCCCACCACGGCGACGGAGCCGGGGGAGAAGATCGGGTCGAGCGGTCTCGGATCCATAGGCTCTCTTATGTGGAAGGGATTTCGGGCGCCATCACCCGGAGCGGCTGCGGGGCGATGCGGACGGTCAGGGGCAGGCGCTCTTCGCAGACGTCGCCGTCAATCTGGGCGATGGCTCCGGCCGGCGATTCGAAGACGACCTCCTGGACGTGCCGGACCTTGACGTCCGGCCTCCGGACGTGGACGCCGCGCAGGAGATCGGCGGCGAAGCCGATGGTTTCGAGGCGGCCTCCGCCCTGGAACAGGACCAGATCGAGCCTGCCGTCGTAGGGCTGCGCGCCGGGCGCCAGGGCGTAGGCGCCTCCGTAATGGGGAATGTTGGAGACGGCGACGAAGGAGGCTTCGAAGGGCTCGCCGTCGGCCAGGATCTGGAACCTCGGATATGGGTAGCGCCACCACTCCCGCAGCCCCTGCCAGACGATGGCCGCCTTGCCGAAGCGCCACTTGAGGCGGGTGTCCAGGGCGGCCAGGACGCTGGAGTCGAGTCCGGCGGAGATCATCATCAGGAAGGGGGCTTCGTTGACCAGCCCCACGTCGAGCGCCTGCGGCCGGAGGCGCGGCAGGAGCTTCGCGGCTTCCAGGGGATCGCGCGGCAGGCCGAGCGACAGGCCGAGCAGGTTGACGGTACCGCCAGGGAGGATGCCGAGCGCCGCGTCCGTATTCAGAAGGCCGGCCGCCACCTCGCGGACGGTGCCGTCGCCTCCGAAGGCGATCACGCAGTCGGCGCCGGCGGCGGCCCGGTCGCGGGCGAGTCCGGTGGCCTGGCCGGGGCCGCCAGTCGGGACGGGCTCCACGTCGAGGCCTCCCCTGCCCAGCGCCTCCAGGATGGAGTCGAGCACCTGGGCATGGCGCTGGCGGCCCGCGGTCGGGTTGTAGATGAGGGCGGACCGGCTCACGGCAATCAGAAGAGGGAGCCGGTGGTGCCGGGCCGGGGCGGGTAGCCGAGGTGGCGGTAGGCGCGGTGGGTGGCGACCCGGCCGCGCGGGGTCCTCTGGAGGAAGCCCTCCTGGATGAGGTAGGGCTCGTAGAGGTCTTCGATGGTGCCGGTGTCCTCGCCGACGGCCGCGGCCAGGGCCTTCAAGCCGGCCGGTCCGCCGGAGTAGTGCTCGATCAGGGTGCCGAGGATCTTTCGATCCAGATCCTCGAAGCCGAACTCGTCTACCTCCAGGAGGGCCAGCGCCTTCTGCGAGATCTTCAGGTCGATGCGGCGCGAACGCTCCACCTGGGCGAAGTCGCGCACGCGGCGCAGCAGCCGGTTCGCCACGCGCGGGGTGCCGCGGCTCCTGCGGGCGATCTCCTGGGCGCCGTCGGGGTCGATCGGGATGGAGAGCAGCCGGGCGGAGCGCTCGACGATCTGCGTGAGCTCGTCCGGGGTGTAGAAGTTGAGCCGGTGGACGATGCCGAAGCGGGCACGGAGCGGCGCCGACAGCAGGCCGGCCCGGGTGGTGGCGCCGACCAGGGTGAAGCGCGGCAGCTCAATTTTGACTGTTCGCGCCGCCGGGCCCTGGCCGATGACGAGGTCGAGCCGGAAGTCCTCCAGGGCCGGGTAGAGGATCTCCTCCACGGTCGGTCCCAGGCGGTGGATCTCGTCGATGAACAGGACCTCGCCCGGGTCGAGGTTGGTGAGGATCGCGGCCAGGTCGCCGGCTCGCTCCAGCACCGGGCCGGAGGTGATGCGCAGCGGCGCGCCCATCTCGTTGGCGATGATGTGGGCGAGCGTGGTCTTGCCGAGGCCGGGCGGTCCGAAGAGGAGGACGTGGTCGAGGCTCTCCCGCCGCTCGCGCGCCGCGCGGATGAAGACCCGCAGGTTGTCGATGATCTTGCCCTGCCCGATGTACTCGTCGATCTTCGCGGGCCGCAGCGAAGGCTCGACGCCGAGGTCCTCGGGGTCGGGGATGCCAGACAGGATCCGCTCGTCGGACGACATGGTGCCCATTGTATCTCCTGGGGCTTCGCGCGCCCCGGGCTTGACCCAGGCGGGAAAAACAGATAGCTTGGTGTCAATATAAGAGGGATTTCATGCTCCGAGCCGTCGCCGTACGAGGTGTCGTGTCGTTCGTCCTGTGGGCCGTCCTGGGGGCAGGATTGTCCACGACCCTGCTCGCACAGGGGACGTCGACGGCCCAGAACCCCACGGCGACGTTCTCGACCTATGGTCCCCACAACGTCAAGCTGACCGCCTGCAACATGTGGGGCTGCACTTCGATCACCAAGACGGTCACGGTGCTCGACCCGCGGCCGGCGGTGACCGCGGCCTCGGTGCTGGTCCCCCTGGTGGAGGCCGGCCAGGCCGTGCCGCTGAACGGAGCGGGGAGCGGCCAGCCGCCGCTCACCTACACCTGGCGGGTGTACCAGGGGGTGACCCTGATCCAGGAGGTGTCCGGCGCCTCGCCCTGGCTGCAGACCGGCGGGCCGATGGCGCCGGGTCTCTACTCGGCCGTGCTCAACATCACGAACGCGTCGGGCGCGGCCGAGTCGCTGCCGCAGGCCTTTGCGGTGACCGCGCCCACGGCCCTGGACTTCTATACGGTGGAGCCCTGCCGGGTGATCGACACCCGCTTCGGGTCCCCCCTGGGCTCGGGCGCGGCGAAGATCATCAGCCTGGTGGACGTCTGCGGCATCCCGCCGAACGCCCGGGCGGTGGCGGCGAACGTGACGGTCCCCGCTTCTGCGATCTCCGGGAGCATGACCCTCTACCCCGGCAACTATCCGGCCATGGCCACGAACACGGTCAGCTTCTCCGCCGGCAAGACGATCGCGAACAACGCCACCCTGCCGCTGGCGACGGACGGCTCGGGCACGGTGGCGGCCCGGGCGCTGTTCGGCGAGGTGGGGACGGTGAACCTGGTGATCGACGTCTCCGGCTACTACCTGCCGGGGACGCTCTAGATCAGGCGCGCGACAGGCGGGTGAGGCTGGCGCGCAGGAGGTCGTGGAAGGCGATATCGGCGCCAGTCGGCTTTTCGCGGCGCGCCTCGGCCACGGCCCGCTCGGCCTGGCTGGCCTTGTAGCCCAGGTTGACCAGGGCGGAGACCACGTCCTGGTCGGCGGGCGCGGCGGCGGCCTGTTCGGGCAGCTCGGCGGCGAGCTCGCGCATCTTGTCCCGGAGCTCCAGGATCATGCGCTCGGCGGTCTTCTTGCCGACGCCCGGGATGGTGCCCAGCCGTCCGAGGTCGCCGGAGGCGATGGCGCCGAGCAGATCGTCCGGCGCCATGCCCGAGAGGATGACGCGCGCCAGGCGCGCCCCGATGCCGCTCACGCCGATCAGCTTCTCGAACAGCGCCTTCTCGCGCTCGGTCCAGAAGCCGAACAGGGAGATGTCGTCCTCGCGGACCTGGGTGTGGATGAAGAGGGCGATGCGACCGGAGGTGCCGCGGCGCTCGATCTCGTACCAGGTGGAGAGCGGGATGTGGATCTCGTAGCCGACCCCCTGCACGTCGAGCAGGACGCGGTCGGTGGTGGCCTTGAGGAGGTTGCCCTGGAGGTAGCCGATCATGGGGAGAGAGCCCCGGCTCCGGGAGGAGCCGGGGCGGAGCGGATCAGCCGGCCTGTCCTGACGGAGTGGGCTGGCCGTTCGCGTTGATGCCGAACTGCTCGAGGAGCTGCGGGTTGAAGGTCACGTCGATCTCGCGGCGGCGCTGCTCCAGCAGGGCCTGCTCCAGGTCGTTGAGCTTCTGGCGCCGGAGCGACTCGCGGGTCTGCTCGCGGGCGGCGGCGAACTGGATGGGATCCCAGCTCTTGCGCTCCTTGACCTCGAACAGGAGGGCGCCCTGGGCGTCGGAGACCGGGTCGCCCATCTGGCCGGTGCTGAGAGAGAGGGCGCTCTTGGCCAGCTCGGGGTTGGCGCCGATGCCCGGGATGGCGCCCTGGGCGCCGAACTCGGAGCTCTCCTTGATCTCCAGGCCCATCTCGGCCGCGATCTGGTCGAGGGTCTTGCCCGAGGCCTTGGCCTGCCGGAGCTGCTGCAGCGCCTGGTCCTGCTGCTTCTGGCGGACGAGGCCGGAGCGCACCTGCGGCTCGACGTCCTTGAGCTCGGGGAGGCGCGGCGCCTTGACGTCCTTCAGGTAGAGGACCGCCCAGCCGCGCGGGGTCTGGACCGCCTCGGAGACGCCGCCCTTCTGCAGGGCGAACGCGGCGTTGGCGAAGGCCGGGGCATAGCCGAGGCCGTTGATCGGCTGCTGCTTGCCGAAGGGGCCGGTCTCGGCGAAGACCACGCCCTCGACCGGGCTGGCGAGAGGCTTGAGGTCGTCGCCGCTCTTCGGCTTGGCGTCGGCCACCTTCTTGGCGAGCGCCTTGGCCCGGGACTCGGCGGCCTTGGCGGTCTGCTCGGAGGAGAGGCGCTGGCGGATCATCTCGCGCACCTCTTCGAACGGCTGGGTGCCGGCGGCCCGCTTGTCGAGGACCTCGATCAGGTGGTAGCCGAACTTGGTCTTGACCGGGCCGATCAGGGAGCCGACCTGGGCGCCGAAGGCCGCATCCTCGAAATCCTTGTCCATCTGGCCGTGGCCGAAGTAACCGAGGTCGCCGCCGGAGGTCTTGGCCGCGGGCTCGTCGCTCACCTCGCGGGCCACGGTCGCGAAGGCCTCGCCCTTGGCCAGGCGGGCCTTGGCGGCCGCGATCTTCGCCTGGGCCTCGGCGTCGCTCTTGCCCTCAGGGCTGACCACGATGTGGCGGACGTGGATCTGCTCGGGACGGGCGAACTCTTCCTTGTGCTGCTGGTAGTAGTCCTGAACGGCCTTGTCGTCCACTTTCGCCATGCCGGCGGTACTGGAGAGCTGGGCCTGATCGATCACCAGGTAGGCAGCCTCGCGCTGCTCGGGCAGGCGATATTCCGCCTTGTGCTTCTCGAAATAGCTCTTGACGTCGGCGTCGGTCACCATGGCGGACTGGCCGAAGCGGGCGCGCGGGAGCTGGATGTAGCGGATGCGGGCGCGCTCGACCTGGTCGCGGTAGGACTTCTCGACCTCCTGGTCGGAGACGTAGACGTTGGCCTCCATGATGTCGGTCAGCTTCTTGATCAGGATCTCCTCGCGCAGCTCGGCCTCGAACGCGGCCGGGCTGGGATAGCGCGCGTTGCGCAGCATCTCGGCGTACTGCTCCTCGCCCACGAAGCGGCCCTGGGCGTCCTTGAACGCCGGCTCCTGGAGGACGCGCTCGCGGACCTCGTCGTCGGTGGCGGTCAGGCCCATGCGGCGGGCCTCTTCGAGGAGGATCTTCTGGCCGACCGCCTGGTTGAGCGCGTTGAGCGGCAGGCCCATCTGGCGCGCGGCCTCGGAGGTGAACTGCTCGCCGTAGATCTGCCGGTAGAGGCCCTCGAGCCGCTTGTAGGTGCGCTCGAACTCCTCCATGGTGACCTGCTGCTTGCCGACGTGCGCGGCGACGTTGTCGCTCACCCGGCCGCCTCCCCTCCGCCCCAGGCCCGTGCCGAAGTCGGCCCAGATGAAGAAGATGAACAAAGCCACCACGAGCCAGAGGATCCAGCTCAGGTACTTGAGGTTGTCACGGAAGACTTTCAACATCGCGGAAGCTCCTTTCCTCGGAGAGGACCGGGAACTTTAACACAGGATCGGGAGATGTCTTCCTCCCCCCGGTCCGGCGCTGTGTTATATTCGCCTTCCTACATGAGAGGCCGTTAGCGTGTCCATTGCCCAGAAGGCGTCCCGCCGGAAAAGGGACTGGTACAGCGTCTCCGAGGAGACCCTGCGCGCCATCGTCATCCTGCTGGTGACGGTGGTGGTGCTCGGCCTGAGCTTCCTGGGCTACCGGCTGTGGGAGAGCCGGGCGCAGGAGCGCGAGGCGCGCCAGGTCATCGACGAGACCCAGGGGCTCATCCAGCGCCTCCAGGGCCAGGACCGCAACGAAGGCTACCGCGGCGAGTACGACGCCGCCTGGCAAGGGCTCCAGGAGGCGCGCAACCAGTTCGCCAACCAGGACTTCCGCGGCGCCCTCGACAACGCCCGGCGCAGCAAGAACATGCTGCAGCTCATCCTGGAATCCCTGGGTCAGTCCGGGATGTCCGGGCAGGCCAGCTTCGTCACCATCCAGGGCGACGTCGAGTACCGCCGCGGCGACGGCGGCGAGTGGCGGGAGGCGCGCAGCCGCCTCACCCTCCAGAGCGGCGACTACGTGCGCACCTCGGAGAACGGCTCGGCCGAGATCATGTTCCTCGACGGCACCCTCTACACGGTGCGGCCGAACACCCAGTTCATCGTCTCCTCGGCCCGCACCGCCGCCGGCCGGGAGGAGCAGGCGATCGAGATGGAGTACGGCTGGGTCGACCTCAACACCGCCCAGGGGACCAGCAACGTCAAGACGCCGAACGCCGTGGCCCGCGTCCAGCAGGACTCGGAGGCGTTCGTGGCTGTCGACCGCCAGTCGAGCCAGGGCCGCTTCGGCGCCCTGACCGGCGGCATCGAGCTGACCTCGAAGGGCGGCCTCAAGCGCGAGGTCCAGGCCAACCAGCAGGTGGTGCAGACCGGCGAGCTGCTCTCCGAGCCCGCGCCGCTGCCCGGCCGCCCCTCGCTGGTCACGCCGGCCGACAACGTCGACCTCGACCTCGACCGTGTGCGCAAGGTCGCGCTGACCTGGGACCCGGTGCCCAACGCCGCGCGCTACGCCCTCCAGGTCTCCCGCAGCCATCTCTTCGTCGAGAACCTGATCGACGTCAAGAACCGCACCAGGACCCAGGCCACCCTCGGCCTGCGCGGCGAAGGGACCTTCCAGTGGCGGGTCGCCGCCTACGACAAGAACGGGGTCCAGGGGGCCTGGAGCCTGCCGTTCAAGTTCCGGGTCGCCTCCTTCCGCTCCGCGATGGGCGAAAAGGACGACACGCCGCCGTCGCTTGACCTCGACGACGTGAAATCCTACGGTAGTATCTTCATCGTCGCCGGGCGCAGCGAGCCGGGCGCGCAGATCGAGATCAACACGGAACAGGTCAAGGTCGCGGCGGACGGGTCCTTCACCAAGACCGTCCAGCTCTCCAAGGAGGGCTGGAGCTTCATCGAGATCAAGGCCCGCGACAGCTGGGGGAACGAGACCACCCGCCGGCATCGCGTGTTCGTCGAAAATCCCTGAAAAACCCGTAGAATGTCGTCGTCGTCGCCGTACCGAAAGCCGTAACCCCGCCTCCGGCCCGACCCGCGCCGGAGACCGTCATATCAAAAGGATCCCAAGTCCAGATGCCCCTCGCCTCCCTGCTCAGGTACTTCTCAAAAGACCTCGCCATCGATCTCGGCACGGCCAACACCCTGGTTTTCGCCAGCAACCAGGGCATCGTCGTGCGCGAGCCCTCCGTCGTCGTCATCAACAAGCTCACCAACCGCATCGAGGCGGTCGGCAGCGAAGCGAAGGAGATGCTCGGGCGGACCCCCGGCAACATCGAGTCGATCCGCCCGATGAAGGACGGCGTCATCGCCGACTTCGAAGTCACCGAGCGCATGCTCGAGTACTTCATCAAGAAGGCCCACGGCCGCAAGATGTACGTCCACCCGCGGATCGTGATCGGCGTGCCGTCGGAGATCACGCAGGTGGAGAAGCGCGCCGTGCGCGACTCGGCCATGCGCGCCGGCGCCTCCGAGGTGTTCCTGGTGGAGCAGGCCATGATGGCCGCCATCGG
>DATANP010000402.1:0-4705 GCA_036266195.1 Thermoanaerobaculia bacterium | reverse complement strand
TTCTTCTCGCAGCTCTGGGAGCGGCTGACCGGGACCGCGGCCACCGGCACCCTGACCTCGGCCTGGGAGGCGGACGGCACGCCCGAGCCCGTTCCGACCTCCACCCCGGCGCCCATCGACACGGGCCGCGGCGGCTGGGACCCGAACGGCTGATCCCATCCGGCCTAAAACCGGTTACACTATGCAGTTGACGTCAACCGAGAGCGAGCCCGAGACCGAGGAGACCAGTCCATGCCGCGAGCCCTGCACCTGTCCCGTCACGAGCTGGAGCGCTTCCGCGCCAACCGGTCCGGAGCGGCGGAGCGGCACCGCGCGTTCGCGCACCTCCTCTCCGGCTGCGAGCGCTGCTGCGCCACGGCGCGGGACGTGTTCTTCCCGCAGGACGTCGACTACACCCCCATGTTCGAGCGGCTGGAGACGATCTTTTCCCAGACCGAAATGGGTGTGCGGGCCGAGCGCCGGAGGGGCGACGAGCTGTGGAAGCTCCTGGAGCCCCTCGACGCCACCCAGCGGCTGCTGTGGGTGAAGAACGATCCCCGGCTCTACACCTGGGGGCTCTACGCGCGCGTCCTGGCCGAAGCGCGGGACGCCGTGCGGCACGACGCCAGCGAGGCGGTCGGCCTGGCCTACCTGGGCTGGATGATCGCGCAGCGGCTCGACCCCGCGGTCTACGGTGACATCCACGTGCGCGACTTCCAGGGCGCGGCGACCTCGCTGCTCGGCAATGCCAAGCGACTGTATGGCGACCTGCGCGGCGCCCAGGAGGATCTCGACCGGGCCGAGGAGCTGCTCAACCTCGGGACCGGCGACCTCCTGGAGCGGGCCTACCTGCTGTCCGTCCGCGCCTCGCTCAAGACCGACCTCGGCTGCTTCGAGGACGCCGCCGCTCTCCTGCGCCGGGCGGCGGCCTGCGCCCGCCAGATGAACGACCGGCAGCTCGAGGGCAAATACCTGATCGCCTGGTCCTCCTCCATCGGCTGGCTCCGCCCCGAGCGGGGCCTCACCCTGGCGAAGCGCGGCCTTGCCCGGCTGGAGCCGGGCCTCGAACCGCACCTCGAGCTGGGCGGCCGGCACCTGCAGGCCCTCTGGCTCAACGAGCTGGGCCGGACCTCCGAGGCCCGCGAGCTTCTGGAGTCCTGGCGTCCGCTCTACGAAGAGTTCGGCGACCCCGTGACCCGGGGCCGCCTGCTGCGCCTGGACGGCATCCTGGCGCGCGACGAGCAGCGGCTCGACGTGGCGGAGCGCTGCTTCCGCGACCTCATGGGGCTCTACGAGCAGCACAACTTCGACTTCGACCTCGCGCTCGCCGCCCTGGAGCTGGCCCAGGTGCTGAGCCTCGAAGGGCGGCTCGCCGAGGCGACCGACCTGCTGGGCCGCCTCTACCCGCTCCTGGAAGCCTGGCGCCTCAACGCGGACATCCTGCGTTCCTGGCTGATCCTCCAGGAAGCGCTCAAGCGCAACGCCGTCCAGGGCCAGATGTTCCGCGAGCTGGCGATGACCCTGCGCCGGCAGTGGCTGCGCAGGTAGATCCCGTTCCCCCTCTCCCCAGCCCTCTCCCCCGTACCGGGGGAGAGGGAGCATTGGCACCGGGCGTGCAATACGTCCGGTGTCATGAACCGGTGGTCTTTTCCTGTCGCCGCTCTCCTGACGCTCGTCCTGTCCTCGCCCGCCCTGGCCCAGACCTGCCAGACCTATAGCGGTCTGACCTATGGGACCTATGTGGATTCCTCCGGAGCCACCCAGGCGCTCCAGCTTGAGCTGCTCGTGCCGCAAGGCGTTTCCGGTCCCGCGCCGGTCATCCTCTGGATCCACGGCGGCGGATGGCGGACCGGCAGCCGGCTGCCGGTGCCCACGCGGGCCTCGAACCTCTGCTCCCGCGGCTATGCCGTGGCGAGCGTGGACTACCGGCTGACCACCACCGCCCTCTGGCCCGCCCAGATCCAGGATGTCCGCGGCGCCGTGCGCTGGCTGCGGGCCCATGCCTCGGATTACAACCTCGACGTGGACCGCTTCGGCGCCTGGGGCGAATCGGCCGGCGGCCACCTCGCCGCCTTCCTGGCCTTCTCGGGCGGGGCCGGGACCGTCACGGTTGGCAGCGTCACCCTGGACCTCGAAGGCTCGACTGGCGGCAACCTCGACCAGTCGAGCCGGGTGCAGGCCGTGGTGGACTGGTACGGTGCGACCGACGTCCTCCAGATGCACTTCTATCCGACCACCGTCAACCACGACAGCTCGGCATCGGACGAGAGCAAGTTCCTCGGCGGCCCCATCCAGGACCGGCCCGAGCTGGCCGCGACCGCCAACCCCATTCCTTACATAGATGAGGACGACCCGCCGCTCCTGGCGATGCATGGCACCCTGGACAAGCTCATCCCGTCCAACCAGTCGCAGCTCCTGGTGGACGCCGTACGCGCCGCGGGTGTCTCCGCCCGGCTGGTCCCGGTCCAGGGCGCGGGACACGGCGGCTCCGCTTTCGACAAGACCGCGAACCTCCAGATCGTCTACGACTACTTCGACTCGACCCTCCGTTCCGGGACCCCGTCCGCCGGAGACCCGACGACCCACCCCTCCGTCACACCCGGACAGGTCACCCTCACCGCGACCGACCGCTTCGCCTCCGAGTCCGGAGCGGACGGCGGCCGGATCACGTTCACCCGGAGCGGCGGCACGGCGTTTCCCCTGACCGTGGCCTACAGCGTCTCGGGCACGGCGACGCCCGGAGACGACTACGCGGCGCTCTCCGGTTCGGTCACCATCCCCTCCGGCCAGGCCTCGGCCGACGTGGACGTGACCCCGCTGGACGACAATCTCTATGAGACCGGGGAGACCGTGATTCTGGCTGTGGACTCCTCCTCGGCGAGCGTGGTGATCCGGGACGTCGAGCCGGTCCGGCCGGTGGTCGCGGTCAGCCTCTCGGACCAGGACGCGGCCGAGCCGTCCGATCCGGGGGAATTCATCGTCTGGAGGACCGGGAGCACGACCAACCCGCTGACCGTCGACCTGATCCACGGCGGCACCGCTTCGGGCTCCGACTACGACCTGCCCACCACGGCGACGATCCCGGCCGGGTCCGATCGGGTGCTGCTCAAGGTGACACCGGCGAGCGACGCTCTCGTCGAGGACCCCGAGACCGTGACCCTCTCCGTGGCCGCGGGCCCCGCGATCTATCCCGGCCCCTATGCCGGCAGCACGGTGACCATTGCGGACGGCCCTCCTCTGGCCCTCTCCTCATTCACCCTCACTCCCGCCACCTTCACGGGCGGCTGCAAGACCTCGACCGGCAAGGTCACCCTCACCGCCAAGGCGGGGGCCGGAGGAGTCGTGGTGTCGCTCTCCAACACGAACCCGGTGGCCGTGGTGCCGTCGAGCGTCACCGTCCCGTCCGGATCGACCAGTGCGACCTTCCTGATCACGGCGCCGGCCGTGACCTCCAGCCAGGCCGGAACCATCACGGCCAGCTACGCCGGCAAGAGCCTGAGCAACACCGTGACCGTGAAGCCGATCGGCCTGACGAGCCTCGCCCTCTCGCCGAACCCGGTGGTGGGCCCCGCGTCCGTGACCGGCACCGTCACCCTGGACTGCCCGGCCGCGCCCGGCTCCATCACCGTGGCCCTCTCCTCGTCGAGCACCGGAGTGGCGAGCCCCACGACCCCGAGCCTGATCATCCCGGCCGGTTCCACCCAGGGCACCTTTACGGTGACCACGGCCGACGTCTCCACCCAGAGCTTCGCCACCATCAAAACCGTCGCGGGCGGGACGACGAAGAGCGTGAAGCTGACCGTGAACCCGTAGGCCCCTCACCCCCGGCCCCATAGGCGATAACTTTGGCATAGGAGCACCTCCGGAGGAGGTGCAGGCGCGTAGCCCCGGGTTTTCAACTCGGGGCTGGGAGGCCCGAAGCTCCGCCGAGCCCCTTCAGGGGCGACGGCAGGGTGCATGAGGGCGACGAGGCCGCGCCACCCGCCTCGGGTTGAAACCCGAGGCTACGCGCCTGCGCCTCCTCCGGAGGCGCTACCACCTGTCCACCAGCTTTGGCGTTGGCCAACGCTCCCCTTGGGCCTTATATTAGGGGGCCGAATCACCGGCAGACGGGGAGGAGGGGAGAAGCAGGCGTAAAGCGGAGACGGCTTGGGTGGCATTGAGGCGTTGCAACCTTCTCCGTTGCAATGTAAGCCGCCCTGTTGCAATGTCACCTTCCCTGTTGCAATGCCAACTTCTCCAGAGCGTTGCCAACTGCCCAGAGCCGTTGTCACCTGCTCCAGGCCAATGTCAACTGCCCTGAGGCAATGTCACCTGCTCCGGGCCAATGCCAACTGCCCTGGGCCAATGTCACCTGCTCCAAGCCGTTGCCAACTGCCCTGAGGCAATGCAACGTTCTCCAGTGCAATGTCAGGTGCCCTGTTGCGAAGTCACCTTCTCCGTTGCAATGTCAGGTGACATTGCAACTGGGCAGCCTTCCACGCTGCCTGAAGGGCGACGGATCGGCAGACAGGTCCGTATACGAGTCTGTCGGCGCAGTTGCAGTTGCACGGTTCAGGCATTGCGTGGATCTCGGTCGCTAGAGGTCTATCCAGCGACAGCGTTGACGTCCTTTGGCGCGTGATATATGGTTGGAGAACCGTTTGTAGGGTAAGAAGTTTCTTGAATCAGGCAAGCAACGCAACTCGTCCCGGCTCCACTGGAACGCTGTACAATAGTGACGAAC
>DATANP010000401.1:0-2806 GCA_036266195.1 Thermoanaerobaculia bacterium | reverse complement strand
AACCCTTCCGGTTGGCGCCGGAACCCTCCCGGGACACGCCGGAACCCTCCCGGTTGGCGCCGGAACCCTCCCGGTTGCGGGGCAGGCCGCTATCTGGGAGGGTTGGCGACGATGGCAACGCCCTACAGGAACCAGGCCGAGAACGTCAGCGTGGGATCGTGCTGGACGCGGCGGAGGAACTGGATGGAATCGTCGAGGAGCGCCTGGGCGGCCACGCCGGCGTCGAAGACCTGCCGCAGCATCACGATCGCGCCCAGGGCCTCGCGCTCGATGCGCAGCTTGAGGAAGACCTCGGTGGCTTCCAGCACCACGGTGCGCGCGTCGTCGGAGCGACTTTGCCTCAGGAGGATGCTGGCGAGGTCGAGGCCGGCCAGCGCCGAGTGGTAGTGCAGGTTCGCCTCCTGCAAACCCTGCCTCGCTTCGTCCAGGGCCGCTTCGGCCGCGGCGAGGTTTCCCAGCCCCGCATCGATCAAACCTAACAGCCAGCGGAACTTGACCTTCTCGATCGTCCCGCCGTGTCGCTTGTAGCGCCAGCGGTTCATGAAGGAGAGGTTGCGCGCCTTCCGGAACTGGCCGCATTCCACTAGAAATATAGCGATGTTGTGGACAGCGGAGAGGGCGAGTTGGGGGTCGCGGTCCTGGTCGATCAGCGCCAGTCCGTCGTAGAGCAGTTCAACCGCCTCCTGAGGCTTGTTCGAGTGGCCGGTATAGATCCCCTTCTTGATCAAGGCCCGGCCAGCAAGGTGATCGTCTCCCCGGCGCTTGTGGATGGCATAGACCCCCTCCAAGGCGTCCAGGGCCGCCGGAAGGCGGCGCTGCGCGCCATAGAGAGAGGCCCGGAGGTCGAGGAGGCGGACGGCCAACAGCTCATCGCCTGTACCCTGGAGTTGAAGCTCGGTGGCCCGCCCCAGGGCCCATTCGGCCGAGTCGAGGTCGTCTGCCACGCGGTAGGCGTTGCCGAGCGCCGACCATGCGCGGCAGCGCAGGTCGGCCACCTGACGTTTCCCATGGTGCCGAGGGCTCAACCGATCGGCGATCATCGTCGCGAAGTTGGCCAGCTCCAGCATCTTCCCGGGGTCTTCGTGGCGCAGGGCCCAGCTCCGTTCGAGGAGCGCCTCGCAGCCCGCGACACCCTTGAGCTCCCGCGGTGCCTCCGCGAGCATCTCGATCCCCCCGGCTTCAATCCTCGCGAGCGCCTCCCGCGCCCGCGCTCGCGCCTGCAGGGCCTTGGTTCCGTGCCACCGGTGAGCCGCGAAAGCACGGTCGATGGGTTCGTCATAGACCGAGGTCGCGGGCCGAGACGTGAACACCTCCCGCATGGCCGCTCGGCAGAGAGCACAGCCCTTCAGGAGGTGGGTGACCATGGCGCGGGCGCCCGCGCCGTCCAAGCGTCCAAGCAGAAAGTCCTGCAACTGTTCGAGACTCGGATGCTCGGCCAAGCGCGGGCTCCTTTCCCTGAAAGTGCGACGGGTCGGAGAATTATCGCACAAATCGGCTAGGAACCGTTCGGGTCAATTGTGCCGCCGGCATTGCGGTTGGAGGTGGAGCCAGCGCAAACGGGCCTCCCATCCGGATCGATCGTGCAGCCGGCATCGCTCCCCGCGAAGAGCCCCACCAGCCAATCCCAGGCAGCGCTCCAGACGGACTGCTCGGCGCCGGAGGTGAGCAGGGGCGCGGCTGCGGCCGGGACGGTGCCTGCCAGAAACCACACCGCCAGGGCGAGGACGGCGAGGCTGCGGACGGTTCGGGACATGGGAGACCTCCTCCTTCAGGATTGGCGGGCGCCTCCATGGCTCCCGGCCGGATGAGAGACGACTCTCCCAAGAATAGTGCCTCTCCACCCCCCGAACGGTGTCGGCCTGACAGGATTTACCATCCTCTCAATAGAACTTCACGGCTCAGCGCCTATCTTACGCGATCTGCCTGTATCTTGAACGTATCGGTCAATAGTGTTGACTTTTTCAAAGACAAGCCCCAGAATCCTCCACGTTGCGGGCCATGAAGGCCCGCAAATCGACAGACAAGGAGGTATCCGATGCGAGTGAAGAAGGCCTACCTGAAGTCCGAGCGCGTGCAGGAGGAGTCCACGAAGCTCAAGAGCGAGAGGGTGCAGTCGCCGACGGTGAGCATCACGAGCACCGGGAAATCGGTGACGGTGAAGGTCGGCGCCGCGCGCCGGCCTCTCGTGAAGATCAACTGAACGTGAACGAAAGAAAGGAGATCGAGACAATGGCCAGCAACACGTTTTCCAAGGCGGTCACGGACTGGGAGCTGCTCACGACCACCGTGGCCGTCAACGTCGGGGACCTCGCCTACCTGGAGCCGATCCGGGTGGAGCTGGAGGGGGTGCTGCGCCTCGCGATGAACCTGGGAGTCCAGCAGGACCGCCAGCAGTCGGAAGTCCAGCAGACCAGCCGGATGATCGAGGACACGATCCGGAAGGGGGAGTCGCTCGCCGCGCGGCTGCGGGCGGGCATCCGGGCGCAGTACGGATACAAGAACGAGAAGCTCACGGAGTTCCAGATCCGGCCCATCCGGCGCCGCTCCCGCACGCCGGAGGACCCTCCCCCGGGCCCCGAAGCCCCCGCTCCTGATCCCACGGTCCTTGCCTGAGCCCGTTGAGCGGTTGTAAACCCGGGGGCGTGCTGGCAGGCACGCCCCCGTTTCTCAGACACTCCAAGTCTAAACCAGATCAGGGCTCCGGGCTGCCGAGGACGTTGCGCCCCAGGATTCGCCCGACCTGCTCCTGAAGCTCCGGCCCGCCCGCCACCAGCAGCGCGGCCAGCGCCATGGGCGAGCGCGCCAG
>DATANP010000400.1:0-7729 GCA_036266195.1 Thermoanaerobaculia bacterium | reverse complement strand
TGCGGGCGTGCAGGTCGATTCCGCAGTAATGCTGGTGCTGTTGGGTGTAGAATCTCATCGAGGCCTCCTTGGTCAAAGGGTTTCCCATCCTAGACAGCCTACCGTGTGGGTAGGCCGGAGGGGGCCTCAAATCAGTATCCCACGCTTGGAGCGGACCGGCGGGAGACCGGCTCGGCATGTCCGAGTGTTCATCTCCGCCGGCCGCTCAAGCGCAACGCGTTGAGCGTCGCAGCATTCCGTTAGGCCTCATAGAAAGTGTTTCGACCATGAATCCTTTCGCGAAGCTATTCGGCAAGAAGCCTCCTGCAGCTCAGGACGTCAGTCCATCAGCAGATCGGCGATACGCAAGCAACCCGATAGCTCTTTTCTTCGAGAGCTACGTCTTAGACGTACTCGGCCAATTGCCCACAGAGAAGTCAGAGAAGATTCAGTCATTGAACCTGCAGAAGGTCTTCAAGACCGAAGCGTCTGAGTGGCGAGATGTAATCCGAGAGGCGCTTCATCTCTCGCCGACGATTGACATTGCCATTCTGGATCTCTGGTACACAAATCAAGGACTCGCTCGACAGCGGAAAGTTGAGTACTCAGCGATCGCCTTCGCTCAGGACTTCCACGATCAGTATCTAAAGGAGGACAGCAAGGTGGACGTTTGGACTCCAGAAACTTTGGAAGCGGCCAAGGCGAGAGTCGCGGTATTTGGCCGGCCGCCTCAGTCGAAGAATGAGGCCTGACGCATCCATCGAGAGGACGTCCAACGGGCTGCGCCCGCCGGCCGCCTCTCATGTCAAACGTTGGCCGTCGAGATCTATTGGAGAAAATGGACTATGCCGACTGATGCTGAGCTCTACGAGCGTTTTGTAAGAGGACTCTTCCGACGCGCTGAGATTTGTCCGGCTTCATGGCTGGCACCATCGTCGCGATTTTGGTCTTTCTCATTCTGACACTCTTGAAATGATCCATTGGATTCGGCGTCCAACCCGATTGGTCGAGCGGCAACAGCCACGCTTGACAGCTCTCATCCTGATGGTTCTGGTGGCATCGTGCTTTCCTCCGGACAAGCCGATGTTAATTCCCGCCCTGGGTGAGATGGATTTCGTCGTGGTCCACCATTTGAAATTACCTGGCACGCCCGTCTGGACGCACGAGATCAGGGATCCCAAGCGGATCGCCGCGATCCTGGAGCACCTCAGGAAGCACAACACCGGCTACCGTGCCGATTCGCGGTTTCACGACCCCCTCTTCGGGTCGCGCGACCACGAGTACAAGATCGACTTCCATGACAAGGCTGACACCTTGCCGCTCATCATCTGGATCGGGCCCAACTGGATAGGCGGCATGGACTTGCGAAGGGGTGAACCATGGAGCGCGCGCTATCGGCGGCTGAGAGCCTCGGAACGCAGAGAGCTTCTTGCTCTGATCACCCAGGGTGAGGCCGAGACACGTTAGGCCTCACACCCAATTCCGTCGGGAAAGGAAGGATATGACGGTTAAACGGATGGACAACGTCCTCCTCGTTGTCGACGATCTCGAGGCCACCAAGGCGTTCTTCATCGAACTGGGCCTTGAGCTGGAGGGCGAGACGACAGTCGAAGGGCCTTTGGTCGGGAACCTGATCGGGCTCAAGGACGTCCGGGCCACCCTCGCGATGATGCGGACTCCCGATGGGCAGGGCATTGAGCTGGACAAGTTCCACACGCCCAACGCGATCAGGTTTGGGCCCGTGGATGCGCCGGTGAACACGCTGGGCTTCCGTCGCGTCATGTTCGCCGTCGATGACATCGACGCTGTCGTTGCGCACATGCGCGCCCACGGAGCCGAGCTCATTGGCGAAATGCAGTACGAGGACACATACCGGCTAGCCTACATCCGCGGGCCCGAGGGCATCATTGTCGGGCTTGCCGAGCAGCGCGGCTAAGAGTACCGATAGGCTTGCTGAGTCATGATGGAACCTCGATGAGCACGGGATCGTTCACTGCCACGCAGCCCGGTTCCACGGTCGTTCCGTAGACGCCGAGACAGCCCTGGCGATCGCGGGCTACCGTACGCAGGATCGCGGGGTTGCGCTCCGTCGTCATGGGATCGATGGTGATGACGACGCAGCGGCCGTCGCGTTTGTCCACGCGCATGCGCAGGCCGCCTATGCGCAGGACGCAACCCACCCAACTGTCCTCGGGAAACGGCGCCTCATCGGCAGCCTCCACCAGGATGTTCGGTCGAAAGCGCTGAACGTCGAGCCGGGCGCCGACCATCTCACCGAGCCGGACAATCGTCTGAGTCGTGATGAGGGACAGCGGGAAAGTGTCGAAGATGCCGCGATCCTGCTTGATCACCCGCACTCCGTGCGGGCAGAGCTGGGCTCCGAGCGCCGGGTCCGCGACCTCGAAAAGTCCCCCCGACGGAGTCCGCACGACCGTCGGCGACTTGTCGGGGCGAGCCGGCTCGACGAACGATGGGCGGTAGTGGCTCAAGTCTTCGCGATCACGAAGCGTGAGCCAAGGAAACCCGCTCTGTGTCACGCCCTCTCGGATGAAGGCCCAGCGGCGATCTCCAGCGAGGCCATGCCAGGATACGTCGACTTCAGCCAGCGCCTCGGCTCCCATCGACTTGACCGGATAACGCCACAATCCCACGACGCGGCCGACATGCCTGCCATTCGGAGAGCCATGCATAGGGCACCTCTTTGAAAGGCGCCCTTGCCCTCCGAGCCAGTGTCGAGCGTGACGGATCCGGATCCGCTGCAGCGCCTCTCGACGAGGTCTGCGCTGCCGGCGGGCAGCGCTACGGAGACAACATGCTCATCAGAGCAAGAACGGACGCAGCCGTCAAGCCTCTGGCGCTGGTAGAATCGGACGCCTGGCTCGGCGCGCCTGCTGCGCCGCGCGCCATCGAGGAGGGTGAATGGTTGATCTGACTCGTGTTCGCTGCGTGCTCGCGGTCCAGGATCTGGCTGCGTCCATCGAGCACTACACGCGCGTGCTTGGCATGAAAATCGATTTTACAGCGCCAGGCTGGGCGTTTCTCTCCCGCGGATCGTTCCGGTTGATGCTCGGCGAATGTACTGACGCCATGCCGGCTCACGAGACGGGTGACCATTCGTACTTCGTGTACGTGACGGTCGACGGTATCGACGAATTCTACGCCGAGGTGGTGGGGAACGGCGCGGCGCTCACCCAGACGCTTGCCAACAAGCCTTGGGGGATGCGCGAGTTCGGTGTACGTACTCCAGATGGGCACCGGATCATGTTCGGCCAGGAGATCTGAGACCGGCCGCGCCGTGAAGCCGCGGCGTCCGATCTCGCGGGTTTATTCCGACTACGGAAGCAGGAAATAGGTCGGCAGAACGCTGGCCTCATGGAGGGCTTCCAGCAGCTCGAAAACCCCGATGAAAAGCAGAAATCCTCCCGCCGCCATGAGCTCCCGCCGGAAGCGGCGCACACAGAGCGTGCCTTCGCCTTCGACGAAGTTGGACAGCCGTGGGAAAAAAAGCGGGACCCTTTTCCTGTACTCCTCATAGTCTGGGAAATTCCCGCTCAGGAACGCCTCCTCGCCGCGGATGGCCGGTGGATAGTAAAGGGCAAAGGCGAGGGCGAAGATCCCGGCAACGCTCAGCATTTCTGTGCAGAGGCCAAGCCCTATGCCGCCGACGAAAGAGAAGAAGTAGAGCGGATGCCGGCACAGCGAGTACGGCCCTGTGGTGATGAGCACCCTCTTCTTCTGGCCGCAAATGTAGGAGAGGCACCAGAGGCGGCCGCAGACACCCACGACGGCGAGAAGAAGGCCGACCAGGAAGAGCATGTCGTCGAAGAGAGTGGCTCCTCCAGTCCAGAAACTGGAACCGAAAACCACCAGAGATAGAATGGTGAGCCCGAACAACCGGGTCAGCAGCAAGCGTTGCCGGGTGCGCGCGATTTGTAGTCCATTCGCAGTGTGGGTGATATCCATCGCGGCCAGTTCCTCCTTTTTGAGAAAGCTGGTCCGCATTGTATAGGGATTCGAGGCGATTTCAAAGCCTAACTTCTTTGCTTGCCGAATTTTGTAAAGACCTGTCAAAAGGCCCGGCGCGCGGCCGGGCCTTTTTGTTTCGAACCGAACGGGCCTGCTACCGGCCGGGCTGGAAAGCCACGCGGATCGTGGACCACATCTTGACCCGCACGCCATCCTTGGTCGCGGGCGAGAAGGTGGCGCGCTTGGCGGCTTCCAGGGCGGCTTCGTCGAAGCCGAAGCCGGCCTTGGGGCCGGAGCGCTGGGCGTCGCTCACCCGGCCGTTCTCGTCCACGAGCACCCGGATGTCGATCTGGGCGGACTTGTTGAGCCGCTGTGCGGAGGCCGGGTAGCGCGGGTCGACGCGCGAGGTCAGGCGCGGCGCCGTGACGCCCGGGCCGGGGCCGACGAGGTCGCCGTACTGGGTCTTGCGGACGGGCGCCTGCACGGGCACGGGCTGCTGCTGGACCGGCTCGACGGCTTTCTGCGGCTCCTTCTGCGGCTCGGGAGTCGGCACGGGCGCGGAGACGACCTGGGCCGGGGGATCCTGCTTCGGCGCCGGTTTTTCCACCTGGGCCGGCGGCGGATCGGCGGCCGCGGTCTTCTCGGGCTGGCGCGCGGGCTGCTGGGCCAGGCGCTCCTGCTCGGCGGCGGCCCGGCGGCTGTCTTCGAGCTGCTGCTGGAGCTTCTTGATCTGGTCGTCGTACTGGTTCTTGATCTTGTTCTCGACGTCCTTGCTCTGGGCGGCGATCATGGTCTGGATCTGCGCCTCGAGCTGCGCCTGGACCTGGGCCTGCTGCGCCTGGATCTGTTCGGGCGTGAGGCCGCCGGGCATCGAGGCGGGCTGGGCTGCCGGCACGAACGGTGTCGGGGTGGGCGTGGCCTGGGCCGCGGTGTCCGCCGGCTTGCCTCCGCCCATCATCATGAAGTAGCCGCCGGCTCCCACGGCCACCAGCACGGCGGCCGCGATGCCGATCCACAGCCCGGTCTTGGACTTCGGCGCCGCCGCGGCCTGCGAGCGGGTGCCGGACAGGGTGGAGTCGGTGCGGACCGCGTGGGTCTCCGGGCTCGCGGCGGGGACCGGGACCGGAGCCGGGGCGGGCGCCGGTTTGGGCTTGGGCAGCTCGAGCTTCTTCTCGGCCTGGATCTCCTGGTTCTCCCGCTCGATCTCGTCGCGGAAGAGGTTGTGCATGAAGAAGGCGAGGTTGAAGGTCGTGGCGCTGTAGTGGCCGTCGATCATCAGCTTCGAGAGGGTCTTGTGCCAGGTGGCGGCGTCGGCGATGCGCTGGTCGCGGCCCACGAGGCTCTTCTTGAGCAGGCCGGCGATGGGCGCGGGCAGCGGCGTGCCCTCGTTGGGCAGGCTGGCGGTGTCGATGGCCATGGCCCAGGTCTCGGGCGTGCCCACGGGCAGGCGCTCGCCGGTCAGCAGCTCGAAGAGGATGGCGCCGAGGGAGAAGACGTCGTCCACCTTGGCCGGGGCCGCGCCCTCGAAGGTCTCGGGCGACAGGTATGGACGGACCCCGGCGTCCTGCCAGCCGGCGGCGGCGAGAGAGCGCAGGCCAGGGCCGGCTTCGAAGCCGAGGAGGCGGGTCTCGCCTTCGTTCGAGATCATGACGAGCTGCGGCACCACGAACCCGTGGGTGATCCGCTCGTCCTGGAGGCGGGTCTCATACGCCGCGGCCAGGGCCAGGGCGATACGCTCGGCGATGAGCAGCGCGTGATCGGCGGGGATGGGCGAGAGCTGCTTGTTGGCCTGGGCCATCAGGGCCGAGAGGTTCTTGCCGGAGATGTAGTCATAGGCGGCATAGGGGAAGCTGCGGACCCGGCCGAGGTCCACGCCGCTGCCGATGTTCGGGCTCTTGAGGACCTGCTGGACCGAGGACCGCCCTGACGTCTTCTGCCAGAGCTTTTCGCCGTCCACTCCCTTGCCGTTGAAGACGCGGAGCAGGACGACCTGCTCCATGCCGCCCTGGCCGACCCTGCCGGCCCGGAACGTCTCTCCGAGTGGATCTTCAGTCAGTTTCTTGAGAAGTAGATACTTCCCAAACTCCTCCGGGATGTTCATACAGCCTCCTCTCGGGACCTGCGCACTGCGGTACGCCAAACGTCTGGATACACTGCCACTGATGGATACTGAGGAAGCTTGATACACCCAGGAGAGGGGGACTGTCAAATTTCGGGGCTCAACGGCCCTGTCGTTCCGCAGCGCGGCGTTCCCGCCAGTACCGGCGCTGCCACTCTTCGACGTTCCGGTTGTGCTCCTGGAGGGTCTCGGCAAAGACGTGGGTGCCGTTGTTCCGGCTCACGAAGTAGAGGTAGGGCACGTCGGCCGGCCTGGCCGCGGCGATCAGGCTGGCGAGGCCGGGCGAGCAGATCGGTCCCGGCGGCAGGCCGGCATAGCGGTAGGTGTTGTAGGGCGAGTCCAGGCGCAGGTCTTCGCGCCGGATGTTGCCGTTCCACCGCCCGGCGCGCTTCAGGGCGTAGATGACGGTCGGATCGGCCCCGAGCCCGATCCCGCGGTCGAGCCGGTTGCGGTAGACCGCGGCGATGAGCGGGCGCTCGGAGGCGACCTGGGCCTCCTTCTCGACGATGCTCGCCAGGGTGATGACCTGGCGCACGGTGCGGCCGGGGTTCTCCTGGAGAACGGGCCGGACGTCCTTTTCGAAGCGGGTGCGGAAGGTCTTGACCATCGTCTGGACGATGATCCGCTCGTTGACGTCCCGGGCGAAGGAGTAGGTCTCGGGGAAGAGGTAGCCTTCGAGGTCGTGGGCGTCGGGGTCGAGGTCGGCGACGAGCTCGGGGCTGTGCATGAGGTCGAGGAAGGCCTGCTTGCGGCCGTACCCCGCCCGGGCGAGCGCGTCGGCGGTCTCTTCGAGGGTGAGGCCTTCGACCAGGGTGACCGAGTGGGTGAGGACCTCGCCGCGCGCGAGCATCCGGAGGACCTGCGGCGTGGTGAGCGGGCCGCGGAAGCGGTACTCGCCGGCCTGGATCTTGGGATCGTCCATGAAGTAGATGAGGTAGGAGCGGGCGAGCTTGGCGTCGCGCAGGACGCCCTTGTCCTGCAGGAGGGTGAGGATCTGGCTGGCGCCCAGGCCGGGCTCGATCTGGACGATGGTCTCGCCACCGGGGTAGCCCTTGTAGGGCTGCTGGAGCTTGAGCCACGACCAGCCGAACATGCCGAGCGGGATCAGGAGGACGGCCACGAGCACCATGAGGCCCAGGAGGACCCGCTTCCAGGTCCCCCCCTTCTGGCGCTTCGAGCCGCGGGGTTTCGCTTTAGCCAACCGTCTCTCCTTGCTGCCTGATGTCGGTGTCCAGCGCCTCCTGGAGGAGGATCTGGGCGGCCACGGCGTCGATCCGGGCCGGGTCCTTGCGCGGGTCGATGCCGGCCTCGCGCATGCGCTCCTGGGCCTCGACCGTGGTCAGCGACTCGTTGACGAACCGCACCGGCAGGCCGCTGACCTCGGCCAGCCGTTCGCCGAAGCGCCGCACCCGTTCGGCGTTGGGCCCCCGCTCGCCGCCCAGGCTGAGCGGCTCGCCGAGGACCAGGCGTTCGACGTTCTCCTGCCGGGCGATCTCCGCGATGGCCTGCAGGGCGGACCGGTCGTTGCGCCGCTCCAGGGTGGTGAGAGGCACGGCGATCCGGCCATCCGGGTCCGAAATCGCCAGCCCGATCCGCGCCTCGCCGAAGTCGATTCCCAGGGCCCTGGCCATAGACGGGGCATTGTAATGGATCAGGCCGGCCCCT
>DATANP010000399.1:0-1685 GCA_036266195.1 Thermoanaerobaculia bacterium | reverse complement strand
AGCCTCTCGTCCAGCTCCCGGACGCTCTCCAACATCGCGTCCCAGGAAGCCGCCCTCCGTCCCGGGAAAAGGATTGATCGCACAAGATGATAGCGGACCGGCGATACCTTCACAAGGCTGGCAACCGGGAGGAGGGTGAGGACGATCTCCGCCCCGCGCTCCGCCAGCCGGTCGAGGCACGTCCCGACCCAGCCGGCGATCTGCGGCGCGCTGGCGCCGTAGAGAAGATCGTTGCCCACGTCCGTGACGAGCGCCACGGTCGGGAGCGGAGGGCGGCGGCCGAGGTCGTCCCACAGCCGGCAGTCCACGATGCCGGGGAGCTGGCGGATGCCGAGGAGATGGCTCCACAGGCCGAAGGACCGCCCGTGCCCGAGCGCGGCAAGGATCTCCAGGGGTTCGCCGGCCCCCGCGCGCAAGCGGGTGAGGATCTGCGGGAACCCCATCTTCACGTTGCTGGCCCCGAGGAGGATCACTCTCAAGGTGGGATCGGGATGGGGATGACCGTGCGGTGTGCTCACTATGTGCTCATCGTAACGTCTTCCGGGCGTCCGGGATTCCGGTCTTCCCTATACAATCGTCGCCATGAGCAACCAACCTGCCGACCGCTACGAGGCGGAGGCCCTGCGCCTGATCAAGGTGCTCGCCACGCTTGTCCAAGAGAAACGAGCCTCCGTCCGGGGTCTGGAGAGGAAGATGGGAGTGGGGGAGTCGGTGTTCAGCAAGGTGCTGAGGGGAAAGGTCACGCTCCAGCTCCGGCACGTCCTGATGCTTGCGGATGCCCTGGAGGTGGGTTGGAGCGAGCTTTTCGCAAAGGCCTACGGTTATGCGCCGCCGCCTCCGCCGCGGCTTGTCCCGGCCATCTCGGAGGAGGAGGCGGACCGGAGGATGATCCGGCTGCTGCTCCGGCTCGGCATCATCGACGAAGAGAAGGCCCGCAAGGCCATGGCCTCAGCCGTATAGGATCCCGAGCGGCTCAAACAGGAGAGTCGGGTTGTGCTGTCGCCGATCGAGGAACTCCCCGATCCGGCGCGCGATCGTCGGGGTGGCCGCCTGGACGCTGCAGACCACCTCGAAGGTCATCAGCGCGCGCTGGGCCTCGACGTCGATCCGCCGCTCCTGGAAGGTATCGTACAGATCGACGGCCAGGGCGTGCGCCTCGGCGTGCTTGGCCTGCCGGAGCAGGACCTCGGCAAGGTCCAGGCCCGCCACCGCGGCGACGTAGTGCAGCTCGCGCTGATGGAAGCCCCAGTAGACGGCCCGGAAGGCCTCTTCCGCATTCTCCAGCCGGCCATGGCCGGCCAGGATCTTGGCCTCGACCCAGCGCAGGCGGAGCAGGTTGAGTGGATCGTCAGCGAACTTCTGGCGCAGGCCGCTCTGGAGGAGGAGCCGGCTCGCTTCCTTGAGCCGTCCGCAATCCACCAGGGTCTTGAGAAGCGAGTGCTGGGCCGCGGCGAGGAGCTTGGGATCGCGATCGGCGTCCATCAAGCTGACGGCCTGTTGCAGGGAGCGGATGGCCTCATCCGATTTTCCCGAAAGCTCCAGGGTGATGCCTCTCTTCATCAGGGCTCGGCCCGCGAGATGGCGCTCTCCAAGGCGAAGGTAGGCCCGGTAGACTTGCTCCAGGAGCGCAACGGCCTCGTCGAATCGTCGCTGCGCCTTGCGGAGAGAGGCTTCGAAATCGTCGA
>DATANP010000398.1:0-17793 GCA_036266195.1 Thermoanaerobaculia bacterium | reverse complement strand
AGCAGGCCGATCTCGTCGTAGTGGTGCAGGGCGCGGACGGTCAGACCGGTCTGCTTCGCCAGCTCTCCCACTTTCCACAGGCGCATCGTTCCAGCTCCTTTCTCGCCCGGCTTTTCGTACCAGCGGGGCGGCCACAGTCAGAAGGTAAGGCCTCACGTTGCGTGAGGGTCAAGGGGGCTGATCGAAATTCGGAGCATAGAATGGACGTTGTCTTCCTGGCGTCGCCGGTGAAGGACCTGGAGCTGCTCCAACTTTCCCGTTTACCCCAAACTGAAGCACTCCTCTCTTCGTAGAAGAGAGTAAGGCTTGGAATCTTTCTTGCCGTAAGTGAGGTTTTGGTGAAAATCCTTGAGGACGCTGTAGCCATCGTCGGCCTCTCCGGCCGCTTCCGGGATCTGGACAGGTTCGACGCCGGTTTCTTCGGGATCAATCCTCGCGAAGCGGAGCTTCTCGACCCGCAGCAGCGCGTGTTCCTCGAGACCTGCTGGGAGGCGCTGGAGGATGCCGGCTACGAACCGGACAAGATCGGGCTGACGGGGGTGTTCGCGGGCCAGCCGACGAGCAGCTATCTCCTGTTCAACCTGCTGCCCTCGCTGACCGAGGAGATGGACCCCCTTCAGCTCCTGGTGGGCAACGCGGCGGACTCGCTGGCGACGCGGGTCTCCTACAAGCTGAACCTGAAGGGCCCGAGCTTCACGGTGCAGAGCCCGGGCTCGACCCTGGCGCTGGCGGTCCATCTCGCCCGCCAGAGTCTGCTGAGCGGCGAGTGCGACCTGGCGCTCGCCGGCAGCGTGTCGATCGACGTGCGGTCTCTCCGGAACGGCGAGGCCTGTGCGCTGGTGCTCAAGCGGGCGGACGAGGCGCTGCGGGACGGCGACAACGTGCAGGCGCTGGTGGTGGGCTCGGAGGTGGAGGGCGGGGAGGCGCGCCTGGAGCTGGACTTTGCGCCGAAGGTGGACCGCGTGCCTGTGGCCCGGGATGGATATCTGCTGCCGGTCTCGGCGCGGAGCGTGGCGGCGCTGGAGGCGGCCTGCCAGCGGCTGGCGGACTGGCTGGAGGAGCATCCGGAGCTGGACCTGGGGGACGTCGAGCACACGCTGACGGTGGGACGGAAGAGGTTCGAGCATCAGCGGGTGGTGGAGTGTGGGGCGAGGGCGGAGGCCATTCATGCGTTACGCGCTGGGAGCGCCGGCATCCTGCCGGCATCGCTAACCCCAAAAGAGGCCGGCAGGATGCCGGCGCTCCCAGCGAAAAAAGTCTCGCTGCCGACCTACCCCTTCGAGCGGCGCCGGTACTGGATCGAGCCGACGCAGGCGTTCCACCCTCGGCCGATGCTGTTCACCCCGTTCGAAGCGCCCCGGAACGTGGCCGAGGAGAAGGTGGCGGCGATCTGGCAGGAGGTGCTCGGGGTGGCGCCGATCGGCGCTCATGACGACTTCTTCCAACTCGGTGGACATTCGCTGCTGGCTCCGCAGGTGCTCGCCCGCGTGCGGGACGTGTTCGGGGTGGACTTTCCGCTTCAGCACGTTTTTTCGTTCCCGACTCCGGCGGAGCTGGCGGAGGCGATCCGGTTCCTCCAGGCGGAGAGTCCGGCTCCGATCCCGCGCAGCCCTCTGCGGGAGATGGGCGGGCCGTATCCGCTCTCGTTCTCGCAGGAACGGCTCTGGTTCATCGACCGGCTGGAGCCCGGCAACCCGGTCTACAACGAGCCGCGGGCGGCGCGCATCGAGGGGCGGCTCGACGTGGCGGCGCTGGAGGCGGGGCTGCGCGAGATCGTGCGGCGGCACGAGGTGCTGCGCACGACGTTCCACGAGGCGGACGGCGTGCCGGTCCAGGTGGTCTCGCCCGAGGTCTCGCTGCGCCTGCCGGTGATCGACCTGGCCGCGCTGCCGGATGGGGTCCGGACGGATGAGGCGGAGCGACTGGCGCGCGGAGAGGCTCGGCGGCCGTTCGACCTGGCGCATGGGCCGATGCTGCGGACCGTCCTGCTGCGCCTGGGCGCGGCGGAGCACTTGGCGCTGTTCACGGTCCACCATATCGCCAGCGACGGGTGGTCGCTCGACCTCCTGGTCACCGAGCTGGCCGCGCTCTACGGCTCGAAGGTCCTGCCCGAGCTGCCGGTGCAGTACGCGGACTTCGCGGAGTGGCAGCGCCAGCAGCTTCAGGGCGAGGCTCTGGAAGGGCTGGTCTCCTGGTGGAGAGAAGAGCTGGCCGGGGCCCCCACGGTGCTGGAGCTGCCCGCCGACCGGCCGCGGCCGGCGGCGCCGAGCTATCGCGGCGGCGTGGAGAGCCTGGCCCTGCCGGGACTGGCCGCGGCACTCGACGGGGTGGGCCGCGCCGAGGGCGCGAGCCGCTTCATGACGCTCCTGGCCGGCTTCCAGGCGCTGGTCCACCGGCTCTCCGGCCAGGACGACCTTCTCGTCGGCTCGCCGGTGGCGAACCGCACGAGGCCGGAGATCGAGGGGCTCGTCGGCTTCTTCGTCAATCTGCTGGCATTGCGGGCCCGGTTCGGCGAAGGGCTCTCGTTCCGCGATCTCCTGGTGCAGGTGAGGGACGCCAGCCTGCGGGCCTACGAGCACCAGGACCTGCCGTTCGAGAAGCTGGTCGAGGCGGCGGAGGCGCAGCGCGACCTCTCCCGCTCGCCGCTGCTCCAGGTCCTGTTCGTCCTGCAGAACCCGCCGCTGGACGGCGTCCGGTTGCCCGGGCTGACGCTTTCGGCACGCGAGGTCCACGCCGGGGTGGCGCGCTATGACCTGATGTTCCTGGCGATGGAGTCCGGCGGCGAGCTGTCGGCGGCCTTCGAGTACAGCTCCGACCTGTTCGAGGCGGCCACGGCCCGGCGGTGGCTCGGGCATCTGCGGGTGCTGCTGGAGTCCGCCGCCGCGCAGCCCGACCGTCGGCTGGACGAGCTGCCCCTCCTCTCCGCGGCCGAGCGGTGCCAGATCGTCTCGGTCTGGAACGACACCGCGGTGGAGTACCCGGAACGCGAGGCGCTCCTCCACGAGCTGATCGGGGCCCAGGTGGAGAGGACTCCGGACGCGGTGGCGGTGTCCTTCGAGGAGCGGTCCCTGACCTACCGCGAGCTGTGGGACCGCGCTTCGGCGCTGGCCGCCCATCTCGGATCGCTGGGCGTAGGCCCGGAGTCGCTCGTCGGCCTGCGCGCCGAGCGCTCGCTGGAGATGGTGGTGGGGCTGGTGGGGATCCTCAGGGCCGGCGCGGCCTATGTGCCGCTCGACCCGGCGTATCCGGCCGAGCGCCTGGCGCTGATGGTGGAGGATGCGGCGGCGTCGATGGTCCTGGGGCCGGAGGACGTCGCAACCTTCGACCGTGCTGGGCGCGATGAATCGCGCCCCTACACCCAGAGCGTAGGGGCGCGAGTCATCGCGCCCGCGACCGATCCCGACTCTCCTGCCTACGCGATCTTCACCTCGGGGTCGACGGGGCGGCCCAAGGGGGTGGTGAACAGCCACCGCGGGATCGTGAACCGGCTTCTGTGGATGCAGCGGGAGTACGGCCTCGCGCCGGACGACCGGGTGCTCCAGAAGACGCCCTTCGGCTTCGATGTATCGGTCTGGGAGTTTTTCTGGCCGCTGATCGTGGGAGCGCGGCTCGTGGTCGCCCGGCCCGGCGGCCAACAGGACCCGGCTTATCTGGTGGAGACGATCCGGCGCGAGGGGATCACCACGGTCCACTTCGTGCCGTCGATGCTCCAGGCCTTCGTGGAGCAGCCGGGCGTGGAGCGGTGTACGAGCCTGCGACGGGTTCTGGCGAGCGGCGAGGCGCTGCCGGCCGACCTGGCTCGACGTTTCTTTGCCCATCTGCCGGAAGGGGTGGAGCTGCACAACCTCTACGGCCCGACCGAGGCGGCGGTGGACGTCACGTACCACGCGTGCCGTCCAGGCGAGGAGCGGGTCCCGATCGGCCGGCCGGTGTCGAACACGAGCATCCACATCCTTGACCGGCAGGGCAACCCGGCGCCGGTCGGCGTTGCCGGTGAGCTGCTCATCGGCGGCGTCCAGGTGGCGCGGGGCTATCTGCGGCGGCCGGATCTCACGGCCGAGCGTTTCGTTCCGGACGTTCACGGTTTTCGGATGTACCGCACGGGTGACCTCGCCCGGTGGCTGCCGGAGGGCGAGATCGAGTACCTGGGCCGGATCGACCACCAGGTCAAGATCCGCGGCTTCCGCATCGAGCTGGGGGAGATCGAGGCCGCGCTGGCCCGCCATCCCGAGGTGCGGGAGGCCGTGGTGCTGGCGCGCGGCGAGGGCGCGGACAAAGCGCTGGTGGCGTACGTGGCTCCGACCGTTCAGGCTGATCTGCGCTCGTTCCTCTCGCACTCCCTCCCGGCGCACATGGTGCCGTCCGGGTTCGTCTTCCTGGAGTCGATGCCCCTCACTCCGAACGGCAAGGTGGACCGCAAGGCGCTGTCGCGCCTGGCTCCGGAGCGGGTCGAAGCCGGCCAGTACGCGGCGCCGCGCACGCCGGTGGAGGAGCGGCTGGCGGAGATCTGGGCGGGCCTGCTGCGGGTGGAGCGCGTGGGCATCCACGACGATTTCTTCGCGCTGGGAGGCCATTCGCTCCTCGGAACCCGGCTGGTTGCGCGGGTACGCGAGGCGTTCGGCGTCGAGCTGCCGCTGCGCCGGGTCTTCGAGTCGCCGACCCTGGAAGGCCTGGCCGAGGCGGTCCAGGCGCTCCAACCCGGGCCGCCGCCCATCCCGCGCAGCTCTCTGCGCGAGACCGGCGGACCGTTCCCGCTCTCCTTCGCGCAGGAGCGGCTCTGGTTCATCGACCAGCTCGATCCTGGCAACCCGATCTACAACGAGCCGCGCGCCGTGCGCGTGCTCGGCCCGCTCGACGCGCGGGCGCTGGAGCACGCCCTGAACGAGGTCGTGGCGCGCCACGAGACGCTCCGGACGTCCTTCCGCGACGTGGACGGCCAGCCGTTCCAGGTGATCGCGGCGCGGACCGACAGGCCCTTGCCGGTGATCGACCTGTCGGCGCTCGCCGATCCCTGGGATCGGCGGGTAGAGGCCGGGAGGCTGGCGCGCCAGGAGGCGCTTCGCGGCTTCGACCTCTCCCGCGGGCCGCTGCTGCGCACCGTGCTCCTGCGCCTCGCTCCGGACGAGCACGAGATGCTCTTCACCGTCCACCACGTGACCAGCGACGGCTGGTCGCTCGACCTCGTCGTGAGCGAGGTTGCGGCGCTCTACGGCGCGTTCCACCAGGGCCTGCCGTCGCCGCTGCCCGAACTGCCAGTCCAGTACGCGGACTACGCCCATTGGCAGCGCGAGCGGTTGCGCGGCGAGGAGCTGGCGGCGCAGCTCGCGTATTGGCGGGAGGAGCTGGCCGGCGCGCCCACGGTGCTCGACCTGCCGACGGACCGGCCGCATCCGCCGGTGCAGAGCTTCCGCGGCGGTGCGGCCGAGCTGGCGCTGCCGGCCGCGCTGGTGCGGGCGATCGACGAGGCGGCCCGGCCCGCGGGCGCCAGCCGCTTCATGGTGGCACTCGCCGCGTTCCAGGCCCTGCTGCACCGGCTGAGCGGGCAGGACGACCTTCTCGTGGGCTCGCCCGTGGCCGGCCGCGACCGCCTGGAGGTGGAAGGGCTGGTCGGCTTCTTCGTCAACATGCTGGTCCTGCGCGCCCGGGTCCTGCGGGGCCTCACCTTCCGCGAGCTGCTCGCGCAGGTGCGGGAGACCTGCCTGCGCGCCTACGCCCACCAGGAGCTGCCGTTCGAGAAGCTGGTCGAGGAGCTGCGGCCGGAGCGCGACCTGTCGCGGTCGCCGCTGTTCCAGGCGGTGTTTGTGATGCAGGACGCGGTGCTCGCCCGCGCCGCGCTGCCCGGGCTCACGGTCTCGGCCCGGCCCGTGGAGGCGGGAATCGCGAAGTTCGACCTCGCGCTGGCGCTGGTGGAGGAGGATCGGCCCGGCGCCGAGGGGCTACTAGCGCGGCTGGAGTACGCCTCGGACCTGTTCGACGCCGCCACCGCGGCCCGCCTGCTCGGCGCGCTACGGCTCTTCCTCGAAGCCGCCGTGGCGGACCCGGAGCGGCGGGTGGACGAGCTGCCGCTCCTCGGGGAGGCCGAGCGCCATCAGCTCCTCGCCGAGTGGAACGACTCGGCCTCGGAATTTCCGGCCGCCACGGCGCTCGACCTGTTCGCCGAGTGGGTGGCGCGGACGCCTGCGGCGCCCGTCCTGATCCTGGAGAGCGGGACGGTCTCCTACCGCGATCTGGCGGACCGGGCGGAGCGGCGGGCGCGCCACCTGAGGAGCCTCGGTGTGGGACCGGGGAGCGTGGTGGCACTCTGCGCCGAGCGCTCGCCGGAGATAGTGGAGGGCACCCTGGCCGTGCTGCTCGCGGGGGGCGCCTATCTGCCGCTCGACCCCGCCTATCCGGTCGAGCGGCTGGCCTACATGCTGGAGGACTCGGGCGCCCGGCTGCTGCTGACCACGTCCGACCTTGCGGCCGGCCTGCCGGCCGGCTCCGGAGCGACGGCGGTCTTGCTCGACGAGGAGCCCGGCGCCGGCTCCGAGCCTCTCTTCCCGATCCATCCGGGCCTTGCTGCCTACGTGATCTACACCTCGGGCTCGACGGGGCGGCCGAAGGGCGTCGTCATCGAGCACCGCGGCCTTCCGGGCCTGGTCCTCGCGTTCCGGCAGAGGCTGGACATGCGCACGGGCGACCGCATCCTCCAGTTCTCTTCCCAGAGTTTCGACGCCTCGGTCTGGGAGCTGTGGCAGGTGCTGTGCCACGGCGCTGCGCTGGTGCTGGCCCGGCGCGACGAGCTGCTGCCCGGTCCCGGCCTCGTCGAGGTGCTGCGCCGGCACGAGGTGACGCACCTCATCCTGCCGCCGTCGGCGCTCGCCGCGCTGCCCTCCGGTGCGGCGGAGGGCCTGCCGGCGCTGCGCACGCTCTGCGTGGCCGGCGAGGCGTGCGCGCCGGAGCTGGCGCGGCGCTGGTCGGCCGGCCGGCGGCTCGTCAACGCCTACGGTCCGAGCGAAGGCACGGTCTGCGCGACCCTGGGCCGGCTCTCTGCGGACGGCGAGCGCCTGCCGCTGGGCCGGCCGAACCCCGGCTTCCGGTTGCACGTGGTGGACGCAGGCTTCGCTCTGCTGCCACCCGGCGTGCCGGGCGAGCTGCTGATCGGCGGCCCCGGCCTCGCGCGGGGCTATCTCGGAAGGCCGGACCTGACGGCCGAGCGGTTCGTGCCCGATCCGTTTGGCGAGTCGGGCGAGCGTCTGTACCGGACCGGCGACCTGGTCCGGCGCCTGCCCGATGGCCAGCTCGAGTACCTGGGCCGCGTCGACCGCCAGGTGAAGCTGCGCGGCATCCGGATCGAGCTGGGCGAGATCGAGGCCACGCTGGCCCACCACCCGGGCGTGGCCGAGTCGCGGGTGGTGCTGCGCGAGGACCGGCCGGGGGAGAAGCGGCTGGTGGCGTTCGTAGTGCCGCGCGAGGCCAGCGGCGCGGACCTGGTGCCGGAGCTGCGGGCGCTGCTCCGGCAGGGCCTGCCCGAGGCCATGGTGCCGTCGGCGTTCGTCCTGCGCTCCGCCCTGCCGCTGACCCCGAACGGCAAGGTGGACGTGGCGCGGCTCGGCCGCGAGGAGATCGTGGCCCCGGTGGCGATTCCTGCGGAGCCTCGGGCGGAGCTGGAGTCCGCCATCGCGAGGATCTGGAAGGAGGTCCTGGGCATCGACGAAGAGGTGGGGCTGGACGACAACTTCTTCGACCTCGGCGGCCATTCGCTCCTCCTGCCGAAGCTGCACGCCCGCCTGCGCCACGACGTGGGCGCGGACCTGGCGATGGTCGATCTGTTCCGCTACACGACCGTACGCGCGCAGGCGCGGTTCCTCCACTCGGAGCCCGCGCCGGCAGTGTCGGCAGTACCGGTAGCGCGGGCCGTGCGCGAGCCGCGGCGCGGAGCGGCGACCGGTGGCCGGATCGCGATCGTCGGCATGGCCGGCCGCTTCCCGGGTGCCGCCGACCTGGAGGCCTTCTGGCGCAACCTGCGCGACGGCGTGGAGTCGATCCGCATCCTCACCCCCGAGGAGGTGATCGCGCTGGGCGGCGACCCGTCAGCCCCGGGGCACGTGCCGGCGGTGTCGATGGCGGACGGCTACGACCTCTTCGACGCGCGCTTCTTCGGCATCAGCGCGCGCGAGGCCGAGGTGCTCGATCCGCAGCACCGCATGCTCCTGGAGGTGGCCTGGGAGGCCCTGGAGGACGCGGGCTACGACCCGGGCACGCCGGAGCTGAGCATCGGCTCGTACGCGGGCGCCGCGGCGAGCAGCTACCTGCTGTACCACCTCCTGCCGCGGCCGGAGGTGGTGCGGGTCGACCCGATGCTCCTCATGCTGGGCAACCTGCCGGACTCGCTGGCCACGCGGCTCTCCTACAAGCTCGACCTGCGGGGCCCGGCCTTCTCGGTGCAGGCCGCGTGCTCGACCTCGCTGGTGGCGATCCACAGCGCCTGCCGGGCGCTGCTCGCGGACGAGTGCGACATGGCAATCGCCGGCGGCGTCGGCCTGCCGGTGAACCAGATCTCCGGCTACCAGTTCCAGGAGGGCTCGATCGCCTCGCCGGACGGCCACTGCAGGGCCTTCGACGCGCGCTCGCGCGGTACGCTGTTCGGCGGCGGCGCGGGCGTCGTGGTGCTCAAGCGCCTGGAGGACGCGCTCGCCGACGGCGACACGGTGCGGGCGGTGATCCTGGGCACGGCGCTCAACAACGACGGCGCGCGGAAGATGGGGTTCACGACGCCCGGCATCGAGGGCCAGGAGGCGGTGATCCGCGAGGCTCTCTCGGTGGCCGGCGTCGCGCCGGAGTCGATCACCTACGTCGAGGCCCACGGCACTGGGACCGAGGTGGGCGACCCGATCGAGATCCAGGCGCTGAGCCGGGCTTTCGCCGGGGACGGCGGGGGAGAGGAGCGCTGCGGCACCTGCGCGATCGGCTCGGTCAAGACGAACATCGGTCATCTCGATGCGGGCGCGGGTGTGGCCGGCATGATCAAGACCGTGCTCGCGCTCCAGCACCGGCAGATCCCGCCGAGCCTGCACTTCGAGACGCCGAACCCGGCCATCGACTTCGCGTCGAGCCCGGTCTACGTCAACGCCCGGCTCGCGGACTGGACCGCGCCGCCGCCGCTGCGGGCCGGCGTCAGCTCGTTCGGCATGGGCGGCACGAACGCGCACGTCATCCTGGAGGAGGCTCCGCCGCTGCCCCCGACCACGCCGTCCGCCCGGTCCTGGCACCTGCTGGCGCTGTCGGCGCGCAGTGAGGCGGCCCTGGACGCCGCGGGCCACAGGCTCGCGGCGCACCTGCGCGCGCATCCCGATCTCGGTATTACCGGCATGGCCGACGTGGCCTGGACCCTCCAGGCCGGCCGCCGGGCCTTCCGCCACCGCCGCGCCGTGGTGTGCCGCGATCTTGAAGATGCCCTGGTGGGCCTGGAGGCGCCCGGCGCGGCGCGGGAGGCGGCGGAGAGGGCGTCCGTGGCCTTCCTGTTCAGCGGCCAGGGGTCGCAGCACGCGGGCATGCTGCGCGGCGTCTACGAGGCGGAGCCGGTCTTCCGCCGCGAGTTGGACCGCTGTGCCGCGATCCTCTCCCCGCACCTGGGGTTCGACCTGCGCGACGCGCTGGCGGACGGCGACCGGCTGCGCGACACGGCCCTGGCGCAGCCGGCCCTGTTCGCCGTCGAGTACGCGCTGGCCTGCCAGTGGATGGAGTGGGGCGTGCGCCCTGCCGCCATGCTCGGCCACAGCGTGGGCGAGTACGTGGCGGCCTGCCTGGCCGGCGTGATGACGCTGGAGGACGCGCTCGCCCTGGTCGCGCTGCGCGGCCGGCTCATGGGCGGGCTGCCGCCGGGCGCGATGCTCGCCGTGCCGCTGCCGGAGGCGGAGGTCCTGCCGCTCCTGGGAGAGAACCTGTCACTGGCCGCGGTCAACGAGCCCGGACGCTGCGTGGTTTCCGGACCGGCCGAGGCCGTGGAGGCGCTGGAGGCGGCGCTCGCGGTTCGCGGGCTGGCCGGCCGGCGGCTGCACACCTCGCACGCGTTCCACTCGGCCATGATGGAGCCGGTGCTGGAGCGCTTCGCAGCCGAGGTGGCGAAGGTTTCCCTCTCGGCGCCGCGGCTGCCGTATCTCTCGAACGTCACCGGCACCTGGATCACGGCGGAGGAGGCCACGGACCCCGGCTACTGGGCGCGCCACCTGCGGCAGGCGGTGCGCTTCGCGGACGGCGTCGCCGAGCTGCTGCGGACCCCGGGCCGGGTGCTGCTGGAGGTCGGTCCGGGCAGCGCGCTCACGGCCATGGCGAAGCGGCAGGCGGCCGGAGCCGAGGTAGTGGCGTCGTCCCGGCATCCCGGAGAAGAAGGGGACGACGACGCGGTGCTCCTCGGCGCGGCCGGCCGGCTGTGGGCGGCGGGCGTGGACCTCGACTGGCGCCGGCTCCACGACGGCGAGCTCCGCCGCCGGGTGCCCCTGCCCACCTATCCGTTCGAGCGCCAGCGGTATTGGATCGACAAGAAGCCGACGGGTGCCGCGGAGGAGGCCGCGCTCCCGGCCCGCCCGCGCCTGGCCGCGGACGTGGCCGACTGGTTCCACGTCCCGACCTGGCGGCGGGAGGAGGCGCCGCCGCGGCCCGCGGACGCGGTGCGCGACGCCGGTCCGTGGCTGGTCCTGGCGGACTCCGGCGGCCTGGGCGACCGCCTGGCCGCACGGCTGCGCGAGGCCGGAGCGCAGGTAAAGGTGGCGCCGTGGCGGACGCCCGATCTCGACGCGCTGATCTCGGAGGCGGCGCCGGGGCGTATCGTCCACCTCGGGAGCCTGGACCCCTCCACGCTGCCCGGCGGCGATCCGTGGCAGGGCCTCGACGCGAGCTTTTTCAGCCTGCTCCGGCTGGCGCAGGCGCTGGGCCGGCGCTCCGGCACCGGGCAGATGGCGGTGATCGCCGTGACCGGCTGCGCCTTCGACGTGACCGGCGAGGAGGAGATTAGCCCGCTCCAGGCTGCGGCGCTGGGCGTCTGCAAGGCGCTGCCCTGGGAGGTGGAGGGGGTCTCCAGCCGCTTGGTGGACGTCGCCGATCCGGCGCGCTTACGCACCGACCGCGACCGGCTCGACCGGCTGGCCGCCGAGCTGGCGGGGGAGGGCGCTCCGGTCCTCGCCCTGCGGCGCAACCACCGCTGGGTGCGGGACTTGGTGCCAGTCCATCTCCCCGCCCTGGAGACCCTGGAGTCCCGGCTGCGCGAGGAGGGCGTCTACCTCCTGACCGGCGGCCTCGGCGGGATCGCCCTGGCCACGGCGGAGCGCCTGGCTCTCGACCTGCGGGCGCGGCTGGTCCTGGTGGGCCGCACGCCGCTGGTGGAGAGCGGCGGCCCGGACGGCGTGGACGAGCGCACGGCGCAGCGGCTCGCCGCGGTGCGCCGCCTGGAGTCGCTCGGCGCCGAGGTGCTGGTGCTGGCCGCGGACGTGGCCGACCCGGAGGCGATGCGCGAGGTGCGCGAGCAGGCCCTGGCCCGCTTCGGGCGGATCGACGGCGTGTTCCACTCGGCCGGCGTCTCCTCGGGCGGCCTGCTGCAGGTGCGGACCCGGGAGGACTGCGTGCGCGTCCTGGCCCCGAAGGTCGCGGGCACGCTCGTCCTGGACGAGCTGTTCCCCGATGCCCTCATGGTCGTCTTCTCCTCGATCTCCGCCCTGCTGGCCGGCGGCGGCCAGGTGGACTACGCCTCGGCCAACGCTTTCCTCGACAGCTTCGCCCAGGCCCGCGCCGCCCGCGGCGCCGCCACCCTGGCCGTGAACTGGGACGCCTGGCAGGACGTCGGCATGGCGGCGGACCTCTCCGGCCTGCCGGAGGGGCTGCGCAAGGTCCGCCTGGAGATCCTGCGCGACGGCCTGCCGCCGGACCGCGGCGTCGAGGCGCTGGTCCGCGCACTGGCCATGGGCTGGACCCAGGTCGCCGTGTCGCGCCAGCCCGTCCAGACCTGGATCGACGAGACGCACGCGGCGCGCTTCGGCGCCTCCGTGGAGGAGCTGGTGGTCGAGGCGCGGCCGGTCCACTCCCGCCCGAGCCTCTCCAGCTCCTACGTCGAGCCCCGCACCGCCACCGAGCGGCAGGTGGCCGCGATCTGGAGCGAGCTCCTGGGCGTCGATCCGCTCGGCGCGCTCGACGACTTCTTCGAGCTGGGCGGCGACTCGCTGATCGGCATCCAGGTGATCGCCCGCCTGCGGCAGGCGTTCAGCGTCGACCTGCCGCTGCGCGATCTCTTCGAGATGCCGACCGTGGCGCAGATGGCGGAGCGGATGGACGCGATGCTCGGGCGGCAGCCGGAGCTTCCGGAGGCCGCGGCCCCCGAGCCGGCCCGCCGGGAAGGACCGCTCTCCTTCATGCAGGAGAGGCTCTGGTTCCTCGACCGGCTGGAGCCCGGCAGCCCGGCCTACAACATGCCCCAGGCGCTCCGCTTCGCGGGCCGCCTCGACGTCGCGGCGCTGCGCAGGGTGGTCGCCGAGGTCGTGCGGCGCCACGAGGCGCTGCGCGCGGTCTTTCCGGTGGCCGGCCCGGAGGCCGACGGCCAACCGGTGCAGCGGATCCTGGCGGCTCCGGAACTGCGGATCGAGATGCCGCTGGTCGATCTGGAGGCCCTGCCTGCCGCCGCCCGCGAGCCCGAGACGCGGCGGATCGCTGGCGAGGAGGCCCGGCGGCCGTTCGACCTGGAGCGCGGCCCGGTGCTGCGCACGCTCCTCGTCCGCCTCGGACCGGCGGAGCACGTCTGCCAGTTCACGCTCCACCACATCGCCGGCGACGGCTGGTCGCTCGGCGTGATCAACCTCGAGGTGGCGGCGCTCTACGTCGCCTTCTCGTCCGGCCAGGGATCGCCGTTGCGGGAGCTGCCCGTCCAGTATCCGGACTGGGCCGCGCAGCAGCGCGAGGCCCTGCGCGGCGAGGCCCTGGAGACCCGGCTCGCCTGGTGGCGGCGGGAGCTTGACGGCGCGCCCACCCGGTTGGAGCTGCCGTCGGACCGGCCGCGGCCGGCGGCGCCCGACCGCTCCGGCGGCACCGACCGCGCCGAGGTGCCGGCGGCCCTGACCGCGGCGCTGCGCAAGGTGGGGCAGGAGCACGGAGCCACCCTGTTCATGGTTCTGCTCGCCGCGTTCCAGGCCCTGCTCTCCCTCCTCACGGGCGAGGAGGACCTCCTGGTCGGCATCCCCGTGGCGAACCGGACCGACCCGGAGCTGGAGGGGCTGATCGGCTTCTTCGCCAACACCCTGGTGCTGCGCGCCCGGTTGCACGGCGCGCCCACGTTCACGGAGCTGCTGGCGCGCACGCGGGAGACGGCTCTGGGCGCCTTCGCTCACCAGGACGTGCCGTTCGAGAAGCTCGTCGAGGAGCTGCGCGTCGAGCGGAGCCTGGCCTGGAATCCGCTCTTCCAGGTGAGCTTCCAGCTCCTGAACGCGCCGGTCCGCCGCCTGGAGCTGCCCGGCCTTACGCTCACACCGGTCGAAGCGGCGAGCGGCAAGGCCCGCTTCGACCTCGGGCTCGACGTGGTCGAAGAGGCCGGCGGCCTCGCTCTCCTGCTGGAGTACTCGGCGGAGCTGTTCGACGCGCCCACGGCGCGGCGCCTCCTGGACCGCTTCGGGGTGCTCCTCGGGAGCGTGGCGGCCGCACCGGAGCGGCGCCTGCCGGATCTCGTCTGGACGACTGCGGCCGAGAGTCACCAGGTCCTCACGGCCTGGAACGACACGGCCGCCGATCTGCCGGATGCCTGCATCCACGAGCTGTTCGAGCGCCAGGCGCGGCGTACCCCGGACGCAACGGCGCTCGCGTTCGGTGACGACCGGCTCTCCTATGGAGAGCTGAACCGACGCGCCAACCGGCTGGCCTGGCGCCTGCGCGCGCTGGGCGTGGGGCCGGGCACGCCCGTGGGCGTCCGCCTGGAGCGCTCCGCCGGCCTGATCGTGGCCACCCTGGCCATCCTCAAGGCGGGCGGCGCCTACGTGCCGCTGGACCTCACCTACCCGGAGGACCGGCTGGCCTTCATGCTGGAGGACGTGGGCGCGTCCATCGTGGTGACGCCGGAGATGCTGGCGGCGGACCCAGCGCTGCCGGATTCCGATCTTCCTGCGCTGGCGGCGCCGGAGAGCCTCGCCTACGTGATCTATACGTCGGGCTCGACCGGCCGCCCCAAGGGTGTGGCCGTGCCGCACCGCGCCGTGGTGCGGCTGGTCTGGCACGGCAACTACCTGGACCTGGGGCCGGACGACGTGGTGGCGCAGGCATCCAACACCTCGTTCGACGCGGCCACCTTCGAGATCTGGGGCGCCCTGCTCAACGGCGGCCGGCTCGCCGGCATCCCGCGCGAGGCCCTGCTGTCGCTGCCCGACCTGGCCGCGGCGCTGCGCGATCAGGGGGTGACGGCGATGTTCCTCACCACGGCCCTGTTCAACCAGGCGGCCCGCGAGATCCCGGAGGCGCTCCGTGGTCTGCGCGCCGTGCTGTTCGGCGGCGAGGCGTCGGATCCGGCCGTGGTCCGCAACCTCCTCCGGTCCGGCGGCCCTGAGAGGCTGTTGCACGTCTACGGACCGACCGAGACCACCACGTTCGCCACCTGGCACCTCGTGGAATCGGTGGCCGAAGGGGCCACGACCGTGCCGATTGGCCGGCCGCTGTCGAACACGGTGGTGCGGGTGCTCGGCCGCGGTGACAGCGACGGCGGGCCGGTGCCGATCGGCGTCACCGGCGAGCTGTTCCTCGGCGGCCCCGGCCTGGCCTGGGGGTACCTCGGGCGGCCGGAGCTGACGGCCGAGCGCTTCGTGCCCGACGCGCTCGGCGGACCGGGGGAGCGCCTGTACCGGACCGGCGACCTGGTGCGCCTGCGGCCGGAAGGCGCCCTGGAGTTCCTGGGCCGCGCCGACCGGCAGGTCAAGATCCGCGGCTTCCGCATCGAGCCCGGCGAGATCGAGGCCGCGCTGCTCGCCCTGCCCGGCGTCCGCGAGGCCGCGGTGCTGGCGCTCGGCGAGGGCGACGGCCGCCGGCTCGCGGCCTTCGTTGCACCGTCCGATCTGGAAGCGGCGGAGCTCCGCCGGCAACTGGCCGAACGCCTGCCGGATTTCATGGTCCCCTCGTCGTTCGCGCTCCTGGACGCGCTGCCGCTCACCCCGAACGGCAAGGTCGACCGCGGCGCGCTCGCGCGGATGGGGCCGGGCGCGACGGTCTCGGAGGGGCCGGAGCGGCCTCTCACGGCCACGGAGGAGCGGCTGGCCGCGGTCTGGGCGGAGATGCTGGGCGTGCCGCAGGTCGGCGCGTCGGACCACTTCTTCGAGCTGGGCGGGCACTCGCTGATGGCCGCGCGGCTGGCCGCCCGGGTGCGCGAGGCGTTCGGGGTGGAGCTGCCGATCCGCGCCGTGTTCGAGGCGCCGCGCCTCTCGGAGATGGCGCTACGGATCGGCGGAACGTCCGGAGACGCGGCCCCCGCGCTCGTGCCGCTCGGCCTGGAGCAGGCACCGCTGTCGTTTCCTCAGGAGCGTCTCTGGTTCCTCGACCGCCTGGAGCCCGGCAACGGGGCCTACAACGTGCCCGCGGCCCTGCGCCTGACGGGCCGCCTCGACGTGCCGGCGCTGGAGCGCGCCCTCGCGGAGATCGTGCGCCGGCACGGCGCGCTGCGGACCACCTTCGCCGAGACGCCCGAAGGGCCGCGGCAGGTCGTCAACCCCTTCCGCGGCTGGAGCCTGCCGGTCGTGGACCTGGAGGAACTGCCGGTCAACCGGCGCGAGCCCGAGCTGCGGCGGCTGGCCGTCGAGGAGGCCGTCCGGCCGTTCGACCTCGCCCGCGGGCCGCTGGTGCGCACGGGTCTGATCCGTCTTTCCATGGACGACTGGGGGCTGCTGATCAACCTCCACCACATCGTGAGCGATGGCTGGTCCATGGGTGTCCTGGTGCGGGAGGCGGTGGCGCTCTACACAGGTGAGCCGCTGGCCGCGCTGCCGATCCAGTACACGGACTTCGCGGTCTGGCAGCGCGCCTGGCTCCAGGGCGAGGTCCTGGAGCGCCAGGTCCGCTTCTGGACCGCGGAGCTGGCCGGCGCTCCGGCCGCGATCGAGCTGCCTTCCGACCGTCCGCGGCCGGCGGTGAGGAGCTGGCGCGGCGCCGTCGAGCCGCTGGCTCTCCCTGCCGGGCTGTCGGCCCGCCTCAAGGCCCTGGGCCGGGAGAGGGGCGCCACGCCGTTCATGGTCCTGGTCGCCGCCTTCCAGGCGCTGCTGCACCGGATCACCGGCCAGGCGGACGTCCTGGTCGGCTCGCCGGTCGCGAACCGCTCGCGCGAAGAGGTGGACGGGCTCATCGGCTTCTTCGTCAACACCCTGGTGCTGCGCGGGCGTTTCGACGACCCGGAGGAGCCCTTCGGCGCCGCCCTGGAGCGTTTCCGGGAGTCCATCCTCGCGGCCTTCGCTCATCAGGACCTGCCGTTCGAGCGCCTGGTCGAGGAGATGCGGGTGGAGCGGAGCCTGTCGCACAGCCCGCTGTTCCAGGTGATGTTCGCGCTCCAGACCGCCCCCCTGGGGAGCCTGCGCCTGCCGGGCGTCGACCTGACGCCGATCCCCCTCGCCGGCGTCACGGCCAAGTTCGACCTGACGCTCGACCTTACGGAGGCGGACGGCGCCTTCACGGGCGGCCTGGAGTACGCGACCGAGCTGTTCGACGCGCCCACGGTCCGGCGCCTGCTGGGCCATCTCGGAAACCTGCTGCGGGCCGTGGCCGAAGACCCGGAGGCGCGCCTCGCCGATCTTCCTCTGATGGACGAGGCCGAACGCCACCAAGTGCTCGCGGCCTGGAACGACACGGCCTTCGACGTCCCCGGGTTCTACCTACAAGCGTGCCTGCACGAGCTGATCGAGAGCCAGGCCGGGCGGACACCGGAAGCCGTGGCCGTGATCGGGAGCGGGGGAGAGCGCTGGACCTATGCCGATCTCGACCGCCGCGCCCGGCGGATCGAGGCGCGGCTGCGCGGCCTGGGAGTCGGTCCCGAGGTGCCGGTCGGCGTGTCGCTGCGCCGCTTGCCGGACATGGTCGCGGCCCTGCTCGGCGTGCTCCGGGCCGGCGGCGGCTACGTGCCGCTCGACCCCAACTATCCCAAGGAGCGCTTGGCCTTCCTGCTGGAGGACACCGGCGCGCCGGTCGTCATCACCCAGGCCGGCCTGCTGGACGGGCTTCTCGACGGCCTGCTCGACGAGATAACCGCCGTGGACCTGGACCGCGACGAGCTGCCCGAGCCGGACTCCTTCGGGTCGCCGTCCCTGCCGGGCAGCCTCGCCTATCTGATCTACACCTCGGGCTCGACCGGCCGGCCGAAGGGCGTGGCCATCGAGCACCGCAGCGCCGTGGCCTTCGCGGTGTGGGCGCGCGGGGTGTTCCCGCCGGAGGAGCTGGCCGGGGTCTTTGCCGCGACGTCCGTCAACTTCGACCTCTCGGTGTTCGAGCTGCTCGTGCCGCTCTGCTGGGGCGGCACGGTGATCCTGGGCGAGAACGCCCTGGCGTTGCCGGCGCATCCGGCTGCCGGCGAGGTCCGGCTGCTCAACACCGTACCGTCGGCCATGGCCGAGCTGGTGCGGATGCGCGGCGTACCCGCCACCGTCCGCACGGTCAACCTCGCGGGCGAGCCGCTGCGGCGGTCTCTCGCGCGGCAGATCGAGGCGCCGCGGCTGCTCAACCTGTACGGCCCTTCGGAGGACACGACCTACTCGACCTGGACCGAAGTTGACCGGGGCGACCCCGGAGGACGCGAGCCGTCGATCGGCCGGCCGATCG
>DATANP010000397.1:0-6834 GCA_036266195.1 Thermoanaerobaculia bacterium | reverse complement strand
GATCCCCTGTTGGGTCCTCCCAGAGCACCGCGGGCGCGTCCGGCTGTCGCTCCGCGACCTCTTCGAAGACCTGGTGGACCGGCGTCTCGCGCGGGTACGCGGTCGCATGGCCGCTCCACTCCCCGAGCAACTGGTTCCGCTCCGCGCCGGTCAGGAACGGCAGGTCGCCCAGCGGCGTCTCCGGGTCGGCCACGATGCCGCCGACCAGCACCTGGAAGCGCTCCAGGAGCCGGTCCAGGGTGGCGGCGTCGAAGAGATCCGCGCGGTAGTCGAGCTGCAGGAGCGGCGCCTCTCCGGACTCCAGGACGTGGACGGCCAGGTCGAACTTCACGAACGGCACCGGCGGCGAGACCTCGGCCAGCTCCAGGCCGCCGGCCCGGGTGAGCTCCAGGCCGGGATCGAAGTTGAAGACCGTCTGGACCAGCGGCGTCCGGCCCGGATCGGGCGGCAGCTTCAGCAGGCGCAGCAGCCGGGCGAACGGCACGCCGCGCTCCTGGACGTCCAGCACCTGCGAGCGCATGGCGGCCAGGTACCGGCTGAACGGCGGCTCTTCGCCGTCGAGGCGGCTGCGGAAGGCGACCAGGTCCACGCAGTGGCCGACCAGCCGGTCCCCGCCTTCGAGCGGGCGGCGCGCCGCGGGGCCGCCGACGATCAGGTCGTCCTGCCCGGTCCAGCGGTGCAGCAGGGCCGACCAGGCGGCCAGGAGCGCGGTGTAGAGCGTGGCTCCCTGGCGGCGGCCGACCGCGCGCAGCCCGTCCCGGAGCGCCGGGTCCAGGGCGAGCCTGCGGCGCGAGCCGCGGAAGGTGCGCACGGCCGGACGCGGCCGGTCCGTGGGCGGCTCGAACACGGGCAGCGGCCCCGCAAGGTGCCGGAGCCACCAGGCCTCGCGCCCCTCAATCCCGTCCGGCTCATCCCCGCCGGCCGCCAGCCACGCCACGTAGTCGCGGTAGCGCATGGCCGGCTGGAGCGCGGCGCGGCAGCCGGCCCGCTCCGCCTCGTAGATGGTGAAGACCTCCTCCAGGAAGAGGCTCAGCGACAGGCCGTCCGCGGCAATATGGTGGACGAACAGGCCCAGCCGGTGGAGCCGGGGACCGAGGCGCAGGATCGACGTCCGGATCAGCGGACCCTGCTCCAGGTCGAACGGACGCCGGGCCGCGGACCCGATCCAGAGCTCCGCCGCCTCCTCGCGCCGGTCCGCCGGCAAGGCCGAGACGTCCACCACCGGAGCCTCGAGATCGACCGTGGACCGGAACACCTGGGTGTCCGGGTCGGGCACCACGGCGCGCAGCGCCTCGTGGCGGCCGACCGCCTGGCGGAGCGCGTCCTGGAAGGATGGCAGGTCGAGCGGCCCTCGCATCTCCACGGCGCCCGACTCCAGGTAGGCCAGCGAGGCTTCGACCCCGATCTGCGCCACCATGTAGAGGTCGCGCTGCGATTCGGTCAGCGGAGCGGCCGCCTCTTCAGGCAGGACGGCGGGCCGGTGCCGGAAGTGGTCCTTGAGCGCGGCGATCCAGGGCAGGCTCGCCCGCACCGAGTCCGCGTCCACGCCGAAATCCACCAGGCAGGCGATCTCGTCCACGCCGAGGCTCCGCATCCGCTCCACGATCGGCGCGCAGGTGTCCGGCGAGCCGATCAGCGCCGCGGTCTTCACGTAGCGCTGGTAGGCCAGCTCCAGCATGTATTCGAAGTCCTCGCGGGACAGACGGTCGAAGTCCACCTCCAGCCCCTCGCTCGCCGCGAAGTTCTTCACCAGGCCGACCGACGACTCCAGGTAGGTGTGGAACGGCCGCCGGGCCGTGGCCACGGCCGTCTCGGCGTCCGGGCCCAGGAAGGTGTGGAGCAGCAGCGTGACCCGCCCGGCTTCCGGAGGATGCCCGGCCGCGGCCAGCGCCTCGCGATAGACCGCAAGGTTCTCGGCCAGCCCCTCGATCGTCTGGCCCATGAGGTTGGTCAGCACGCCGGCACCCATCTCGCCGGCCAGGCGATAGGTGTCCGGATTGTTGACAATCGTGATCCACACCGGCAGGTCGCGCCGCGCCGGCAGCGGATAGATGCGCAGGTCCACCTCCGTGCCCGCGCCGTCCTTCATGCGCACGGCCTCGCCGAGCCAGAGGCGGCGGATGATCTCCGCCCTCTCGAACGTCAGGTCGCGGTGCCGGCCGTAGCTCTCCGGCGCCAGGGCGAAGTCGTTCGGGTGCCAGCCCGAGGCGTAGGCCAGGCCGATCCGGCCGCCGGAGAGGTTGTCCACCAGCGACCACTCCTCCGCCACCCGCAGCGGGTGGTGGAGCGGCAGGACCACGCTGCCGGCGCGCAGCGCGATGCGTTCGGTCTCCCGGGCGAGCGCCGAGGCGAGCACGGACGGGTTCGGGCAGAAGCCGCCGAAGGCGTGGAAGTGGCGCTCCGGGAACCAGAGCGCGGAGAAGCCCTCGCGGTCCGCAAAGCGCGCGCAGTCCACCAGGAGGTCGTACTTGCCGGCCTGGAAGTCGGCGGCGTAGTTGCCGAAGAAATAGAGGCTGAACCGCGTCTCCGTGTCCGCCCTGGGGACCGGAGCCTCGGCGGGAGCCGAAGCCACGGGGGCGAGCGAAGGCTTGATCCCGGGTCGGCCCCAGAACGCCTGCGCCTTCTCTCCCCCGCCGGATGGGCGGTCGGGCAGGAAGCCGCCCTCGCGGAGAGCCTCGACGCTCTCGCGCACCGCGTCGAGGACGAAATCCAGGTCCGCGTCGGTGTGGGCCGTGGAGAGGAAATTGTTGCGCCACTCCCAGACGTACACCCCCTTCTCCACCAGGTGGTAGTAGAGCAGCTCCGCGTTGGCCGAGAAGTTGAACCGGAACAGCGAGTGGGCATGGACGGCCTTGATCGGTACCTTGTCGGCCGTGAAGTAGTCGTTCAGCCGGCCGGCGAAGCGCTCGGTGCGGGCGTTGAGGTCCTGCTGGAGGGCCGGGCCCTGCTTCTTGAGGTACGCCAGCACCTCCTTGGCCGCGGACATGGCGAACGGGTGCTGGCAGAAGGTGCCGCCGAAGAACGTGGTCTCGCGCTCGGGCCGCGAGTCGTCGCCATAGCGCCACATCCCGCCGTCGATGCCGTCCATGTACTCGGCCGAGCCCGCCACCACGCCGATGGGCAGGCCGCCGCCCACGATCTTGCCGTAGGTGGCGAGGTCGGCCCGGATGCCGAAGTGCGCCTGCGCGCCGCCGAGATGCAGCCGGAAGCCGCAGATCATCTCGTCGAAGATGAGCGCGATGCCGCTCTCGGCCGTCAACCTGCGCAGCTCGTGGAGGAACCCGGCCGGCTGGAGGTCGGGCCGGCGGCTCTGGATGGGCTCGACCATGACCGCCGCCAGCTCGTGGCGGTGCTCGCGGATGATCTCCAGGGCGCGCGGCGTGCCGTAGTCGAGGACCAGCACGTCGTCGGCCACGCGCGGCGGGATGCCCGGGGCGACCGGGAAGGAGCGCAGCTCGCCGTCGATCTCCTGGCTCTGGGCCAGCGTGCCGTCGGAGTGGCCGTGGTAGGAGCCGGCGAACATGACGATCTTGGTACGGCCGGTGCGCGCCCGGGCCAGGCGGATGGCGGTCATGCACGCCTCGGTGCCCGAGTTGGTGAACGTCGCCCGCTCCATGCCGGTCAGCTCGCAGAAGAGGGCCGCCACCTCGCCGGAATGGGCCGAGCGCGGCCCGATCTCGAAGCCCTCCCGCACCTGGCGCTCGAACGTCTCCTGGAGGAAGTCCGGCGCATGGCCGAGCAGGTGGACGCCCATGCCCATGGTGAGGTCGATGTACTCGTTGCCGTCGACGTCCCACAGGCGCGAGCCCTTGCCGCCCGCGCGCGCCAGCGGGTAGAGCATCTCCTTGGTCATCGGCCGGAAGCCGACCGTGGCCCGGCTGTCGGCCAGCACGGACCGGTAGCGCTGGGTCAGCTCCTTGGACTTCGCGGTCTTGCGGCAGTAGCGCTCGACCAGCGCGTCCAGGTGGCGCTGCTGGCGTTCCGTCAGAGCCGCGCCCGGCGCCTTGCCCGCCTTGCCGAGATAGGTCGGGAGCACCGGCTTCAGACTGGCGGCGGGCTGGGGCGCCGGAACCGGAGCTGGAGCCGGGGCAGGCTGGGGAGCGGGACGGGCGCCGAGCATCTGGAGCTGCTGGGCCACGAGCTGGTTGAAGGCCTGGATCTGCATCCCGAAGACCCGCTCCATGCCCGTGCCGGCCACGGCCGGGAGCGGCGCCTGGGGGATCGGGACCGGGGGCGGGATCGGAGTCTGGACCTGGACCGGAGCCACCGGCGGCGGAGGCGCGGGGGCGGGAGAGGCGGCCTCGGCGGGCAGGATCTGGTCCAGGAACGCGGCCAGCGCCGAGATCGTCGGGAACTGCTCGAAGAGCTGGCGGATGGTCATCCTGACCCCGTAGGCGTCCTGGAGACCGCGCAATGCCTCGACCAGGGCCAGCGAGTCGGCGCCGAGCTCCAGGAACGGGGCTTCGACGTCGATGTCCCGCGGCTCGATGCGCAGCACGCGGCCCAGGATCCCCTGCAACGTCGAGGCGATGCGCCCGTGGCGGGTTGCGTTCAACGGCTCCGAAATCATTCAGTTCTCTCCCCGCCCGAGCACGTCGAGCTGCAAGGCCACCATCCGGTTGAAAGCGTCGAGCTGCTCCGCCAGGAGCCGCTCGGCGCCAAAGTCCTCCTGGATCACCACTGCCGGCGCCACTGCCTTCGATACCACCCGGCCCTCAAACCAATACCGCTGTCTCTGGAACGGGTAGGTGGGAAGCCGGACCTGCCGGCCGCCGTCCGGGTGGACGCCCGCCCAGTCCACCGTCTGCCCCTGGACCCACAGGGACCCCAGGGCCTCCAGCAGCGTCTCGCGCTCGTCCCGGCCGCGCCGGAGCGAGGCGAGCACGGCGGCGGCGTCCAGCGTCTGGGTCAGGGCCACGGAGAGCACCGGGTGCGGCCCGACCTCCAGGAAGACCGAGCTTCCGGCCAGCTTCTCCAGAGCCTGGGCAAAGCGCACCGGCTGCCGCACGTTCGCGCACCAGTAGCCGGCATCCAGATCAGTGCCGGTCACCGGCTCGCCCGTGACCGAGGAGATCATCGGCGTGGTCACGGCCCGCGGCCGCAGCTCGGCGAGCAGGGGCTGAAGCTCGCGCACGCACGGGTCCATCTGGGCGGTGTGGAACGCGTACTCCACTCGCAGCCGGCGGCAGGTGAGCCCCAGGCGCTCCAGCCGGCGCCCCAGCTCGCCGAGCGCCTTCGGGGTGCCGGCCACGGTCGTGGATGCCGGACTGTTGATCGCCGCGACCGACAGATCCAGATCGGCGAGCAGGGGCTCCACCTCGGCCGCTGGCAGCTCGACCGCGACCATGCCGCCGAGGCCGCGGGCCGGCTCCATGGCCCTGCCGCGGCAGGCGGCCACGATCGCGCCCTCCTCCAGCGAGAGAGCGCCCGAGGCGTGCGCCGCGGCCACCTCGCCCACGCTGTGCCCCACCACCGCGTCCGGCTCGACGCCCCACTCGCGCCAGAGCGCCAGCAGTCCCGCCTGGAGAGCGAAGATCGCGGTCTGCGCCACCTCGGTGTGGGACAGCGCGTCGTCCTCGGCTTCCATCCGCTCCCGGAACGAATAGCCGAGGAGCGGGCGGAGCGCCTCGTCGCACCGCTCCACCACCCGGCGAAACACCGGCTCCTCCGCGAAGAGCTGCCGGCCCATGCCCGGCCACTGCGGGCCCTGGCCCGAGAAGACGAACACCAGCCCGGTCTCTCCAGGCGCGCCTCTCGCCTTGCGGCCCGACACCACGCCTGCCGCGGCTTCGCCCCGCGCGAACGCCTCCAGCCGCTCCGCCAGCCCGGCCCGCGACCGGGCCACGACCGCGAGCCGGTGCTCGTGATGGCCCCGCCGCACGGCCGCGGTCCACGCCAGATCCGAGAGCGAGCCCTCCACACCGGCCGTCCCGCGGGCCAGGTCCCGCAGAGCCTCGGGCGAGCGTGCCGAGAAGGGCACCAGCTCCATCCGGTCCGGCCTCTCCCGCCTCCCTCCCAGCAAGGCCAGCGATCCGGAGAGAACGGCGTACGCCGCCTCGTCCCGGCGGAGAGACGGAAGAACGGTCCCCGACACCCTCGCCGCGGCAAAGCCCTGCTCCATGGGAGTGGCGAGGATGGGATGAGCGTCCACTTCCAGAAAGATCCTCTCGCCGGATGCGAGCAGCCTCTCCACGGCCCGGGAGAACAGCACCGGCCGCGACAGATTCTCGGCCCAGTAGCCGGCGTCCATGTGCCGGTCCAGCGGCTCGCCGGTGACAGTCGAGATCAGGGGGATAGCCGGAGGGAGCGGCTTCAGCCCGGCCAGCGCCTCGCGCAGGACCGCCTGGTGCGGCAGGGTCGCGGGCGTATGGGCGGCCACGTCGAGGAGCGCCACCCGCGCCGCGAACACGCCTTCCTTCGTGAGACCGAGAAGAAACACGTCCACCTCCGCCGCGTCGCCGGCCACGGTGCAGGAGACCGGGCTGAGCCACCCGGAGACCGTGAGATCCGGCCCGATCCGCGCCGCGGCCTCCTGCGGCGGCAGCCCCACCACGCCCATGCCGCCGGCCCCCTGGATCTTCCCCAAAGCCCGGCTGTAGTGAACGCTCACCAGCATCGCCTCTTCGACGGTCAGGACGCCCGCCGTGTACGCCGCCGAGATCTCGCCCGAGCTATGGCCCACCGCGGCCGTGGGCTCGATCCCCCACGAGCGCCAGAGGTCGGCAACCGCGATCCCCAGAGCCACCAGGCAAGGCAAAGCCACCTCGATGTCCGCCCACCGATCGCCCCCAATCACTTCCTCCACGATCGACCACCCGGTGAGAGGCCGGAACG
>DATANP010000396.1:0-4950 GCA_036266195.1 Thermoanaerobaculia bacterium | reverse complement strand
AGCTCTCGTCGCTCGACTGGCGCAAAGGCATCGAGGTGGCGGGCTTCACCCCCGTGTCACTCGACGAGGGCACCGTCGTCAAGATCCGGGCTTTCATGGCCCGGATGGGGTTGTTCATAGGGAGCCTCGACCTGATCGTGGATCCGGAGCAGCAGGTCTGGTTTCTCGAATGCAACCAGGATGGCGCCTGGGGGTGGCTGGACGACATCGCGGAAGGCGCCGTCACTCGTGCGTTTGCCGACGCGTTCGTTCGCCGATTGAGCGCCTTGGCTGAGACTTGAAGGCAGCGGCGCGATCAGACGCTTTCAGTTCCCTGGCCGATCCTGTGGCCTCTCGGTAGCCACACTCGCCGATTCCGTGGCGATCCAATGGTGGATCACCTCGCGGAGCATACCGAGGGTGATCGAGCCGTTTTCGAGCACCCGGTCGTGGAACGCGCGGATGTCGAAGCGCGTGCCCAGGGCCTGGCGGGCCTCGTCGCGCAGGGCGAGGATCTCCTGCTCGCCCACGTCGTAGCTGGTGAGCTGGCCAGGCAGGACCGAGATGCGGTCGACCGCCGTCTCGGCGCGCTCGGGGGTGACGCTGTGGCTTTTTGAACGGATGTAGTCGACGGCCTGCTGCCGCGTCCATCCCAGGGCGTGTAGACCCGTGTCGAGCACCATGCCACTGGGCAGGGCGGCCCGTGCGGTGAGGCGGTTGAGGTCGGACGAATAGAGATCCATCTCGTCGGCGAGGGTCGTCTCGCAATAGCGCGCCCAGCCTTCGACGAAGCCGGAGTTGTACAGAAAACGGGTGACGGGGTGGGCGTGGGCGCGCTCCTGGGCCAGGGCGACCTGCAGGTGATGCCCTGGCCAGGTCTCGTGAAATGCGGTCATCTCGACTTTGCCGCGGCGCTGATCCTCGGGCTGGTAAAGGTTGATCTCATAGGTGCCGGGCCGGCTGCCGTCTTCCGCGGCGGGCAGGTACTGCGAAAAGCTGCTCTTCTCGGCGATCTCGGGCTGCGGCCGGATCACCACGTCGGCCCGGGCCACGCGGCCGAACCACTGCGGCACCGCGCGCTTCGCGCGCTCCACCGCCGCCCGGGAGTAGGTCAGGATCTCGTCGCGCGAGGAAAACCTGTCCGCCGGGTCGGTGCTCATCCGGCGGCGGATCTCTTCGAGGTCGCCCGTGCCGTAGCGCTCGCGGCCCATTTCCTGGAGCCGGCTCTCGCGCGCGGCGACCGCCCGCTCCCCGCGGTCGAAGACCGTCCGCGGCGAGTCCGCGAGGGTCGTGTAGAAGCGCAAGGAGGCGGCATAGCAGGCGGCGCCGTCCGGGTTGGCGGACACGGCGAGAGCCTCGCGGGCGGCCGCCAGGTATTCGTCGCGCAGGTAGGCCCGGTAACGTCCGGCAGCGGGATAGAGCCCATCGCGGAGCAACTCCAGCCAGGCCTTGCGGAAGGCGGGATCGTCGTCGCGCTCGGCCGGGCTGTAGAACGGCGACTGCTCGGGCGGCAGGGCGAGGAGGCTGTCGAGCTGCTCGATCACACGCGCGACGCTCCGCTTCGGGGTGCTGTACCCCAGGCGGATGCCCTCGCGGAGGTTGGCGATCTCCTGGTCGATGAAGCGCGGCAGGCCGCGCCAGCGCTCCAGGGCCTGGGCGCGCAGATCCGGGGTACTTACAGGCTGGGCCGCGGCGAGTTGGACGTAGTTGGCCTGCCAGCCAACCATCTGGTTCACGGGCCAAAGCTCGTTGTGACAGACGCGCAGGCCGCGGGAGGACTCGAGCGCCTCGCGCAGAAAGCCGAAGGTGACCCAGTCCGGAGTGCCGAGGAGCGGCCGCGGTTCGACGCCGGCCAGCGCGGCGGCGAGCCGGTCTTCGGCCTCGTGCCAGGCGCGCAGGCCCTCCGGTGAGTTGTCGGTGAGCCGGTCGTGCCGGGCGCCGGGCATGGAGAACCAGGTAATGTTCTCGGGAAACGCCTTCAAATAGGAATCCAGATAGGCATCGGCCAGCTCCGACACGCGCGACGCCGCCGCTGCCGGAGCGGCCGGCCGGGAGACCGGCGCCTGAACGGCGGGCGCGCAGGACGAGAGGACAAGGGCAAGAGAGGCGAGCAACCGGGAGGATCGCATGGATACCAGGATATCCCAGACGGGACCGCCTTATGCGACGTACAAACGAGACTCCCGGGCACTCGGCCAGTTCCCAGACTGGGCAGTCTGGCCGCAGCGAATCGGAGGCACCAGGACTCCTATTCTGGACTAAACCTCCGCAAGGCTTGTGAGATCTATCAGGGTTGGCATCCAATGCAGCGCTGCTGCGGAGGCCAAGACAACCGACCCGAGACAAAAAGGAGGCCCTTATGGCTGGTGATGCCCGGATTGACCAGGAGGCTCTTCAGGAGTTGATCAGATCTGGATTGCTCAACGCAAATACGACCGTGGGCGAGATGGCCAGGCTTGCCGAACGACTGGAAAGCGCAGGTGGCCCAGGCTCGACCTCCCGACTGATCTGGTTCTTTATCGTCAAAGACAAGTACTGCATGTGGGAGAGCGAGAAGAAGGCCTGATCCGGTTAAACTCAAGTGGATCATCTCCCCCAGGGGAGATGATCCCCCGATTGAGCCAATATGATAGATTCAAGACCCAGCTATCACCACGATCATCGCGCGACTTCCAGCATTCTGGGGAAGCTGCTCCACAAGGTTTCAGCGATAGCAATCCCTGTCGACGAAACCTGTACCAAGTACTGCGAGAGGATCGGCGGCGAGATAAAGTTCCTGTCCGAAACGCTGATCTGCCTGCGATTTCTCGGCAATGACTCCAAAGAACGGAGCGCTATGCTGAGACTCATCAAGGATCTCCTGCTTCATCGGCATACGATGCTAAGCTACGCGTTGAACCCCAGCCTTTCCTCATGGTACTTGAATACTGTGGCGATGCTGCAAGAGTTCTTCGACCTCCGTGCCGAAAAGAAGTTCGTCCTATCGCTGGTCGAATTCTATGGAACCCTGGACGAAGATGCCCCCATCTATCGAAATGAAGAGCGCAAATTCCTGATGGCCCTATTGCAGGGAGAGAAATACACGCCGGAACGGATGAGCATTCCCAAACGATTCTACTACTACACGCGTGATCAGATCTACGCTGCGACCCATCTTCTTTTCTATCTCAACGGCTACGGCTCAGACCGTTATGTCGTGGACGAAGCGACCGTAGTCGCACTGGAGCATCTGTTGGTCCGTTCGTATCGAGAGCGAAACCTGGACCTGATGCTTGAGCTTCTGCTCTCCTATCAATCCATAGCCGGCGTCGATTCGGTCAAGTGCGCGATGTTTCATCATCTATTGTGCAAGCTGATTGGCCGGACTCCTCGCTTTCTGTCCCTGCTTGTCGAAGGAAATGGAAGCCATTTTGACGAATTTTACCACCAAGCCCTTCTATATTTATTGCTGGTGAGCTCGAGATGCTTTCCGGAAGAACACGAAGGCTTCGATGTGGATGCCTACCGCGAAACGGTGGCCACCTATCGGTTCTATTCCTCTTTGCGCAGCCATAACTATGTGAACGCGGCCCGGCAGTATCGCCGGCTTCCTGCCGGGCCCGAAATGAGATCGGCCTTTCACAAAGCCCATTTTGACGCCTACCTGGAGAGCCAGAAACTGCTTGTCCTCGGTCGGAACGGCGGCGGCATCCTCCCTGGCGCATCGTAGAAGACTGATGATTTGGAATGTCGCGCGCGAGAATGCCTGGTTGCCGGAGGCATGCGAAGACTTTCCGCACGCCTCCGGCCCAGCCCGCCGTCTCCCCTACCGGCGGGAAACCAGACACGGGATAGCGGCGTCCTTGGGCTCGGCGGCCGCCATCCCTCCAAGTTGTCAATGAACCATGGAACTGCAACTGCTCCGACAGATCCTTATACGAGCGAACCTGCCGATCCGTCGCACGTCGCGACAGGCGAGCGCCCATTCTACGGGGCCGGACGCCGTTTGAAGCCCGTCCCCTCAAAATAGGCACAAAGTTGCCCAAAATCCACCCCTCAGCACGGGTTGGAGGACGCGATGAGACATCGCCACCTGCCGGAAGGCCGGGAAGGCTGCGATGTCGCGTTGTAACCTTCTGTGTTGCAATTGCACCTTACATTGCGACACAGAAGGTTACATTCCGGCGTAGAACCTTACAGTGGGCCGTAGAACCTTACAGCGGCGTATAGAAGGTTACAACGGCCCGCAGAAGGTTACGTTGGCCCATAGAAGGTTACATTGGCTCGTAGAGCCTTACATTGGGCCACAGAAGGTTACAACGCGCCACAGAAGGTTACATTGGGTCATAGAAGGTTACAACGCGCCACAGAACCTTACATTGCAACACAGAAGTCGCACTTGCAACACAGAAGTCTGTATTGCAACAAGGAACCTTGAGTTGCAACACAGAACCTTACATCGCAACAATGTCGCCCAGATCGCCTCGGTTCCGCCTCACTTTCCCCCTCCTCCTGACGGTTCAGCGCCCGGTGGATTCCAGGCCCCTCTATCTAAGTTGCCGCAGGAGGGTCGTTTTTTGACACGTGAACCGAACTTTAGACGAATAGAATTTGCAGGAACACGGCTTCGGCTACGCCTGGGGGAGGAGATACTATTGAAGCAGCCATGTTCTCGATCCCCTGGTATGAGAAGCCTCTGATCCTCTTTGCCCTGCTCTACCCTGCCCTCGGCATCGTGATGGCCCGCCGGCGCCTCGCGAGTGGACATGGCAGCGTCGTCACCCTGGCGACCTTGCCTCTGACGATAGGCGCGGTGACATTCTGGCTTGGACTGCCCGCGGCGGCGGAGGGGGGCATTCGGCTCAGCAGTTTCTCGAACACCGACATATCCGGCGTCAGCGGAGCGGCCATGCTTCTCTTCGTGACGTGTCTCTCGACTCTCCTGGTGCTCGCCGGGACCCTGCCCTACCGCATCGCCCGGGGCGACGAGGG
>DATANP010000395.1:0-7483 GCA_036266195.1 Thermoanaerobaculia bacterium | reverse complement strand
ATCATCGACTACGACAACGACGGCGACCTCGACCTCGTGGCCTACGGCAACCAGGACGACACCCTGTTCTGGGACAACAGCAACGGCGGCGTGATCCTCAACAACACCGGCAACTGCTCGGCCACCTTCACCTGGGACCAGGCGGCGCTCGGCGATCCCACCCGCCATGTCCAGCACAACATCGAGGGCCTGGCCACGGGCGACCTCAACAACGACGGCTTCGACGACATCGTCTCGGTCTCCAGCTTCAACGTGACCGACGACACCCCGCTCGCGCCGATCTTCTCCAACCCGCTGGGCTCGGTCTTCGACGTCGCCGCCTTCGCGGTCTTCGTCACGGTCCCGACCTCGGACCCGAACAAGTTCCAGTTCACCGGTCCCCAGGGCGCCCCCGGCGAGCTCTTCGTCGAGGTCAACAGCGGCAACAACAACAACTGGGCCAAGGTGGACGTGGTCGGCACGGTCGGCATCACCACCGGCGGCCAGTCCAACCGCGACGGCTTCGGCGCGGTGGTCTCCTACACCCGTCCGATCAACAACACCACCCTGAGCTCGGTCACGCGGCCGGTCCAGGGCGGCACCGGCATGCTGTCGCAGAACAGCCCCGAGCTGATCTTCGGTCTCGACGGCGGCCGGCGCGGCATGGTGGAAGTGACCTGGACGGGAGGCACCAAGAACCGGCTCTACGGCGTCCGCACCGGCGAGCGGATCACCTTCCCCGAGATCCCCTGCTCCTTCGACGGCGACTGGAACAACGCCGGCGAATACGTGACCTGCGTGGTCAGCGCCCTCGACGAGATCCGCGACGCCGGCCTGATCGACAACCAGGAGCACGTCCGGTTCTTCCTGAGCGCCCTGCACGCCTACCTGGACGTGCGCGGTATTCCCTTCTGATCCGGAACGGGGGCGCGCCACCCGGCGCGCCCCTGTCTCCTCTCTCCCCACCCATCCGGGTGGTCTCTTCCTCTCCCACAGGGCGTGCCGCAGCCGGCGGATTCCGTGTCTACTGGAAAGACCTCGAAAAGGAGGACACCGATGAACCCGTTCCGCGCAACGCATCCGCCCGTCTATGCCCAGTGGGAGATCACGCGCCGGTGCAATACGAGCTGCCTCCACTGCTGCTCCGAATCGGGCCGCGAGGTGGACGCGGCAGGCGAGCTTTCGACGCTGGAGGCTCTCGGCCTCCTCGGCCAGCTCGCCGATGCGCGGCTCCCCGTCCTGACCCTCACCGGCGGCGAGCCGCTGCTGCGGGACGACTGGTCCCAGCTCGCCCGCAAGGCGCTCAGCCTGGGGATCGGAGTCAACCTGGCGACCAATGGCGCGCTGATCACCGAGGAGACGGCCGACGAGATCGCTCGCCTGAGCCTCGGCAGCGTGACGGTGGGCCTGGACAGCCACCTGCCCGGCGTACACGACCGCATCCGGCAATGGCCCGGCCTCTTCGACCAGGCGGTCGCGGGCATCCGCCGGCTCGCCGCGAGGAACGTGCGGGTGGTGATCGGCTTCACACCGCACCGGTTGAACATGGGCAGCGCCAGGCCGCTCCTGGAGCTCGCCCGGGAGCTGGGAGCAGCCGCGGTGAGCGTCACCGAATTCGTGGTCGCCGGCCGGGCCTCGGCCTGGCTCGCGCTGAGCGGCGCGGAGCTGCGGGCGTCGATTGAGGAATGGGAACGCCTGCGAAAGACCGCGGACGGGCCGACGAAGATCATCCTGCAGGACCTCCATGCCGGATTGCCGTGCTCGGATCCAAGGGTCCGCGAGACCGAAGGGTGCGGCGCCGGCCGCGTGTTCCTCCGCATCCGTCCGGATGGGAGCATCACCCCCTGCGCCTTCCTCGCCAGTCCATCCTTCTCGCTGCGCCGGGAGCCGCTGTCCGGAATTCTCGACGGCCTCGCGTCGCAGCGGCCGGGTCCGGCGAACGGCTTCTGCGCCGACTGCGAGCAGCGGCTGGTTGCCCTCGGGCAGAGCGAGGGCTATCCTCGCCTCGAAGCCCTTGGAGGCAAAGCATGAACCAAAGCCTGAAGATCCCCGTCCTCTGCGCCGCCATCCTTCTCCTGGCCCTCGCCGCAGCCCCAGCCGCCACCGGCGCGGAGAACGCGGCCTCCATCGAGGTCCGGCTGACCGAATACGCCATCGACATGCCGCACACCCTCCCCCCGGGGCCGACGACCTTTGTCCTTCACAACCAGGGCCACAAGAGCCACAGCTTCAAGCTCGAAGGCCCGGGCATCGCGGACATGACGCCGGTCATCGTGAAGTCCGGCAAGTCCGGCACCGCCGAGGTCACCCTTCAGCCCGGCGAGTACAAGGTCTGGTGCCCCATCGGCAGCCACTCGGCCAAGGGGATGACCATGACCTTGACGGTCAAGGCGAAGTAAAGCGGTCGGCCCGGTCACGGATCTCCCGGTTCTCGATCGTCCGGCCGCGCACACCTTCGGCGGTCGCCTGCAACATGGCACGGCCGATGTCCTCGCCCTTGACATAGAGGCTGCGGAACGGACTCAGGAGGCGGAACACGGGCCGCAGGGCCTGATAGAGCCGGGGCTGGCTCGCCGAATCCGCACCGTCGATGGACGCCGGCCGCCAGCAGACCGCACTGATCAGCTCGACGAGATCGCGCTCGGTCTCCGCCTTCACCCGCGCCCACATCATGCGGCTGTTCAGGCCGGCGCCCTGACCGCTCACGAAATGGAACACCGCGCCAGGGCTATGCGCCTTGAGCGTCCGCGCCGCGGCGAGAGCGAAATCGTGAGTGATCTTCCGATACTCGCTCTCGCCGGACACCTGATTCACCGAGATGCCGAGGCAGTACAGGCAGGCATCCACATCCTTGAAAGCCTCCTCGACCGGAGCGTAGTCGAGATAGTTGCCATGGACGAACACGCGCAGCTTGCCATCCGAAATCGCGAGAGGCCGCCGCACGATCGCCCGGACCTCTGAGACGGCCGGCGATGCGAGGCAGACATTCAGGACGCTGCCGCCCGCAGAGCCGGTCGCACCGAAGAGAAGGATCTTCACTGCAGGGCCTTGATCAGCAGCGCGATCTGGCCGGAGTGATAGGCATTGTGCTGGATCATGCCGATCACCGTCTCGGCCTTGGTGACGCCCGTTCCGAGCGGCCGCGAGGAGGTCCCGATCCGCGCCTCGAGATCCTGATCCGAAAGGGAAGCTGCAGCCTCCGCGAGCTGTTCGAGACTCTCGCGCAGATCGGCCTGCGCCTGGTCCCAGGCCTCCTGACTGGCCACGGGGGGCACCGGCCAGTCGCCCTCGTCCGGAAGCCCCGGCGTCGCGCCACGCAGCCGGCGCGCCACCTCGCGCTGCCAGCCGGTCATGTGGAGCACGATCTCCCAGATGCTATGGGCATTGGCAGCGGGCCTGGCTGCCGCCATCGAAGGGGATACACCGGCCAAGAGGTCCGCCGTGGCCGGTCCATGCCAGGGGTTGTTGGAGTGCCCCTTCCGCAGCAGCTCGGCAAGGGCGGGTCCGGACGTGGGGTTCTGGTCTTTCGTCATGAGGCGAAGCTTAGCACTGGCCCAGTGCTAGGCCGATCACGAGATCCGCACTCCGATCTTGCCGCGGACGTGACCGGTCTCGCTGGCTTCGTGCGCCTGGCGGATCTCTTCGAGAGGGAAAACCTTTTCAAGGACCGGGCGCAGCCGTCCTTCCCGGGCCCAGCGGCCGAGGAGCTCCAGGTCCGCGGCGCGGGCCTTGACCCAGAACATGCGCGCTCGGCGGTCCTCGCCGAACAGTCCGCGGAACCGGCTTGCCATGACCGCGAAGAAGGGCCTGGGGCCCACTTCCGTGGTGACGTACACCCCGGCTTCGGCCAGCGAGAGAGCGCAATCCTGATAGGAGCTCTTGCCGGCGGCGTCGAAGATGACCTCATAGACCTCTTCGTCATCGCGGAAGTCCTCCGCCTGATAATCGAAGATCCGCTCGGCGCCCAGCTTCCGGAGAAAATCCTGGTTGCTGCCGCTGGCCACGGCGGCGACCCGGGCCCCCAGGATTCCCGCGATCTGCACCGCGAAGTGACCGACGCCGCCGGAGGCGCCGAGGACCAGGACCCGTTCGTTCGCGGCGAGCTCTCCATGATCGCGGAGAGCCTGGAGCGCGGTGAGCCCGCCCATGGGAATCGCCGCCGCCTCCTCGAACGACAGCGCCTCCGGCTTCGTGGCCAGTGCGGATTCGAGCGCCAGGGCCAGCTCTGCGCAGGCGCCGCCATGGCGGTTCCCGGTCTGTCCGAAGACCGCATCGCCCGGAGCGAAGCGCGTGACCTCGGGGCCGACGGCCTCCACCTCGCCCGCAAGATCGAAACCAGCAATCAGCGGGAGCTTCGCGGGCATGACCAGCCGGAGCTGGCCCTGCCGGATTCTCCAGTCGAGCGGGTTGACGCTGGACGCACGCACCCGGACCAGCACCTGCCCCGGACCCGGCGGTCCGGGATTCTCCACCTCCCGGACCTGCAGCCGGTCGACACCCCCATAGCTCTCGAACAAAGCCGCTCGCATGGCGCTCCCCCTCCCGCCTATGCTGTCACGACTGCAGAGGCTGTCAATTCATACGGACGCAGACCTTGCCGAAGTGCGCTCCCGCTTCCAGGTAGCGCACGGCCGCGGGTACTTCGTCGAAGCCGAACACGCGATCGATCACCGGCTTCAGCCTATGCTCTGCGATGGCTTGATTCATCGCTTCGAACATCTCGCGCGATCCTACGAGGATGCCGTTCAAGCGCACGTTCTTTTCCACGAACCCGAACGTTTCGATCTGGGCGCTCGTGCCGCCCAGGAGACCGATCACGCTGATCGTGCCGCTCATGCGCACGGCGTTGAGCGATCGGGTCAGGTTTTCCGCTCCCACGACTTCCACAATGTGGTCCACTCCCCGGTTCCCGGTCAGCTCCAGAGCCAGCTCATCCCAGGCGGGCGTGTCCTTGTAATTGATTCCGTGGATGGCACCCAACCGGAGAGCCCGGCGCAGCTTCTCCTCGCTGCTGGAGGTCACGATGACGCTGGCCCCCATCATCCGGGCGAACTGGAGGGCAAAGAGGGAGACGCCTCCGGTGCCTTGCACCAGCACGGTATCGCCCTCCTTCACTCCCCCACGGGTGACGACCGCGTGCCACGCCGTGACACCCGCCAGCGGCAGCGTCGCGGCCTCTTCGTCCGAGAGGTGCTCCGGCACCTTTACCACTGCCTCTTCATCGAACACCGCCAACTCGGCGAGCGTCCCGTCCGCTCCCGTACCGCCGAGCGAAGGCGCCTGAAGCTTCTCGGGCGCTGCCGGACCGTCGATCCACCCAGGGTAGAAGATACCGGCCACCCGGTCTCCTGACTGGACCCGCGTCACGCCTTCGCCGGTCGCCACGACCTCCCCTACCCCGTCCGACCCCGGGATGCGCGGCTCTTTCGGCCGCCAGACGCCTCGGATCACGAGGAGGTCGCGGTAGTTCAGCGACACCGCGTGCATCTGGACCAGAACCTGCCCGGGGCCGGGCTCGGGTGCGGGGCGTTCGACCAGGGTCAGGGCATCGAGGCCGAACGGTTCCTGGACGACGTAGGCCTTGGGGGTGCTCATGTCTCTATATCCTACGCCGACATCTGGGAGCTTACGCCACCGCGAGCGATCCGCAGCGACCTGCGCCGCCGCGGGCTATTTCCTCCTGTTCCCGGTCTGGGGCACGTCGTGCTCCACGGTGCCGAAGTTGGCCTCGATCATCCCGGGTTTGCGTCACTTATGCGCAGATTTCTATCACGTTGACGCACCTGAGCGAACGACGTAGCATGAGACAAAGCGCGGGCTTGAAAGAGGATGATGGCTTCGACGGCTGGCGCCCGCGCGTTTCAGAGAAAGGGTATCGAATTCGTGTGGATCATGATTTCGGGTCCCTATAACACCGGCGCCAAAACCTACGCGGATCGAGAGGCCAATCTCCTCGCTCTGAACCAGGCCGCGTACCAGGTGTTTCGCCGGGGCCACATCCCGCTTATCGGCGTCAATCTGGCCCTTCCGGTGATACAAGCGGCGGGCCCCCAGATGTATGAGGCCATCATGATGCCGCTCTCTCTTGCCTTGGCGGATCGCTGTGACGCAATTCTACGTATCGCGGGTTCGTCTCGCGGCGCAGACGACGAAGTCGAACGGGTCCGAGCGCGCGGTGGGTATGTGTACCATAGCGTCGAGGAGATTCCCAATGTTTCGGGCACCTTGGAGCAGGCCCCCCGCGAGGATTGACGGTGACCGCCCCTACCCGCTCCAGCCGCGTCGGCGGCGCCATTGCGTTCGGCCTCCTCTATGGCGCGGTTCAGGCTGTTTTACCACCCATGGGAGAGCTTGCGTTCTCGCTGGCGCTTCACCTGACCCTGCTGGCACTGTTCGCTACCTTTGTTTTTCGCGGCTATCGTCTTTTTGCGGCGAGTATCGCAGTCGTCTTCTATCTTGCGGTGCTGAGCCTGGCGATCGCGCTTCCGTTCAAATATCTCGACACGCGTGTATCGCTTCCGAACCCGCGCATCACGGTGAAAGAGCTGCCCGAAATCCTTCGGGAGGCTGGATATAAGGTATCGGTCCGCGAGCAGCTCCCCCAGCGCATCGTGCCCCTTTCTACCGATCGGCCAACACTCCGGCAGCTCGACACGGCATTGCACCGGAGCGGATACTTCCTTCGGCCCCTGAGCGGGTGCGCGAACGCGGTGAGTCTCTCGTTTCTCTGGGGCCCCCGGGTTTCTGGGCGCACGCTCCTGTTGAGACGCCTCTGACTCGGTACGATTTCAGCGGAGCCTGCGCCATCCGCCCGACATGGCGGCTTTATGCGCAGACGTCTATCACGTTGACGCACCTAAGCGAACGAAATAACATGTAGCAACGCGCAGGATCGAAAGAGGCTGCCATGAAACCTACCTGCTTTGTGCTGATGCCCTTCGCCGAGGAGTACAAGGAGGTGTATGAGCATGCCATCGCGCCTGCCGCAGATGCTGCGGGTTTTGACTGCCATCGGGCCGACCACGCATCTGGCCCAAGCGCGATCATCTCCGACATTATAAAGGACATTTTTGCGGCTGATGTGGTTATCGCCGATGTCTCAGGCTCGAACCCCAATGTCTTTTATGAGCTGGGAATCGCACATACCATTGATAACAAAACGCTCGTGATCTGCGAAAAGACTGATCAGAAATTGCCCTTTGATCTCGCAAGTTATAGAATCACATTCTATCGCAGGAACATAGATGGAATAGAGAAGGAGCTGCGCGGCAAGATCGAGAGAGATCTTGCGAAATTGGCTAGCTGGAAAGCACATCCCACCAATCCCGTCCAGGATTTTCGCTCGATTCAATACAAGGTACCATTACAAGCCCAGGCAGCCCTGGAGAGCACAATTGAGGAGCTCAAGGAGGAAATTCGAACACTAAAGAAGGAAAAGCGGCGCGACGAGCTCCGAGGGTTCATTGTATCTCTCCGCGACATTGAGTTCCGCCATCTCAGGAGT
>DATANP010000394.1:0-2556 GCA_036266195.1 Thermoanaerobaculia bacterium | reverse complement strand
CTCATCGTGGCCGTGGATGTGACCGGCTCGATGGCCAACTGGCCGTTCGAAATCTTCGACCGGCTGCCGCTGCTCTACAACACGCTCGCGCAGTACCGGGAGGACCTGGAGATCTGCTTCGCGGCGATCGGCGACGCCAAGGCCGACCGCTGGCCGCTCCAGGCCACGGACTTCGCGCACGGTTACGATCTCGAGCAGCTCCTCGGCGGCCTGTTCGGCGAGGGCGGCGGCGGCGACGCTCCCGAGAGCTACGGCCTGTTCGCCTGGTGGGTGGAGAACCACGTCGAAGTGCCGAACGCCACGGACCCGTTCCTGATTGTGTTCGGCGACGCGCCCATGCACAAGACCATCCCGCGCGACCAGATCCAGCGGCTGCTCGGCGACTCGAACCCGCAGGAGCCCGACGGCGGCGGATCTTCGTCCTGGACCAGCCGCATCCTGGGCGGCTCTTCCGATCTCGATTCGCTGAAGACCTGGAAGCGGGTCGCGCAGCGCTGGAACACCTGGTTCCTGCGCCGGCCCACGGGCCGCAAGGGGGACGAGGTGGATCAGCAGTGGACCGAGGCGATCGGCGACGAGCACATCTTCCACATCGACGACGAGTCGCGGGCCATCGACTACGCGCTCGGCCTGATCGCGCGCACCTGGGGCCACTTCGGCGACTTCCAGACCAACATGAAGGCGCGGCAGGACGAGGGCAAGGTCAAGGAGGTGGCCGAGCGCATCCGCAGGGAGGGCCCGCGCTCGCTGGTCTGCCCGAGCTGCGGCGCGCGCCTGCCGGCCTCGGCCATGGGGCGGTACGTCTGCACGTACTGCTCCTCCACGCTGGAGGTCTGACGCGCGGTGCAGGTCCGCGTGATCGTCACCGCGCCGCCGTACGCTCCGTTCCTCTCCGAGCTGGCGGCGCACCCTCTCGTCGGCGGCCTGCGGCTCAACACGGTGATGCCCCTGGCGGAGACGCCGGGCGAGGCTCTCGCCCGGCTTACCGGGATTGGTCCGCCGCTCTGGGTGGATCTCAAGGGGCGCCAGCTCCGGGTGATGGCCGCCGCCGTGCCGCCGTTCACCGAGGTCCTTATCAGCCACCGCATCCGGGTGCGCACGCCCGCGGACGCCTTCTTCGACGACGGCCGCGAGCACGCCCGGGTGGTGGCGGTGGAAGGCGACCGCCTCATCCTGGAAGACGGGCCGCGCCGGGTGATCGGGCCCGGCGAGTCGGTCAACGTGGTCGATCCGTCGCTGGAGATCGAGGGCACGCTCACGGACACGGACCGCGACTACCTGGAAGCCATGAAGGCAGTGGGCCTCCGCAAGGTGATGCTCTCCTATGTGGAGAGGCCGGAGGACGTGGAGGAGGTCCGGTCCATCCTGCCGGACGCCGAGCTGGTCCTCAAGATCGAGTCGCGCCGCGGCCTCGCCTTCGCCGCGAAGCATGGCGCCCGGCTCGGAAGGCTGATGGCGGCCCGCGGCGATCTCTACGTGGAGGTCGTGGAGCCGCACCGCATCGTGGGCGCGCTGCGCGGGGTGATCCGGGCCGATCCCGAGGCGATCGTGGGGAGCCGGCTGTTTCCGTCGCTCTCCCGGCATCCTGTACCTGAAGCGGCGGATGTCACGGATGCGGCGTTCCTGATGGCTCTCGGATACCGCACCTTCCTGCTGGGCGACGAGGTCTGCCTGCGGCGGGATTCGGTGATGGAGGCGTTGAACCTCCTGGCCGCAGTAGCGGGGGAGATGTGAAAATCGCCCTCCTGGGACCGCCGGCGCCTCGCCGGCGACTTACCAGCCGATCGCAGGATACCGCCGGCGAGGCGCCGGCGGTCCCAGGGGTGCGATGAGGATCGGGCTGGCCCAGCTCGACGCCCGCATCGGCGACTTCGAGGGCAACTGCCGCCGCATGATCGACGCCGCGGCCGAGGCTCGGGCCCGCGGTGCCGAGCTGGTGGTCTTTCCGGAGCTGGCCGTCACCGGGTATCCGCCCCGCGACCTGCTGCTGGATCGTGGTTTCGTGGACCGGGCGGTGGCCGCGACCTCCGAGCTGGCGCGGGAGCTGGCGGACGGGCCTCCGGCCGTGGTCGGCACCGTGGCGCGGTCCGGCCGGTCGACGCCCGGGCATCCCGGGCTGTGGAACGCGGCGGCCCTGCTCGACGGCGGCCGGGTTTCCGCCCTGGTGCCCAAGCGTCTGCTCCCTTCTTATGACGTGTTCCACGAGACCCGCTGGTTCGTGCCCGGCGAGCGGTCGGAGCCTGTCGGGAAGCTCGGGCTGCTGATCTGTGAGGATCTCTGGGACGAGGCCTATCCGGTCCATCCTCCGGCCGAGCTGCTCGCGGCCGGGGCGGAGATCCTGGTGACGATCTCTTCGTCTCCGTTCCGGGCCGGGATTCTGGAGCGCCGGCTTCATCATGCCCGGCGGCCGGGGGTGCCCCTGGTCTACGTCAATGCGGCTGGGGCCAACGACGAGCTGATCTTTGATGGGGGGAGCTTCGTGGTCGGGGTGGATGGTGAGTTGATGACTTTGTTGCCTCGATTTGAGGAGGCGGTGGAGGTCATCGACCTTGCGGG
>DATANP010000393.1:0-4444 GCA_036266195.1 Thermoanaerobaculia bacterium | reverse complement strand
CGGCAGCAGGTCGAGCGTGAAGTTGCTCAGGAAGGCCATTTTGAGATCCGGCTCGCCGGGACGGGCCTGCAGGGCCCGGGAGAGCAGGCTGAAGTCGTTGGCGGTGAGCTTGTCCAGGTCCACCGACGCCAGCAGCGCCTGGAAGGATGAGGCTGGCGCCGCGCCGATCGCTTCAGCGATGGCCTTGATGTCCAGCCTGGAGTCTCGAGGTCTGTCCATCCCGTCTCTCCTCTCGGATCCTCTCTTCAATGGAATCATAAAAACGAAGAAGCTTCCCTGCAAAGGCCTGCGGCGTGAATTCTCTCTGGGTCAGGTCGCGCGCCGCCGCGGCCAGGCGTTCCCGAAGACTGCGGTCGCGCAGCAGCTCGGCCAACGCGCGGCCCATGGGCTCCGGCTCGGGTTCCACGAGCCGGGCGACGTCGTCGGTCAGCACCTGGGTGTGCGTGGGCAGCCGGGTGGCGAGCACCGGCCGGCCCGAGTCCAGGTAGGAATAGATTTTCATCGGCGTGTTCTCGCCATGGATGCGCGGCGAGACCAGGACCGTGGCCCGTTTGAGATAAGCACCCAGGCGCTCGACCGGCCGCGGTCCGAGAAAGTCGACGTATGCCGCGGGGATACCCAGATCCTCGCAGCGGCGCCGGTAGTGGGCGATCGAGGGCTCGTCCCCGCCGATCACGACCAAGCGGGCCTCGGGCAGATCGCTCACGGTGTGCCGGAACGCCTCCAGGAGCAGGTCGATGCCCTGGTAGCGCTGGAGATTGCCGACGTACATCGCGATCAATCCCTCCGGCACGTCGTCCACCTCATCTCCGGTGTCCGCCGGGGCGGCCAGCAGGCTGACGTCCTCGATGCGCGCCACGAAACCGTCCGGCCGGCAGGCGCGGGCATGGTCTTCCAGCGAGCGGCAGACCGCCAGGGTGCCGACGCTGCCGCGCACGGCCGCCCTTTCGAATCTTTCCAGCACGGGGCGCACGCGGGCCAGGAAGGGGAACTTGTCGATCATCTGCTGCGCCAGTCCGGAGTCCATGTCGTAGATGTAGGGCACGCGGAAGAGCCATCGCGCGGCGAGGCCCATGAAGGCGGACTCCTCCACGGCATGGACCACATCATATTGGTCCCGGCGCACCATGCGCAGGCAGGTCAGGAGCATGACCGCGTCGCTCGCCAGCTTCTTCAGGGAAAAGCCGGGCTGAATTCCGCGGATACTGTGCACGAACGGCAGCGCCGGGATGCGCCGCAGCCGGCAGCCCGGGATCTGGACGTCCTCGCCTTCATGGAACGTGAGCACGTCGATCTGGTGCCCGCGCCCGGCCAGGACCTCCAGGAGCATGCGCTCCGCGATCGGCGTGCCGCGTTGCTGGAAGAAGGGGTGCGGCGCGAGGAGGAGGATTTTCACGGGGCCACCCCCAGCGCGCTCTCTTCGGGGGAGGGGGAGGCTTTCGAGCGCATCAGATAGAGGATGCCTCCGGTGAGGGCCTGGAGAAGGACGAGGCCATAGTCGAGCCAGGCCAGGGCGACGGCTTTCGCGGCGGCGACTCCGAAGGCGGCGAAGAAGAAGGCCCAGACGTTCTCCCGCACGCCGATGGCGTTGATCGAGACCGGGACCATCATGAGGAAGACGGCCAGGGGCACGATCAGGAAGAAGTAGGGCAGCGCTATCGGCACGTGCAGAGCCTTTGCCAGGAGCCAACCGTTCAGCACGACGAGAGTCTGGAGCACCAGCGACCAGGCGAACGCCTTTGCAAGGACATCCCCCCGTCCCTGGAATGCGAAAAACGCGCCGGAAATCCTGTTGAAGAGGCCTCCCCATTTTTCCGGCAGCCGGTTTCCGAGGCGGGCGAGGAGGTCCGGGGCGCGGCGCGAGGGCAGGAACAGGAGCGCGGCCACGAGCCCCATGGCCACCGCGCCGCCCGCCACCCAGCCGTAGAGCGCCGGCACCCGGTCGGTCAGATGGCCGGAGAGCAGGAGCCCGGCGCCCGCGAAGAGCATCAGGGCCAGGAGTCCCACGAAGCGGTCCACGGCCACGATCGCCACCGCCGCCGCCCGGCCCACGCCCGAGCGCGCGGTGTCGATGGCGCGCACCGCGTCTCCCCCGATCGTCGAGGGCAGGAGGTTGTTGAAGAACACCCCCACCAGGAACGACCGCACGAGAAACCCGAACGGCGCGTCGCCGCCCTGGCTGCGGATCAGCAGGCGCCAGCGCGAGACGCTCGACCAGTAGCCAAACGGCGTCAGGGCCAGGGCGAGCAGCACGAAGCGGAGATCCGCCGAGCGGAAGGCCTCTTTGACCTCGCCGAGCGGCGACCGGTGCAGCACCCAGGCGACGAGGGCTGCGGAAACAGCCAGCCGCAGGATCGTCTTGAGACGGCTCATCGTTCTTCCTGGTCAGGCTGCCGAGCCGAGCCGCTCCCGCAGCAGGCCCGACAGGTCTTCGAGGGCCTCTCCGCGTACGAACATCCGGTACCACATCTCGACGTTGAGGATCAGCCACAGGCGCACGTGATGATCGGCCTTCTGCGCCAGGTGCTCGCCCAGGAGCCTTTCCATGGGCTCGCGCCGGAAGATCCCCTCCTCCACCAGGACGGACTCCGAGAGCAGATTGCGCAGGAGCGGCAGCAGCGGGCCTTTCATCCAGTAGCCGAGCGGGAACATGAAACCCTGCTTCGGCCGCTTGAGGATCGGGTCCGGCAGCCACCTGGACGCGGCGCGGCGCATCAGATATTTGAGCGTCTTACCGTGGAGCTTCAGGCCCACCGGCAGGGTCGCCACCCACTCGGCCAGGCGGTGGTCGAGGAACGGAGAGCGCGACTCGAGGCCCTGCGACATGGTCATCCGGTCGGTGAGCATCAGCGAGTGCTCGGGCAGCCGGGTGGCGATGTCGGCGGCGAGCATGCGGTCCAGGTCGTCGTCCGCGAGCGCCTGGTCGAACCCCCTCACCACGCTGTCCATGGGATCGATCCCGGCGATGCGCTCCGCCATGCGATCGGTATACAACCCGCCCTTGCCCTCCTGGCCGAAGCGGAAGAACGCGGTGGCCTGGGCGTAGCGCCGGCCCCCTTCGTGGAAGGCCAGCTCGTGCATCCAGCGCGCGCGCTGCGCCACGGTCTTGTAACCGGCGGTGTCGGGCAGCGCGTAGATCGCCGGACCCAGCAGGTGGCGCCGGACCGCCTCGGGGAGCGCGGCGTAGAGCCGGATCCAGCGGAAGCCGAAGTAGCGGTCATAGCCCGCGAAGATCTCGTCGCCGCCGTCGCCCGTGAGCACGACTTTCACATGGCGCGCCGCGAGCGCCGCCGAGTGATACATGCAGGCGGCGATCGGATCGGACGGCTCGTCGAGGTGATAGACCATCTTCGGCAGGAGCTGCACCATATCCGGGTTGACGATCTCTTCATGGTGCTCGGTGCCGCAGTGGTAGGCGACCTGCCTGGCGAAGGGCAGCTCGTTGAAGTCCTGCGCCTCGACGCCGATCGAAAAGGTTTTCAGCCGGCCCTCGCCTCGCTCCGCCATCAGCTCGGACATGATCGCCACGACGAGGCTCGAATCCATGCCGCCGGAGAGGAAGGCGCCCACCGGCACGTCGGAGATCATGTGCGAGTCGATCGCTTCGCGGATGCGCGCGCGGCCCTCGTCGATCGCATCGGCCTCGGAGATCCGCTGCTTGGGCTGGTAGCGGAGCTGCCAGTAGCGACGCACGTCGATCCTCGGCTCTTCTCCCGACGCGTCGAGCACCAGCAGGTGGGCCGGCGGCAGCTTGTGGATGCCGGCGAACATGGTCCTCGGGCTCGAAATGAAACGCAGGGTCAGGTACTCGTCGAGGGAGCGCAGGTCGATCTCGGGCCTCTCGCTCACGGCGAGGATGGCCTTGATCTCCGAGCCGAACAAAAATTTTTTCCCATCGAACGTCCAGAACAGCGGCTTCTGTCCGAAGCGGTCGCGGGCGAGCAGGAGCTTGCGGCGCCGCGAGTCCCAGATGGCGAAGCCGAACATGCCGCGCAGGTCGTCCACCACGCGCTCGCCGCGCTCTTCGTAGAGGTGGAGGATCGCCTCGGTGTCGCTGTCGGTCCGGAAGTGATGGCCTCGCGCGATCAGGTCGCGCCGCAGCTCGCGATGGTTGTAGATCTCGCCGTTGAAGACGATCCAGGCCGTGGAGTCCTCGTTGGCGATCGGCTGATGGCCGTGCTCGAGATCGATGATCGAAAGGCGCCGCATGGCCAGGCCCGCTTCGCCGAGCAGGACGACGCCCTCGTCGTCCGGGCCGCGGTGGACCAGGGCGCGGTTCATCCGGTCCAGGGAGTCCTTCTCGGGACCGAAAGGGTTCCACTCTCCGCAGATGCCGCACATCGTGATCGTTTTCCTCTCAGGAGGCCGTCGCGGCCTTCGGGCTTTCCGTTTCCGGCCGCGGCACCTCGCGCGGGCCGACCCCCCGGATGACCTCCGCCACCTG
>DATANP010000392.1:0-6896 GCA_036266195.1 Thermoanaerobaculia bacterium | reverse complement strand
AAGGTGGGGCCCTCTCCCGCCGTGCCTCTGACGGGAAGGGCCCCGGGAGGGAGCTATTGGCTGGCGGCGGCCTCCAGGCGGGCCGCGGCGTCCAGCAGGATCACGTTGGCGAAGGGCTTCGCCGTCATCTGGTCGAGGCGCCAGGCGCGCGTGACGTAGGCGTTCTCGACCAGGTCGTTCAGAGCGTTCGGCATCGAGCCGGCTGTGGTCAGCGCCACCGTGCCGAGGCGGAACGGACCCGCCACCTGCCGGTCGTGGAACATCAGGCCGTAGAAGGTGAGGTCGATCCACTGCCGGCCCGGCTCCAGCTCGGCCGCGGCCTGCGCCGTGCCCACGGGCTCGCCCTTCTGAGAATACAGGGTGCCGGCCAGGTGGAAGCGGCCGGCGCGGGCCACGTCCACCTCGGCGGAAACCACGAGGCTGCCGTCGCGCAATGCATCACGATAGCGACCGGTGAGGTGCGCCCCGGGGTTGCTGTACAGGAAACCGCCGACCGTTTCGCGGACGTCGCCGTCCGACAGCCGCGACCGGACCTTGACCATGTAGCTCGCCGCCACCTCGGGCTCCACCCCGGCGGGCATGCGGAAGCGGGCAGTCCACACCCCATCGCCGGCCTTGTGGTCGCCGCCGCGGCCCTGGTCGTTGTAGTCCACGTGCGCCACCAGGTCGCCGGCCTCGCCGACCACGTCGGCGGAGACCTCCAGGGCACCGTTGCCGATACTGCCCTCGACCGTGGCGAAGAGCGTGACCGGCCGGCCGACCTCGTAGCTCACCGAGCCGGCCCAGATGGCCAGCGCCGCGCCCTTGCCCTCCGGTCCGCGCGCCGACTGGTGCGTGGCCGTCCTCTTCTCCTTGACCGGGTCCTTCTCGCCCGGCGCCAGAGCGTGGGAGCTCTCGGGAAAACGGGCTCGGATGCGGTAGTCCTTGGCAGTCTCCTGGGCAAACCAGCCCTTGTCCTGAGCCAGGACGGGCAGAGCCATGATCATCAGGATTCCAAATGTCGTCTTCGTGCGCATGGCGATCTCCTGGCTTCTTAGTAGAGAAGCGTGATGTAACGGGCCGTGGTCATCGAGGACTGGACGGTCGTGTTCGGCGCGCACTTGGCAGTGCCGCAGTTCCAGTTGCCGTCCGGGATGGCCTTGCGCACGTCGGAGTCGCTGGCGTCCCGCTCGTCGCTGTGATTCTCGTGGCAGGCATCCAGATTCTTGAACCCGGACGCCTCCTGCTTGTTCGAGTTGTTGCACACGTTCGTGTTGTCGTAGCTCGCCGTCGCACTGCCGTTGCAGGCGAAGATCGAGGCGTACTGCACCACCCCGTCGTCCTCGCCCGACAGGCAGGCGCTGGCGCCGAAGATCGCCTCGTAGCCGCCGGTCAGCCAGACCGTCTTGGCCGGAGCGTTCGCATAGGTCCGCACCTGCACGTCGTCCGAGCTGCGCAGCCAGTAGGTCGCGTCGTCGCAGCTCTGGATGAAGATCGCGATGAAATTGCAGAACAGATTGTTGTTGCCGCAGACCGCGTCCGCGCCCTGGGAGCCGCGATGGGCGCCGCCCACCGAGATCACCAGGCTGATCCGCGCCGCCACCTGATCGTAGGGACCGTTGTAATTGAAGTTCGGATCTGAGGAATCGTTGTTCCCCAGGATGTAATCCATGATCGTGTTGCCCATGCTGTGCGCGATCACCCAGAAGGTACCGCCCTGGGCGAACGTCTTGGCGCACCGCCGGCCGCCGGCATCGGCGCCGCCGTTGGTCGCGTTGACGATCTCGTTCGCGACCTCGCCGGCCGACTGCGACTCCCAGTAGGGCCGGGTGCCGTTGTAGCCCACCACGTAATACGGCGTGGCAAATTCCTTCGTCGCGGTGCGGATGAAGTCGTTGGACCCGTTCACCCAGTAGTTCCGGGCCGAGGTGTAGCTGGTGTACGTGTTCGTGTCGGTCTGCTTGCCATGGACGAAGATCAGGCAGGGCTGGGCAAACGCCTGCCCGGCCAGCCCGAAGAACGCCAGGGCGAGAACAGCCGCAACCGCGAGACGGCAACCTCTCATCGATGACCCTCCTCTATGTGGTTCCAAAGTACTTGGTGCTCGCCGGGCCCCAAGGCGAGCCGCCGGTGCTAAGATTCGTCCGATCCGGACCAGAGGAGGTCTTCCGATGGTGGGTCCCCAACCCGAGCTCGACAGGCGACTGGACCGGCTCGTGCAGCGCCTCCGGGAGGCGGGAGGGGGGAACCTGCTGGGCGTCGCCCTCTACGGCGGGCTGGTCAAGGGCCGCTACACCCCGGGCGTCTCGGACATCAACGTCCTCGTCGTCCTGGCCGACGCGGGCCTCCCCTCCCTGCTCCCCCTGGCGCCGGTCCTCACCGAAGCCCTGCGCGAGTCCGTGGTCGTCCCCTTCGTGGTGACCCCCGCAGATCTGCGCGAATCGGCCGTCCTCTTCCCGGTCAAGATCCTCGACATCCAGCGCTGCCACCGGGTGCTCTGGGGAGACGTCCACCTGGACCGGATCCAGGTCGAGCCCGCGGCCCTGCGCCTGCGCGCGCTCCAGGAGCTCAAGAACACCGAGCTGCGCCTCCGCCTCCAGATCGTAGAGCGCGGGGCCGACCCGGACGTCCTGTGGCGCGCCCTGACCCACAGCCTGCCCAAGCTGGCCGTCACCCTGGAGACCCTGCTCCGCACCCGCGGCAAGGACGTGCCCGCGGACCGGCCCGGCGTCCTGCGCGCCGCGGCCCTGGACCTCGGGATCGAACCCGAACGGATGGACAGGATCGCGAAGCTCCGGCGGGTGGACCCCAGGCCGGATGAGATGGCGGTCCGCGAACGCATGGCCGACCTCCTCGAGCTGCTCGACCACATCGGCCGGATCGTCGACGGAGACTCCGTATGAACCCCCTCGACCTGAGAGGCCCGGACTTCCTGGCCTTCTACATACCCTATGTCGCCGTGGTCTTCGCCCTGGCCCTGGTGGCACGCTGGCTCTGGAAGAATGCCCTCGCCGTAGAGGCGGGCCAGCCGCTCTGGACCCCCGGCGTCTACCCGCGGGAGGGGGACGCCTACGCCATCGCCCTCCTGCGCGGCGGCCCCAAGGAAGTGGCGAACACCGTCCTGGGCCGCCTCTTCTCCGCCGGGCTGATCGAGGTGTCCGACCGCGACCTCCGCCGCACCGAAGCTCCAGGCGGGGGACTGACGCTCAACCCGATCGAGTCCGTGGCGCTCCACCTCTTCGACCAGGCCGTGGTCGCCGCCAAAGCCGACAAAGAAGTGCTTGAGGCCATCGGGCCGCACCTGCGGATGGTCTCGGAGGACCTGGAGCGCCAGGGACTCATCCCCAACCCCGCTCAGCGCTCGGGCTACCGGAACATCTGCGGCCTGGCGCTCCTGGCCGTCTCGGGCCTGGGAACGGCCAAGCTCCTGGTGGCGCTCGCGCGGGGGAAGTCCAACGTCGAATTCCTGATGATTCTGCTCGCCGTCTTCACCTTCCTCGGCTACTACCTCCTCAAGCCGCCGCTGCGCACCCGCTCCGGAGACAAATACTTCAACTGGCTCAAGGAATCCCACCGCGGCCTCATGAACCTCCTCTCCAGCGGCCGGCGCGACGATCTGCGGGAGATGGCCCTGATCGCCGGGATCTACGGGCTCAAGACCCTGCCGGTCTTCAGCCCGCTCCACACCGCCCTGAACCCGCCCTCCAGCGGCGGAGACGGCGGCAGCGGCTGTGGAGGCGGAGGCTGCGGAGGAGGCGGATGCGGAGGCTGCGGTGGCTGATCTCCCCTTCCTGGGAGCCGGCCTGAGCTTCCGCGACGCCTGGCGGTGGGAGGTGGTCCGCCACCGGGAAGAGCTGGGCGCGGTCGAATGCATCCCGGACGACGTGGCCGGACCGGCCGGCATCCGGGAGCTGGTGATGCTCGGCCAGGCCGTGCCCGTCCTTCTCCATGGCATCGGATTGTCGCTCGGCAGCACCGAGGGGCTCGATCCGAGGCGTCTGGAGCACCTGTCTAAAGTAGTGGAAGCCGTGCGGCCGCCCTGGTTCTCGGAGCACATCGCGTTCACCCGGGCCGGCGGAGTGGAGATCGGCCATCTCGCGCCCCTCCCCTTCAACCGGCAGTCGGTGGACACCGTGGTCGCGAACGTCGAGGAGCTGCGCAGGGCGATCCCCGGGGTGCCGGTGCTGCTGGAGAACATCGCCTACACCCTGAGCCTGCCGGGGTCGGACATGACCGAGGCCGAATTCGTCCGCGCCGTGATCGAAGCCACGGACGCCAGCCTCCTCCTCGACCTCGAAAACGTCCATGCCAACTCGCTGAACCATGGCTACGATCCTGTGGAGCACCTGGAGAGTCTGCCGCTGGAGCGCGTGGTGGAGGTCCACCTCGCCGGCGGCATCGTCCGGGACGGGGAGTACGTGGACTCGCACACCCGCCCGGTGCCGGAGGAGTCCTGGACCCTGCTCGAGTGGCTCGCGCCGCGGACCGACGTCCGGGCGGTGATCCTCGAGCGCGACGACGACCTGCCGCCCTTCAAGGAGCTGATGGCCGAAGTGCGGCGGGCCGGGGAGGTCCTTCATGGACCTGGCTGATCTACAGAGAGAGCTGGCCGCCAGTCTCGCCGGCCGCCAGCCGGTCCCGGAGGGGGTCGATCCCGAAGCGCTGGCCCGCACCCGCGGCTCGCTGGAAGCGAAACGAAGGCGCGCCACCGGCCATCTCCTGCCCAGGCTGCGCACCGTCCTGGGCCCGGCCTGGGTCGAGCGCTTCCACGAGCACGCCGAGCGCTACATCCCGATCGGCATGCTCCACCACGTGGACGACGCCTGGGAGCTGGCCGAGATCCTGGAGAGGCAGGCCCACGGCAAGGACCCGAAGCTCTGGCGGGCCGCGCACGACGATCTCGTCTCGCTCAAGCTGCGCTACGTCCGCAACCCGAGGCAGGTGGCGATGCGCATCCAGGAGCGCAGAGGTCCCCTGGTCGCCATCCTGGGCATGCCGCAGAGGGCCGTGGTCGTGAAGCTGCCCGGGACGCCGGGCCGGCTCTGGTATTTGCCGATCTGAGTTACACAGCTTTCGTGGTGAGAAACTCCACAGGAGGAAGGGCGGTGTGTCCTTCTGCACTCAGGGAGAGATTCCGGTCGAAGGTCACGAACCGATCGGCTCCTCGGCTGGATGCGAGGTGGAGGGCATCCGCGAAATCCATCCCTTCACTGAACAGGTCCAGGGCGAGCCGTACCGTTGCCGGTTCCTCGACCGACAGATTCGGGTACCCCAGGAGACGGATGAACGTCTCAAGGACGGTCTGGCGGGACAGCTTGTAGGTGTACCGCAGAACCCATTCGATTTCGAGGAGGACCGTCCTGCAGAGCCATAGGTCCTCCGCCGACCGCATGACCTTCAGCGCGAGAGCGAGTTGGTCCGGATCATCCGCCGTGACCACTCGAACGACGACGTTCGTGTCGAGCGATATCACCGATGTTCCCAGGCGCCGCGAGCGATTCCGGCTTCCATGTCATCGAGAGTCATCGCCGGCCCCTTGTAGCCCGTGCAGCCGACAAGCTCTTCCAGGGTGGTCTCCGGGAACGGTCGTACAGACCGCAGAACCACGCTGTCCCCCTGGTCGGCCAGGACAAGCTCCACCCCTTCGGACCAGCCGTGCCGATCCCGGATCTCCCTGGGAATGACAAGCTGTCCTTTCGTGGAAAGCCGCACAGAAAACTCCCGGTCGTTCATGTTGCCTCCCGTTCCGGAGTAAGACTCCGGTAAGCCAGCGTAGTGGCAGACGGGGAAGAGGTCAAGCTCTTCCTTGGCCCTTGTCCCGAAGGAAATCGGGCGCGGCACTGTTACTAGTAGAGGGCGGACACGCATGCTGCGCGTCGCCAGCCCTCGATCCTTTTGCCTGGAGGTGATAGATCGCCGGGTAACCCGAAGGAGCGCAGCATCAGGATCACTGTAAGGTGGCGCTGCCCGGGGGGCGACTCCCTGGGCCCTCCGGGCAACGTCGATGCCCGTCCCCGTCCCCGCCTCTCCACCCCTTGTTGCAACAGACCTTCCTCTCTCGCAACAGGCCCGTCCGTGTTGCAACTCGACCTCCCGTGTTGCGATATGAGGCTCCCTGTTGCAATACAACCCTCTCCGGCCCCGCCGAAACGCGCCTTGCGACGACGGAAGTTACCTGTTGCGATACAAGCCTCCTTGTTGCGATGTAAGCTCCCCTGTCGCAATGCAACCTTCTGTGTCGCAATGGAAACTCCCCTGTTGCGATGTAACCTCCCGTGTTGCGATGTAGGATTCCCTGTTGCAATGCGACCTTCTGTGTTGCGATGTAAGCTCCCGTGTTGCAACGCAACCTTCTGTGTCGCGATGTAAGCTCCCGTGTTGCAACGTAACGTTCCTTGTTGAGACAGAAGGTTCAGTCGCGACAACGCAGTTTTCCCGGCCTCGCCTGGCCTTCTCGCCTTTCTGGTGAAAATGCTTGAAGACGGGCTACGATTCAGGGACTCATGACCAAGCCCAGAGACCCAGAGCACGCCCCTGGAAGCGCTGTACGTCGAGGTTGAGGCTGAATTATAGTGGCCGGTTAAGAGTGTTGAGCAGACGCCCCGAGCACTCATTCCTGGAGTTTTTCATCGCCCGAACTATCCTGGCCGGATTGAAAGACAATTGACATCTTCCTCCTTGCTGGTACGTCTCTTTTCCTCACCAAGCGGCACTGGCCTGGCCGCGACTCCGGATGGCTACGTCTTCGGCCCTCCCGAGGCCCTCGAATAGGTCCGGTTCGGCGACGGGTGGGCGCTCTACGACATCACGGATGTGCCGGAGCGGGTTTCGGAGGAACGGTGTTGGCGGCGCTGAGGCCGAGGGAGGGGTAGGAAGACCCCTCCCCGTCCCTCCCCTGCTTCGCAGGAGAGGGCGCC
>DATANP010000391.1:0-10876 GCA_036266195.1 Thermoanaerobaculia bacterium | reverse complement strand
CGCAACCGCTGGTCTTGGCAGGCTCTCGAACGAGGCGACCTCAAGCTCGGTGATGAGGTCCTCAATGTCGATCGTCTCCAGTGGTGGCTCGTCAACGCCGATCCCGTTCTCTGGGTGGAGACCAACCTCGTCAACAAGCCGGAGGACGGCGGCGGCCTCTGGCAGCTCTTCCCCTACCAGCGCCCCTCCATCCGATTCCGAGGCCACGTCGTTCACCAGGACGGAGCCGAGGTCGGCAAGAGCCGCGAAATCGTCGGCCTGCTGCTCTGGGGCTGCCTCGCCGCTGAGCGAGGAAGCGTGCTCGTCGGCTCCGCCCTCGACGGCGACCTGGACGAGATCTGGGAGGAGGTCGAGTGGCAGCTCAGCGCCAACCCCTTCCTCGGCGATTCCCTGCGCGCCAGCACCACCAAGCCGTACCGGCGTCTGACCTGGCGCAACGGCCTGCGCGTCCTCTTCCGGCCTGCCGGCCACGACGGCCGCGCCTACCGCGGCATCCACGTCCGTGGCTGGCTCCTGCACGACGAAGCCGCCAAGGTCACCAACCCGAGAAGCTGGGCCGAGTTCTGGCGCGCCGCCAAGCCGGGCTGCGAGATCCGGATCTACTCCGTCCCGACCGGCGACCGCCAATGCACCTTCCAGCGGATTGCCGATAACGCGGTCCCCTCGGAGTCGATCGTACCGGCCGACTCGCCCAGGTTGGTTGTCGAGCAGCTCCTCCGTCCCGACCTCACATCCACCCCGGAAGGCACCCGCAACCTGGCCCGCGATCTGGGCGGCCGGACCTGGGTCAAGTTCCACTGGCCCAAGACCATCATGCCGCACCCCTTCTGGAGCGAGGAGCGGCGCCAGGAATTCGTCGGCTTCTACGGCGGCCCGGACGAGCCCGGCTATGTCCACAACGTCCTCGGACTCCCTGGAGATCCCGAGTACTCGCTCTTCCCCGAGCGCCTGCTCAAGCCGGCCCTGACCTGGATCCCCGACTACCTGACGATCTCCTTCCGCTGGGACGCCCGGGCCGGCCAGCTCGACGGCCTCTCCCGCCGCCTGAACCCCGCCTATCCCTGGGCCGACGAACCCGATCCGTCTTCTTCCCCCTCTCCCGGGGAGGGTGTGCTCGGGAGGAGCGGGAGAGGGGGCCAGGGGGTGAGGGCCTCTTCCCCCGGCGACGACGACCCGGAAGCCGAAGGCCCGACCGACGCCCTCCAGCCCTACCTGACCGTCCTCCAGGACTCCCTGGACATCGCCGGCTGGGACCGCTGGGACGCCGACCGCCGCCGGCAAGCCATCACCGATCTGGCCGCCTTCTTCATCCGCGCTGGTATCGCCGGGGTTGGCGACCTCACCGCCGGAGTGGACGTCGGCTCCGCCACGGTGACGGAAATCCTCTTCCAGCGCCGGAACGGCATTTCCGATTCCCTCGTACTCCGCCTCCACCTCATCGGCTGGAACTGGTACGCGCAGCGAGACTTCATCGTCGCCCTCGACGCCATCCTCCATCCCGCGGGCGGCTGGGGCTTCGACGCCACCGGCGTCGGCCGCGTCCTGGTGGATCTCCTGGCCCCCGAGCTTGGCGACCGCTTGAGCGGCTACGTCTTCAACCGCTCGACGCCGGCCATCGATCCCACCACCGGAGAAGCCCAGCTCGACCCCACCTCCGGCCGGGAGGTGATGCTCTCCTACAAGGAATTCGCCACCCAGCTCCTGGAGCGCCGCCTCCACGGCCGCGGCCTCGAGCTGCCGTTCGACCCCGAGGTCCGCCACCTCCTCGCCAACCACACCTACTCGCAATCCGGCGAGGCCCGCCGCTTCTCCAAGATCAACGACCACCTGGTCGACGCACTCCGTGTGGCCGAGCTGCGCAAGCTCACCGCCGACTGGTCCGACTTCGCCCCGCCGCTGATCCACGCCACTCCCGAGGGAAGCGCCGTCGCCTCCCTGGACATCTTCAGGAGCTTCTGACGTGGAACCAAGCGCCAGCACCCTCTCCGATCAGCTCTTCGCCGAGTTGGTCGTCACCGCCCTCCAGGCCGAGCGCCAGCTCCGCCCCTACGTGGGCGAGTTGGGCGCCGACCCCATGCTCTTCCGCGGTTTCGGCGCGTCGGGCCGCTGGCAGGAGATCCCGCACCCCTCCCGCTTCGTCCGCGAGCGCTCCGAGATCGGTGACCGCGTCGGCGAGATCTACAGCCGGATGATCGACACCGACACCACCCTGGCCGGCCTCTGGGAGAAGCGAGTCAAGGCGGTGCTCGCTCTGCCGCGCTTCATCCGCCCTGCCGACTCCTCGCCCGCCGCCGAAGAGACCGCCCTCTTCGTCCGTACCGCCCTCTCCCGCATCCCTCTCCGCGTCGTCCCCGTCGCCCACACCCTGGAGGCCGTCCTCAAAGGCGTCGCTATCAACGAGGTCCTCTGGGAGCGCGTCACGCGAGGCCCCCTGGCCGGAGCCTGGCTGCCCGCCGATCTCATCGACCGCCCCATGTGGCGCTTCGGCTGGTCGGCCGCCGACCGGTCGCTCCAGATCCTCGGCAGCCGTCCGCGCCTGGAGCCCATCCCGGCGCCGCCCATGAAGTTCCAGGTGCTCACCTACGGCACAAAGGACAACCCCTGGGGCCGCGCCCTGCTCGATCGGCTCTACTGGGTCTGGTACCTGAAGAAGCACGCCTCCAAGTACTGGGCCTTGTTCGTCGAGCGCTTCGCCCAGCCGCTCGCGAAGGGGACCTATGCCCACAAGCCCGGCCAGGAAGCCGCGAACAAGGAGCACCAGGAGCGGCTGCTCGCCATCCTCAATGCCCTTCGCACGGGCACCGCCATCGCCCTGCCGGAAGGCCTCGACGTCGCCTTCCTCGAAGCCAACCGGGGAGGCGACGCCAGCTACGCCGCCTTCCTCTCCTGGCTCGACCGGGCCGAGGCTCTCCTCCTTCTCGGCGAGGTGGACACAAGCGGCCTCGCCAAAGGCCCCGGCTCCTTTGCCAAGAGCCAGGTCTCCAACGAAGTCCGCCTCGAAACCGTCGTCCACGACGCCCACCTCCTCGGCTCCTTCGAGACCGACACCCTCATCCGCTGGATCGTCCTCCTGAACTTCGGCCCCGACGCACCCATCCCGAAATCCGTCTACGACGCCACCGACGCGGCCGACCGCGACCAGCGCATGCGAGGCATCAACGCCGCCCTGAACGACGGCGTCTCTGTCCCCCTGGGCTACTACCGCATGACCCACCGCATTCCCGCCCCCGCGGAAGGAGAGCCAACCGTAACCCGCCCCACCCAGGGCCTCCCCAAGGAGCGTCCATGAGCCAGCCCTCAGTCCTTTTGTCCCTGCAGCCCTTGCAGTCCTTGCAGTCCTTCGTCACCGGCACCGTCCTCTGGACCCCCGCCGCGGACCACGTCCTCTCCCTCGCGGATGCCGCCGCCCCCATCCTGGAGTTCCCCGCCCTCGTCCCCGTGGACCTCGCGGAGACCCACGGCATCGAGATCACCCTCGCCCGCCTCGAAGAGATGACTTCCGCCTACAACCCAGCCGTCGAGATGGCAAGCCTCAACCTCGATCACAACTGGGGCGGCCCCTCTCTTGGCTGGTGCGAGCGCGTCTGGCTGCAGGATGGTGCGCTCTGGGTTCGCTACGTGGACCTCGACCCGGCAACCGTCGAGCTGATCCGCAGCAAGCGCTACACCCGCCGCTCGGCCGAGATCGCCCTCAGCCACCCCGTCACCGGCGGTTGGTACCTCACCGGCTGCGCCCTCCTGGGCAACGCCCGCCCCGCCATCGCCGGGCTCCCGCCCGTGACCCTCTGCCGCCCGCAGTACGTCCTCACCACCCGAAAGGAGAACCCCATGCCGCCGATACCTGAAACCGATCCACCCGCACCGCCACCGCCTGGCGCCCCCTCTGGAGAGGTTGAGCTGGCCGCCCTGAGAGCCCAGGTCGCCGAAGGCGCCCAGGCCCTCTCCACCCTCCTGCGCCAGCGCGCCGAGCTGGACGTCGATCGCCGCCTCGCCCTGCTCGGAGCCCGCGTCACGCCCGCCATGGCGAAGCTGGCCCGCCCGCTCCTGGTCGAGCTGCTCGCCGAGCGCAACCCCGCCACGGTCAAGCTCCAGGCCGATCCAGCCAAGCCGGCCACCGAGACCTCCATCGCCGAGCAGATCCTCCAGGTCCTCGCGGCCGTCCCCGCCGTCGAAGCCCTCACCGCCGGCCGGCTCGCCGATGCCGATCCCACCAACCGCCCGGCCGGCGGCCTCACCCCCGAACGCGAAGCCGAGCTCGAGCAGAAGTACCGCTTCAGCGCGAGCTGGGGCTTCCGGTCTTCCAACTGACAAAAAGAGACACCGGAGATCACCATGGCACCTCTCACCGCCAACGTCCACCGCATGCACTCCGTGCATCAGCCGCAGTTCCTGCCGATCCCCGTCGAGGCCGGCACCCGCATTTTTCTCAACGCCATCGTCTGCACCAATGCCGAAGGCCTCGCCGTGCCCGTCTACGACGGCTTGAGCCTTCGCGCCCAGGGCGTTGCCTGGAAACCTTTTGACAACACCGACGGCGACAGCGGCACTCTCGGCGACACCTTCAACTCCTTCGGCGCCGCCCGCTTCGTCGAGGTGGACAGCCGAGGGGAGTGGGAATTCGCCATCCTCGCACCAATGCCGAAGCCCGCCGACGACGCCTACGTCGTGGACGACGACACCGTCTCCGCCGTCACCGCTAACTCCGTCCTCCTCGGCAAATTCACCCGCCCGGGCTCGCCCGGCAAGTGGTTCGTGGACATCGAACGACGCCCATAACAGGGGATCAACGGAAAAACCATGCTAAGCGACCTCAAATCCATTGCTGTCAAGGCGACGCCCATCGCCCTCGACATCTACGACAAGACCGATCCCACGACCCTCCTGCCGCTCGTGGCCGTGGTGATCTCGGATGCCTCCCTCGCCGAAGAGATCAATCTCGAATGGGCCGCGGTCTTCCCCGAGCTGCGCAAGTGGATCGGCGACCGCGTTGCCCAGCAAGGCTTCGCCGGCCGGCTCAAGGTCCGCCCGGAGCTCTACGAAGTCACGCTTGATTTCGACTCCATCGACATCGAGCGTGGCACCGCCCTCCTCCAGGCCACCGAGAAGGCCACGCGCATCGGCCGCGCCTTCGCCGTTGGAAAGGTTTTGCTCGCCTATCGGGTCCTGCGCGAGAACCTCCTGACCTACGACGGCCAGGACTTCTTCTCCAACGCGCATCAGCACCCGGACGGCACCTACGCCTCCAACGTTCTCCCCGTCACCCGCGCCAACTTCACCGCCCCGACCGTCGACGAAGCCCGCAAAGAGATGGCTTTGGCCGTGGACCGGCTCATGGCCAACTCCATTCTCCGCGACGAGTTGGTGCGCAGTGAGGAAGTCCGCAAGGGCCTCGTGGTCTTCGTCCGTTCCCAGCGCGTCTGGTCGGCCTACGAAAAGCTGCGCACCGAAAAGAGCTTCGGCGCCGATCCAAACCTCTGGCAAGGAGCCTTCGAGCTGGTTCGCGACTTCAAGCCCAAGCTCTACACCGAGGACACGGTTGACATCGTCCTCGCCACACCCAACGGCCCCCGTCCTGCCATCTTCGTCGTCTCCCGCGAGCCGCAGGGCTTGAAATTCGATCAATCGAAAGAGTTTGCGTCGCGTTACATCCCGTTCGGCATGGATGCCATGTACGGCGTCACACCGGCGTTCTGGCAAACCGCCGTGCGGGTTCTTCAACAAACTGAGTGAGAAAAGGAGAGTCAAGATGAAGACGTACAAGATCCGTGTCACCGGCGATATCCTCGAAACCGTCGCCGCCACCCGCCGCGTCAACGTGTCCGGCCAGGTGCTCACGTTCGGCCGCGAGGCCGTCTACCTGCGGGCGCACGAGCTGCCGTCCGAGCTGGCCGACGACCGGCACCTGCGCGTCGAGGTCCTCCCGGCCGACACCGCCGTGCCCCCGGGCTCTGCGGTCATCGACCTGAAGTCCGAACGCCTCCAGGAGCCGGAAGCCGACATCCTCCCGGAGCCACCCCCGGGTGACGAGATCGATCTCAAGTCTGAGCGCGTCCAGGAGCCGGAAGCCGACGTCCTCCCTGAGCCGCCCCCGGATAGCGAGATCGATCTCAAGTCCGAGCGCGTTCAGGAGCCGGAGGCCGACATCCTCCCGGAGCCGCCCCCCGGCGACGAGACCGACCTCAAGTCCGAGCGCGTTCAGGAGAGCACCGTGGCGCCCGCCGCCGCGGCCGCCGCCCGCAAGCGCCGCTGAGCCGGACAAATGCCGTCCCGTTACCTCACCATCGATGAGTTGCTCGCCCTCCGCGGCGAGGCGGAGCTTCTCCGCCTTGCCGGTCCGGAGGGCGGGCCCCCTTTTCCGTCCCTGGTCGCAGCCATCGAACAGGCCGAGGCCGAAGCCACGTCCTACCTGCTCGGCCGCTACCGCGCCGCGCTCCCTTCCACCCCGGCCGGAACACCACCCATCCTCAAGGCCAAGGTCGCGGCCCTCGCCCATCGCAAGCTCCTCGCCGGAGGCCAGCCGAGCCCCGCCCTGGAGACCGAGTCGCAGCAGGCTCTCGCCTGGCTCCGCGATGTCGCCCGCGGCGCCGCCAGCCTGGACCTCCCCACCGCGCCGCCGGCCGACGACACCTCCCCCGCGGTCGCCGTCATCAGTCCAACAGGCCCCGGCCTGCGCCTCCAGGATCTGGAGGGCTGGTGATGCGCGTCACCCTCACTCTCGAAGGCGTCGCCGAAGCGCGCCAGATCCTCGAAGCCACCGCTTCCCGCCTGGAGCAGCCGCCGCGTCCGCTCCTCCAGGATCTCGCCGCGGCGCTCCAGTTCCATTTCCAGACCCACATCCGGCAGCAGACCGGACCGGACGGACCCTGGCCGCCCCTCGCGCCAGTCACCCGCAAAATCCGCGAGTACTACGGCCACTCGCCGGACGGCGCCCTCGTCCGCTCCGGCGACCTCCTCCAGAGCCTCACCACCCTGTCGCTCGAAGACCGCGCGGTCGAAGTCGGCACCCGCATGCCGTTCGCCAGGACACTCCAGGACGGCGGCACCGTCCAGGACGTCAGGACCGGCCGGCCCCGTACCGTCCAAGCCTTCCCTTTCGCCTACACCACCGCCGCCGAGGTCCAGAACCTCCTTTCCCTTTTGGAGGCCTACTACTTTGCTCGCTGATCCCGCTCCCCATCCGAGCCTCCCCTGGTCGCTCGACGCCCGCATCCTCCACACCCTGCGCGCCCAGTTCCTGGCGGATGCTCCGCTGCGCACCGTCTTCGTCCGCGAAGAGCAGATCGCCATCCTCGAAATGGCCGCACTGCTTCGCACCGAGTCGATCAACGATGTCCCCTGCCTCGCCCTCGCAATCCTCGCCGATGAGGAGCGAGAGACCACCTCCGGCTACGGCGCCACCTACACCACCGTCGTCCAACTCGCCCTCGTCACCCAGCCCCCCGTGCGCTGGGGCGACACCTCCGACCTCCTGCGCTCGCGCATCGTCGCCCGCTTGCGCCGGGTCATTCGCCGCAACGGCGGCGTCCTGGAGGACGCGACCGGCCGTCTTCTGGCCGAAGGCGTCACCCGCATCCAGCGCGTCCAGCTCGACGCAACGCCTCTGCCCTCCGGTCTCCTCCTCACGGTGATCAACGTCGAATACCGCTCTCTCATCGACATGCTGGAGCAGGAGATCCTCCAGTGAGCAGCGGCGTGGTTGGAGCGACCGGTTCAGCCGTCCTCTGGGCCGTAGGCCGGGAACGAAGCTTCGGAGTCCCGGGAGACAGCCTCACCGCCTACCGGGCCGTCCTCCCGCTGGAAGCTGATCTGCTTGACGCCGAAGCTCCAGGCGCTGCCGTCAACCAGAGCGGCTACCTGGAGCGCGGAGTTCCCGGCCCGAAGGGCGGCAAGGCCGTCTGGTCTGTCAGCCTCAGCACCGGCTCCATCCTCGATTTCCTCGAACACCTCCTCGGCAGCGTCACGAAGTCCACCCCGGCGCCGGGCGTCTACCGCTACCTCTTCGAGCCCTCCCGGAACGGCGTGGATACCTCCTTCTTCGCGCTCCTTTCCCGCAGCCCGGTCCTGCGTTCCTGGCTCTACGGCATCAAGCTCGGCAAGCTCTCCCTTGCGATCGGAGACAACGCCGAGATCCCGGTCAAGCTCGAGGGCCTCATCGGTCACGGCACGAGAATGAGCGCCCCGGCCGCGCAGCCTGGCAACGCCGGCGCCTACCAGCTCGGCCCGCGTCTTCGAGGAGCTTTGCGCAGTACCCTGCTCAATACTGCCGCCGGCCCGGTCCACGTCCAGGTGGTCCAGGTCGCTCCGCTCCAGTTCAAGACCGAGCAGACTCCGGACGAGCCCACCTTCCCCGGCGCCCCGGCCGATGTCGCCCTCGACGCCTCCACTGGAGAGGCCATCTGGCAGAACCTCCAAGGCGCCGACGGCCTGGACCTCGGCGTCTGGGACGAGAACCGCGATCCCCTGGAGATCGTCTGGCCGGGCACCCCCGCCGACCACGCCACCCTCGCCCCCGGCGACGTCTTCATCTTCCATCCCCCTGGCGCCTGGGCCGCCCCAGTCCTGGATCCGCTGCCCGGTCAGCGCTTCACCAGTGCCCACTGGACCGTAGCCGTCCGCACTACCGGCTCCGGCGCTCCCTGGACCCCGCTGCACTGCCGCAAAGGCACCCTCGACCTCTCCTGGCCCCTCTCCGAAGAAAGAGGCAACGGCAGCCGCTACCCCTATGCCCTCCTCCGAGACGGCCTCTTCTCCCCGTCCCTGAAGATCGAGCGCGCCCTCATCGATTCCTTCTTCGTCGACCGTGCCGAAACGAGCGCCCGCCTCGAAGTCGACCTCGCCTTCCAAGGCCGTCAGCTCACCGCCGACCTCCGCGAATCGATCCGGATCACCTTCGCCTCCGCCCGCATCGCCGCCGCCAATCGCTCCGTCCGCGATGCCCGCGCCATCCCCGAGGAGGTCACCCTGATCGGCGAAACCACCGACACCCTCACGCCCCCGGTCACCGTCGAAATCCTCACCACCCGGGACTGGAACCCCACCCATGCCTGACGCCGAAGTCAAAGCCCGCCTGAGCATCGAGCAGGACGGAGAGCCGCAGATCTTCCGCGACGCCGCCACCGCCATTGGAGACCTCGCCGCCACCCTCCAGACCATCCAGTCGGCCGGAGCCACCGCCTTCGCTCCGCTGCTCGCGCAGCTCGATCAGGTCATCGCAAAGGCCAACGACGCCGCCGCCGCCCTGCAGAGGCTCAACCAGCCATGATCACCCACCTCCAGAACCTCGTCGCTCTCCTCGACCAAATCACCGAGGGCGCCGGCCGCGCCCACCAGGCCACCCAGCGCCTCACCCCTGAAAGCGTCTTACCGTCCTTGCAGTCCTTGCAGTCCCTTATGTCCTCCGTCTCAGCCAAGGCCACCGAGACCGCCCAATCCGTCACCACCACCCTCTCCAATCTCCAGGCGCAAACCGACACCACCCACACCCAAGTCACCACCCGTCTGGACGACCTCCAGAACGCGGTTGCCAACCAGGCCAATCTCTGGAACAAAGCCGTCTCCGAGCTGATCGACGCCGTGAAGATCGGAGCCGTCCCCATCCAGCAGCTCCTGGATCTCTACGGAGACGCCCAGATCGGCGGTCAGCGCCTCTCCGAGTACCTAAAGGGCCTCGACCTCAACGTCTACCGAGACCAGGTCCTGGAGCTAATCCGCGGCCTGCATGACGGCAGCGTCGAGATCGCCCGAGTCCAGGAGTACCTGGGCCAGACCCAGCTTCTTTTTGCGCAGCAGCTCTCCGACATCATCGACCTCTTCCGCCAGGGAGCCGTCACCCTGAAGAGAGTCGAGGAGGTCGTCCGAGACATCAAGAAAGCCTTCCCCGACTCCGAATTCTCCGACCTCGCCCAGGCTCTCTACGACGCTCTCCGGAAGGGAGGCGCATGAGCACCACCGGAGGCGCCGCCACGGTCCCCACCCTTGACGGTCTTCACCTCCTCGGAGCCGCGGCCGACTCCTGGGAAGTCGTCGAGTCCGAGCCGGTCGGCACCATCCGCATGGCCTCCGGAGCCGTCCGCGAGCAGCGCCTGGCGCCGGCGCCCGGAGCCCCCCTCATCCGCCGCTGGTACGGAGTCACCCTCGACTACCGCCACCTCGGCCCCCTCGCCGAAGAGATCGAAGCCCGCCTCGCCTTTCCCGGCCCCCACGACCTCACCCTCTGGAAGCACGTCACCCTGGGCTATCTCGCCGACGGCCAGCGCAACGAGTGGGACCTCCCCTGGCGCCTCGCCCACCACCACCTCACCCCACCCGCCGGAGCCCCGCTCGGCCGCTTCGCCCCCGCCGTCCGCCTCGGCTGGGGAAGCTCCCCCTTGTCCATCCAGGAGCCCGACGCCGCCGCTTACATCGCCGGCACGCCCGCACCCGACGAAGCCTGGTTCGAGAGGGCAAGCCGCCGCTTCAAGCTCAACGCCCCACCCGCCGCCGGCAGCCGCCTCGTCGTCCAACTCGTCCCCCTCTTCGCCATGGTCGTCTCCACCGAAGACGATGTTAAAGCTGTCAGCTGGTTTCAACTGACTTCATGAGTGCCGGCCTAGAGGAGAAACGCTTCCAGGAGTTGTCATGCATGGCTATTCTCGACCAGTAAGCGCGAAGCTGTGTGACCCGGATGTGACCCGGATATGGTAGAATTAGGCCCATGAGCTACAACATCAAATTCGAGGATCGAACCCTGCGCGGACTCCGCGTTCCCGAGGGCAAGGACAGGCAGGAGTGGAGTGACACTGTGGTCCCGGGGCTTCGCTTCCGGAAGAGCGAAAAGGGGCACGGCGCCTTCTCGGTGGTCTACAGGGTCAAGGGGCACATGAAGCAGGACCGCCGG
>DATANP010000390.1:0-2679 GCA_036266195.1 Thermoanaerobaculia bacterium | reverse complement strand
GTTGGCAGCTAGATAACTCGTGATGACCCATTCGCCGTCGGTCACGGCCGCCGATAATCCGCCAGCGATGTGACGCAGCGCCACATTCGCGATCGTGGTGTCCAGCGCCTGCATGATCGTGGCGAGCATGACGCAGAGCGTCAGCACGCCGCGATGCGGGACCTCCGGATGTGCGGCGCTCGCGGCCATGGCACGGGCCTTCGGCTCAGAGTCCTCTCTGATTGGGGCCGTCGAGGTCAAGCTGCTCCTGCTTTCTACCGTCGAGGTCAAGCTGCTCCTGCTTTCTGGCCGGATGGGCGCTCCCGCGGGTCACTCGCTTCTCTTCGCGGTCGGCGCAGGGCCGCCGCATGATGGGGTCAGGGAGGCGAGACGTCTCAATCTGTCCCACGACCTTGCCGGCGTGCCGCCTGCAGGTTCTGGACTCTCAACGAGATCGCCTCGCCCATCGTCCCCACAGGAACGATCCGGTGTGCCCTCTTGGGGCTGGTGTTGGTTCTCCCTTCCTGTTCAGGCGGCCGCGAGGGCCGCGGCGGGGTTCCGGCCGAAGCGGAACTCGGTCTCGTCGCTCCACATGCGATGCAGGATGACGGCGAGCTTGCGCGCGACTGCGACGCGAGCGCGCGCCATGCCTCGCGTCTTGGCGACCTTCATTCCCCAGGCCCGCAGGCTCGACCATTTGCGGCTGCGCACGAGCAGGGTGTGTGCCGCTTCGTAGAGCGCCGTGCGGGCGAGTTCGTCCCCGCAGCGGCTGATCCTACCGGAGACGTCGGTCTCGCCCGACTGATAGCGCGCCGGGGTGAGGCCGAGATGCGCACCAACATCCCGTGATCGCCTGAAGCGGTCCGGCCGGTCGATCGTGGCCCGGAAGGCGAGCGCCGTGATCGGACCGACGCCCGGCACGCTCATGAGCCGCCGGCAGACCTTTTCCCGCCGGACAATGTCGAGAACCTGCTTGGTCAGGCGGGCGAACTGGTCCAACATCGTGACGAGGATCGTAAGCAGCGGGTCAACGAGCGGCTTCACCGAGGCATCCTCGGCCATGAGGTCGCGCACGCGCTCGGCGAACGCCGCTCGGCTCGGGGTTCCCAACTTGAGGCCGCCTTCCCGCAGGACCGCCCGCACCACGTTCTCGATCGAGCGCATCTCGTTCAGGACCGTGCGGCGCGCCACCAGGAGCGAGCGCCACAGCCGGCACTGACGGCTCTTGACGTGGACCTGCCTGTACCACCCCGTGCGCATGATCTGGGCCAGCGCCCTGGCGTCGTTGCGGTCGGTCTTGTTTGGCATCGTCTTCATGGCCGCGTTGGCGTGGCGTGTCTCGATGCAGACCGCCGGCAAGCCGGCCGAATGCAGCTCGTCGTGAAGCCAGGCCGTCAGCGAGCAGGCCTCCAGCCCGACGCGCTCCAGCGGCAAGTCGATCTCTCTCAGGGCCGCGATCAGCGTCTCGGGCTCACTCGCCGCCCGCGCCTCCTTGACGATCTGCCCGGTGCTGTCGACCACGCAGATCGCGGTCTCTTCCAGCGATACGTCCAGTCCGGCATAATGGTTCATGGCTGCTCCTTCTCGATGCTTGTGGCCGCTCAACACGGACCACGTTCCAACATCCCGAATGGAGCAGCCACCCTCAGGCCGGGGCCCCAATCACCCCATCTGACTCGAAACTCATCCTGATTGCGCGAGCCGTCGGGTGAGCAGCATGATGGAGGCGGCGTAGAGGAAGGCTCGGGCGGATTCGAGGGTTGCCTCGAAGTCCTTGGCGAGGCGGCGGTTGCGGCCGATCCAAGCGAAGAAGCGCTCGACGACCCAGCGCCGGGGCTGGACGGCGAAGCCGACCTGGTCGGGGTTCTTGCGAACGATCTCGACGGCGATGGCGGTGGCGCCGGCAACCCGCTTCCCGGCGTAGCCGCTGTCGGCGAAGACCTTCGCGATGAAGGGAAAGGCGTGGCGCGAGGCCGCCAGCACGGGCCCGCCGCCGTCGCGGTCCTGGATGTCGGCCGGGTGAGGCTCCAGCACCAGGGGACGACCGTCGGTGTCGACGAGGGCGTGGCGCTTTCTGCCCTTGATCTTCTTGCCGGCGTCGTAGCCCCTCGGCCCGCCGGCCTCCGTCGTCTTGACGCTTTGGCTGTCGAGCACCCCCGCCGAAGGGCTGGCGGCGCGCCCGCTGCGCGCGCGGTCGAGCATGACCAGATGGTGGTTCAGCCGCTCCAGAACGCAGTCGTCGCGCAGCCGCAGGAACCAGCCGTAGACCGTCTGCCGCGGCGGGAAGCTGTCGGGCAAGAGCCGCCAGGCGCAACCGGATCGGAGCACGTAGAAGATCGCGTTCACGATCTCCCTCATCGGCCACGCTCTCGGCCGTCCCGTCAGGCACGGCGCCGGCAAGTGCGGCTCCAACAGAGCCCACTCCTCGTCGCTCACATCGCTTGCGTAACGCAGGTGCTCGCGGCTATGCCGCCGACGGGTGGCCGGGGTCCACATGAGGCTGTCCAGACTGGCTTCGACAACCGTCCGGAATCACACCTCGCCCGGGCCATCCACCCTCGCCAAACGTTTCGAGACAGCCTCTAAGACCTCACGCCGTCGCCCTGCGCCACCCCGCCACATTTTGGAAGCCCGAACCAAACTGCTAAAACGCGCGCGATAGACGCGCCGCCGTGGGCCAGCGACCTACCTCGTGGGACC
>DATANP010000389.1:0-18846 GCA_036266195.1 Thermoanaerobaculia bacterium | reverse complement strand
GGCCATGCGCACGGTGTCCTGGAAGAACACGTTCGAGTCCTGCATGCCCGAGCACATGAGGAGGGGCTTCGAAAGACCGGCCGCGAATTCGATCGGCGAGCTCCTCTCGAAGGCCTCGGGGTCGACCTCGGGGGTGTTCAGGATGTTCGAGGTGTAGTCGTGGTTGTAGTGCGCCCAGTCGGCAACCGGCCGGAGCGCGGCGCCGGCCGCGAACAGGTCGGGTTTCGTGAACATCGCCATGAAGGTGAGGAAGCCGCCGTAGGAGCCGCCGTAGTGGCCGACCCGCTGCGGATCGACGCTCTTGTTTTTCACCAGCCAGGCCACGCCGTCCTCCAGGTCCTCCACCTCGGGGTGGCCCATCTGGCGGTAGATTGCGGTGCGCCAGTCGCGGCCATAGCCGGCCGAGGCGCGGTAGTCCATGTCCAGGACCACGTAGCCGTGCCGGGTCAGGATAGTGTGGAACATGTACTCCCGGAAGTAGTCGGACCATCCGGCGTGGGCGTTCTGGAGGTAGCCGGCGCCATGGCTGAAGACCACGGCCGGGTACTTGCGCGACGGGTCGAAGTCCCTGGGCGTGTAGACGCGCGACCAGACCGGCTCCTTCACGTGCGAGGACGGGATCGGCACGATCTCGGGCGTGGTCCAGTCGATGGCGAGGTATTCGGCGCTGTGGGTCTGGGTGAGCTGACGCGCCTGGGTACCTTCGGTCGGCTGCGCGGGCTGGAGGTAGAGATCGCCGTGGCGGGTGGTGGTGGAATGGAGCAGGAGGAGGCGGCTCTCGTCCGGCGAGAGCCAGTAGTAGGTGTCGCCGCCGGTATGGGAGAGCTGCTCGGGCTTGCCGCCTGCGACCGGCACGCGCCAGACGTCGTGGATCCCGGGCTTCTCAGCGTTGGCGCGGTAATAGAAGAATTTGCCGTCGCGCGTGGGGGTGACGTTGGAGACCTCGACCTTGCCCTCGACGAGCCGGCGGGTCTTGCCGTCCTTTACGGACACGGCATAGAGGTTGGACCAGCCGCTCTCCTCGGAGGTGTACCAGAGGGTCTGGTTGTCGGGCAGCCAGCCGAGGTCGTTGAACTCCCAGTTGATCCAGGCGGGATCGGTGAGGCGGTGGCGGGTGACCGGCTCGGGATGCTCGCGCTGGAGGGTGACGATCCAGCGGTCCTTGTTGTCCGAGGCGCGGAGCATCAGGGCGGCATATTGGCCGTCGTCGGTCCAGAAGAGTCCCTGGACCTCGACCGGCCGCGGCTTCTTCTCCTCTTTTTTCTTCTCGTCCTTGCTGTCCTTGGCGTCCTTTTTGTCCTTCCGGGCCTTTTCCCGCAGCTCCTTGAGCGGATCGTCCGTGATGCCGGGGAGCTTCGAAAGATCGACCTCGTGCTGCTCGTGGGTCTTCAGGTCGAGGAGGAGGATCCTGTGATCGGTCGGCGGCTCGGTGCCGACCTTGGAGCGGACCTCGTCGGCCTTGAGGTAGCCGTCCTCGGTGACGAAGCGGGCCAGGAGGGAGGGCTTCCGCGGCCGGTCCTTGGCCTGGGTGACGACCACCATCCACTCGGCGTCGGGGGAGATGTCGCTGCCGACGAGAGCCACGTCGTCGCCCAGATACCAGGGGAGCGGAACGCGCGTGGGATCGGACTGGCGCGAGGCGCGGTCGTGCTCGCGGGCCTGTTCCTTTTTCTTCTTCCCCTCGCGGATGACGTCGAAGAGGCGCTCCTGCTGCTCGTCGAGGTAGCCGGACTCGTCGTCGTCCTTGGCCGGGTCCTTCTCCAGCTTGAGCTCGGCGGGCTGGAAGAGGGTGCCGGCCACGAGGTCGTAGACAAAGGTCTGGTCGCCGCGCTGGAAGGTGATCCGATCGCCGACCAGGAACCGCGGATCCTTCTCCTCCTCCTCGGTGCGGGTGATCTGCCGGAGCGTCCCGGTCTGGAGGTCCTTGAGGAAGACGTCGCCCTCGCGGGCGTAGGTCTTCCAGCGCCGGTCGAGGCTGAGATCGCCCCCCGGGGCGTCGGCCTTGCCCTCGTCGCCGACCGGGACCACGACGGCCTCGCCGCTCTCCAGGTCCACCCGGACGAGGTCCTTCTGCTCCTCGCCGGTGCGCTTGTGCAGGTAGTAGACGGAGCGGCCGTCGTCGGCCCAGTAGGGGTCTTCGGGAGGATTCCCGAGCCAGTCCGGATGGGCCATGATGATTTCGAGCGTGGGCTCCGTCTGCGGGGGCTTCGGAGACGTCTGGGCCAGGGCCGGCAGCGGCAGCATCAGCAGGGCCAGGGCCAGAGCAGTGAGGCGTCGATGGTGGTGATGAGGCATGTCGGATTCCTTTCCGCCGGAAGGGTATCTCACCCGCTCTGGTCCTGGAACGGCTGTTCCGTGTAACATTCGCGCCCTATGGAGCCGCTCAAGGCTTATCCCGAGTCGCAGTCCCGCGATCCCTTGCCGTTGCGCATCCTGGTGGTCGAGGACGACCCCGAGAGTCTGCAGATGATGGGCGCTCTCCTCTCCCTCTGGGGATACGAGCCGCGCCTCGTCGCCAGCGGCCAGGCCGCTCTCGACGCCGTCGAGGCGGAAATGCCCGACGTCCTCCTGCTCGACCTCGGGCTCCCCGGCATGGATGGCTTCGAGGTCGCCCGCCGGCTTCGCGGCCGGCCCGGCGGCGACCGGCTGTTCATCTCCGCGGTCACGGCCTATCGCGGCGACGAGCACCAGCGCCAGGCCCAGGAGGCCGGGTTCGACCGTTACCTCATGAAGCCGGTGGACATCGAGACCCTCCGGCAGGTCCTCAACAACGCCTCCCGCGGCGGCGGCTTCCGGCCAGCAAGCTGACCTCCAGAACGTTTCAGGTCGACCGCAATCATGCGGGTACTGCGGGCACCGCGGGCACCCGCCTGGACGTGGCGGTCGTCCGCCACCTTTCCCATGTGCCGGGCCTCACGCGGGCCCGGGTGCGCGGCTGGGTGGAGCAGGGGCTCGTGACGGTCAACGGCCAGGCCGGGGTCCGGCCATCGCGCCGGCTGGCGCCGGGCGACGAGGTCGAGATCCTCGTGCCGCCGCCTCCGCCCAGGCCTGGGCCGGTCGCGCTCGACCGGCCGCTCTCGGTGGTCTTCGAGGACGACTGGCTTCTCGCCCTGGACAAGCCGCCGGGCGTGGTCGTCCACCCCGCGCCGGGCAACTGGGACGACACCCTCCTGCACGCGATTCTCTGGCGCGCCCGGGACTGGGGAGGAGAGCGCAAGCCGCACCTCGTGAGCCGCCTGGACAAGGGGACCTCGGGGCTCCTCCTGGTCGCCAAGACGCCGGAGATCCATACCGCGCTCCGGGAGCGGCCGGCGGAGAAGGACTACCTGGCCCTGGTCTATGGCAGGACCGCGGGGGCCAAGGGCAGGATCGACCTCGGCATCCTGCGCGACCCCGCGGAGCCGCGGCGGATGACCACCTCGCGGACCGGGGGGAGCCCGAGCACCACGCTCTGGGAACGGCTGGGAGAGGCCGGCGGCGAGCCGCTGACCCTCCTGCGCTGCCGGCTGCTCACCGGCCGCATGCACCAGATCCGGGTCCATCTGCGGGCCGCGCGGCTGCCGGTCGTCGGCGATCCGGTCTACGGCGCGCCGGGCTGGAAGGGGATCGCCGATCCCACCCTGGCCGGCCTCTGCCGCGACTTCCCGCGGCAGGCTCTCCACGCCTGGAGGCTTTCCCTGATCCACCCTGTCACCGGGGAGGCCCTGGCGCTCTCCGCGCCCCCGCCGGCGGACCTGGAAGGCCTGCTCGCCGCGGCTGGCCTGCCGCCGGTCTGAATTTTTTTGGGGCGGGTGTCACGGTTTTCCTCCGTGACCACACTTTCCGAACGTGCATCCGTCATCCAGGTAGTTGCAGCCAAGTCCGGAAGGCACGCTTCGTCAGGCTGTTGGACCTCTCGGGAATCCATCCCGGGTACCGGTGAGGTTCCTTATAACTTGTTTTTCTGGAGGGACGGAACAATGGCTAAGAGCGTCGTGATTGTCGGTGGAGGTTCATCGGGCTGGATGACAGCCTCCTATCTCAAGAAAGCGCTCAAGGGAGTGGACATCACTCTCGTCGAGGCGCCCCACATCAAGACCATCGGGGTGGGTGAGGCGACGTTCAGCACCATCAAGCTCTTCTTCGACTACCTCGGCCTCGAAGAGCACGAGTGGATGCCGAGCTGCAACGCGGCATACAAGCTCGCAATCAAATTCGTCAACTGGCGCAAGCAGGGGGGCCACTTCTACCACCCCTTCCAGCGCTATGAAATGGTCGACGGCTACAACGCCGCGGAGTGGTGGCTCAAGCTCAAGCGCGGCGAAGAGGCTTTCGACTACTCCTGCTTCACGATCCCGGCCCTGTGCGATGCCAAGCGCTCGCCCCGCTACCTGGACGGCCGGGTGTTCGACGAGAAGGTGCAGAACTACTTCGCCGACGGCGACAAGGTTCCGAACGCGTTCCTGGCGGAGCACGACGTCCAGTACCCCTACGCCTACCACTTCGACGCCGGCCTCCTCGCCGGGTTCCTCGAGAAGTACGCCACCCAGCGCGGCGTGCGCAAGGTCGAGGACGAGGTGATCCAGGTCGAGCTGAGCGAGGACGGCAACATCTCCCAGATCATCACGAAGGAGCACGGACCGATCGCGGCCGACCTGTTCGTCGACTGCTCCGGCTTCCGCGGCCTCCTGATCAATCAGGCGCTCAAGGAGCCCTTCATCTCCTTCAGCGACTGCCTGCTCAACGACAGCGCGGTGGCGCTCCAGGTGCCGGTGGACATCAAGTCCCGCGGCATGGAGCCGTTCACCTCGGCCACGGCGCTGAGCGCCGGCTGGGTGTGGAACATCCCGCTCTACGGCCGCATCGGCACCGGCTACGTCTACAGCAGCAAGTTCATCTCGAAGGACGAGGCCGAGGCGGAGTTCCGCCAGTACCTGGGACCCATGGCGGACAACTGCCGGGCCAACCACGTCAAGATGCGGATCGGCCGCAACCGCAACTCGTGGGTGAAGAACTGCGTCGCGATCGGCCTGTCGAGCGGCTTCGTGGAGCCGCTGGAGTCGACCGGGATCTTCTTCATCCAGCACGGCATCGAGGAGCTGGTCCGCCACTTCCCGGGCAACGGGATCGACGAGGCGGTGGTCGCGAGCTACAACCGGGCGGTGGCCAACGCCATCGACGGCGTCCGCGACTTCCTGGCCCTCCACTACTGCGTGAGCGACCGGGACGACACCCCGTTCTGGCAGGCGGTCCGCAGCGAGCTCAAGGTCCCCGACGTCGTGCAGGAGCGGCTGGAGCTCTGGAAGCACCGGCTGCCGAACAGCAAGAGCATCAACTCGGAGTACCACGGGTTCGAGAACTACTCGTACTCGGTGATGATGCTCGGCCTGGGCCACGAGCCGGCCCGGAGCCTGCCGGTCCTCGACCACATGGACGACCGCAACGCGCTGGAGATGTTCCGCAAGGTCAAGGAGCGGGCCCAGTACCTGGTCGCCACCCTGCCGTCGCAGTACGAGTACCTGACCCACGTACGCCAGCGCGCCAGCCGCATGAACGAGCCGGTCGCGCCCTTCCTCTATGACGACGCCGGACAGCTCTGGAAGGAGCTGGTTGCCCTGAACCAGCCCGCCGTCTGATCCGTCCGCGCCCCCCGCCGGCCGCGCCGGCGGGGGGCCCGTCGTCCTTCCCCCTGGCGTAAGGCGGGCGTAATTTGGTACAGTGGCCGGATGCACGGCCGCGGCGCTCCCATCAATCCAACCAATCGCTTCGAGCGCATCGCCATCGAGATGGAGGTCCCCGGTCCAGACCGGGTCGAGACCCGTCTCCTGCGCGACGAGTCGCGCTCGGTCATCAGCCGCAACGACAGTCCGGACGTGGGCTTCAGCGCGTCGCTCAACCCGTACCGCGGGTGCGAGCACGGCTGTATCTACTGCTACGCCAGGCCGACCCACGAGTACCTCGGCTTTTCCGCAGGCATCGACTTCGAGAGCCGCATCCTGGTGAAGGAGGATGCGCCGGAGCTCCTGCGCCGCGAGCTGTCCTCGCCGAAGTGGAAGCCCGAGGAGCTGGTGATGAGCGGCGTCACCGATCCCTATCAGCCGGTAGAGCGCAGGCTGGAGATCACCCGCCGCTGTCTCGCGGTGCTGGCCGAGTTCCGCAACCCGGTCGGGGTGATCACCAAGAACGAGCTGATCACGCGGGACATCGACCACCTGTCGGAGCTGGCTTCCCATGGAGCCGCCGCGGCGTTCATCTCGATCACCACGCTGGACGGCGAGCTGGCGCGGAAGATGGAGCCCCGGGCCTCGCACCCGCGCGACAGGCTTAAGGCGATCGAGCGGCTCGCGTCCGCGGGCATCCCGGTCGGGGTGATGGTGGCGCCGGTGGTGCCGGCGATCACGGACCACGAGATCCCGAAGATCCTGGAAGCCGCGGCCGAGGCCGGAGCGCAGTCGGCGGGCTACGTGATGATGCGCCTCCCCGGCGCCGTGGCCGGCCTCTTCGAAGCCTGGCTCGACGAGCACTTCCCCGACCGCAAGGACAAGGTCCTCAACCGCGTCCGCGATCTGCGCGGCGGCAAGCTCTACGATCCCCGCTTCGGCAGCCGCATGCGGGGAGAGGGCATCTTCGCCGATCAGGTGAAAGCGGTCTTCGAGACCGCCCGCCGCCGCTTCGGGCTGGACCAGAAGAAGGTCGAGCTTTCGACGGAAGCTTTCCGGCGACCGGGCCAGGCGGTGCAGCTCGGGCTGTTCTGACCGGAGTCCCCCTCGCACAGCGTTTGCACGGTAGAGTTCGTGCAGTCGGACGAGAGAGGAGGCGGAGCGGTGCCCGAGGACGAGGAGCGGGACATTCTAGAGGAGAGCAGTCTGGGATTGCGGGCCGAGCTGCGGCCCGGAGGCAGGGTGAAGCAGACCGGAGAGGTCATGGAGGAGGCGGACTATCCCCGCTTCCGAAGGCTGACCTTCTTCAGCGTGCTGGCGGGGCTCTGCCCTCTGCTCCCCGTCCCCTTGCTGGACGACTGGGCCCTGGAACGGGTCCAGCGCCGCATGGTGCGCGATCTGGGAGAGAGCCGCGACCTGGGATTGAGCGAGGAGGAGGTGCGCATCCTTGCCGGGGGCGGCGAGCGCCGGATCTGGCCCGGGTTCGTCAAGGGAACCTCCATGGCGGTCCGGTCCGGCGCGCGGCGCGTGATCAGCAAGCTGTTCAAGACCGCGATGTATCTGCTCCTCATGCGCGACGGGGTCCACCGTGCCGTGGAGACGTTCATCCAGGGTTATCTCTTCCTCTACGCCGCGAGGATGCCCATGGGGCTGCGCTCGGCCAGCCGCGACGAAGCGCGGATCCGGACCGTGCGGTCGGCCGTGGTGGAGACGCTGCGCGAGGAGGACGTCACGCCGATCCACAATGCGATCGGCCGCGCCTTCCGGCGGAGCTTCGATCTCGTGCTCGCCGCCGCCGGCCGCCTCGGCTCGGTCTTCGGCCGGCTCCGCTCCGGCGAGCCCGCGGACGAAGGCCAGGCGCTCGAGGAGGAGGAAGAGCTGCTGGGAGGCTTTGTCGACCGGCTGGCCGCTTCCCTCTGGGGCAATGAAGAGTACTTCGAGCACCTGGAGCGCTCGTTCCTGGAAAGGCTGGCCCGCAAGCTGGCGGTCTAGGCTCTTCCAGGATCGCGGCGAAGTACCCCGTCCCGCGGTAGGATGGAGACCTGATCCGAGGAGAGCATCTTGGCGATTCGTGAAGGCGCTTGGGACTGTCCGCACTGCGGGCGCAAGAGAAACCGTGGTCCGGAGAAGTTCTGCGGCGGTTGCGGCGCCCCGCGCGGCGAGGACGTCCAGTTCTACCTGCCCGACGACGCCCGCGAGGTCACCGAGGCCGACGAGCTGCGCCGCGCCCAGGCCGGCCCCGACTGGACATGCCCGTTCTGCGAGGCGGACAACCCCTCCGACCACGCGTTCTGCTCGAGCTGCGGCGCGCCGCGCGAAGGCAGCACGGCCCGGCCGGTGGTCGAGCATCCGGCCGGCGCCGCTCCGGCAGTGCCCCTGGCGGCCACCCCGCCGGCACCGCCTGCTCCGTCCGGCCACCCACGGCTCAAGCGCGGCTGCCAGATCGGCTGCCTGGCGCTGGTCGGCCTGTTCTTCCTGCTCTGGCTGATCGGCCGGCCGCGCGAGCGGGTGCTGACCGTCACCGGCCACCGCTGGGAGCGGACCGTGGCCGTCGAGGAGCTTCGCACGGAGATCGAAGAGGGCTGGGAGGGCGAGCTTCCGTCCGGCGCGCGCACCCTGTCGAGCCGCCGCGAGGTCCATCACCAGAACCGCATCCGGACCGGCACCGAGACCCGGACCCGCACCGTCTCCGAGCGCGTCCAGACCGGCACCGAGCGGGTCAAGGTGGGCTCTCGCGATCTGGGCAACGGCTACTTCGAGGACGTCTACGAGGACCGGCCGGTCTACGAGGACCGTGAGCACGAGGAGACCTACGAGGAGCCCGTCTACCGCGAAGAGCCGGTCTACCGGATGAAGCACCGCTACGAGATCGACAGGTGGAAGCCCGCCCGCGAAGCCAAGGCCGGAGGATCCGGCCTCTCGCCGAGCTGGCCGGACGCCGGGCTCGGCCCGAAGCAGCGGGAGGGCCAACGCGCCGAGGTCTACGAGGTCCTGTTCGACGACCGCGAGGGCGACAGCCGTGTCTACCGGGCGCGCGACGAGGTGGAGTGGCGGAGCTTCCGGCCCGGAGCCGCCTACCGCGCCAAGGTCCGTGCGGGTGAAGTCGTGGAGATACTGGGTCCGCCCTGAACAGGATTGATATTTCGCATGCCGGAAACATGCTCTTGCCTTTCAGGCGCCCGGCCGGAGCGAGGTTCCGGCTGGAAGTGACCGCTTCGGGGAAGTTGTCGTGACCTTCCAGCGCCGGCCGCGATTGGCTTCTCCAGATTTCCTCGCGATGTTCTCGTCCGGAAATCAGGTTCGTCTGGGCTCGTCTTCCTTGCTGATCGAATCCACCATCTCCCCCTGTTCGTTACCGCGGAAAGGAAAGAATGTGGTGCCGAACGGTGATGGCGTCCTGCTTAGCAAGGAGCAAAAAACGTTGAGCCACTGCAATTTAGCCAATCAATCCGCTACCATACTCAGCCGTTGAACGGGCGTTCAAGCCACACGATCTCAGCGAGGCCAATGCCGTATGAGCGACGTCGTCCAGAAACTCTGGGGCTTCTGTCACACCCTGCGCCACGACGGGATCGATTATGGCGACTACATCGAGCAGATCACGTATCTGCTGTTCCTGAAGATGGCGGACGAGCGGGGGCTGGACCTCAGCCGCACGCGCAGCGGCGTCAAGGACCGGGTCATCGACTGCTCCTGGCCGGCGCTGGCCGCGAAGAGCGGGCCCGCGCTCACCGACCACTACCTGGAGGTGCTCGCGGCGCTGGAGGCGCAGAAGGGCCTGCTCGGCGACATCTTCAAGGAGGCGACGCCCCGCTTCAAGAGCGCCGACAACCTGAAGCACCTGATCGGGCTGATCGACGAGACCGCCTGGATCCGGCTGGAGGTGGACGTCAAGGCCGCCGCTTTCGAAGGCCTGCTGGAGAAGGCGGCGAGCGAAGGCAAGAAGGGTGCGGGCCAGTACTTCACGCCGCGCCTCCTGATCCAGTCCATCGTCCGCTGCATGCGTCCCGACCCGCGCGCCGCCGAGGAGCTCGCGATCTGCGATCCGGCGTGCGGCACCGGCGGCTTCCTGGTGGTGGCCTACGAATGGCTCCTGGACGAGCTCCGCGGCGAGCCGCTGCCGCCAGAGCTGGCCGAGCGCGTGCGGCGGCGCACCTACTACGGCCAGGAGCTGGTCACGCGCCCGCGGCGCCTCGCGCTCATGAACCTCTGCCTGCACGGCCTGGAGCCGGAGATCAAGGACGGCGACTCTATCTACGGGGAGCCCGACGACCGGCGCTTCGACGTGGTCTTCACGAACCCGCCGTTCGGCACCCGCGGCGCCAACCAGATCCCGCCGCGGGACGACCTCACCGTCAAGACCTCGAACAAGCAGCTCAACTTTTTGCAGCACGTGCTGACCATCCTCAAGCCCGGCGGACGCGCCGCGGTGGTGGTGCCGGACAATTGCCTGTTCGCCGATCAGGCCGGCGAGGTGTTCCGCATCCTCACGCGGGCGTGCGACCTCCATACCGTACTGCGTCTGCCCAACGGCACCTTCACCCCGTACAGTCCCGGCACGAAGACGAACGTGGTGTTCTTCACCAAGGGCAGGCCGACCGAAAACGTCTGGGTCTACGATGCGCGGACGAACGTGGCGCGGGTGACGAAGAAGGACCGGCCGCTGAACCAGAGCCATCTCCACGATTTCGAGACCTGCTTCGGAACCGATCCGAACGGCCGCTTGCGGCGCGACGCGCGCGACTCCTTCAAGGGCCGCTGGCGCTCGTTCCCGATCAGCGAGGTGGCGGCGCGCGACTTCAAGATCGACGGCCTCAAGTGGCTGAAGGACGAGTCGATGGACGACGACGAGATCGGGTATCCCGAGGAGATCGCGACGGAAGTCATCGCGGCGCTCGAAGGCGCGGTGTGTGATCTCAATCAGATCCTGAAGCTGCTCGAGGGAGAAACGGAGCTCGAATCGCCGGTGATCCTGCGGAGGGCTGAATGACGAGCGCGTTCCACGATCCGGAACAGGTAGAGAGTGAGCTGCGGGAAGGCTGGTCGGAAGCGGTCCTGGAAGAGCTTGTGATCCATGCCCTCGGCGGCGAGTGGGGCGTGCCGGCCGACGAGGACCTGCCGTCCGGCCATGTCCGCGTGAGCGTCCTGCGCGGCACCGAGTTCAGGGAGTGGGACGACGAGCGGGGACGGACCGCCGCCGAGCGCGCGGTCACCCGCGCGAGCCTCGAGCGGCGCGTGCTCCAGCCCGGCGACCTGGTGATCGAGATCTCGGGCGGCGGGCCCGACCAGCCGGTCGGCCGCAGCCTCCTGATCGACGAGCAGGCGGTCAAGCAGGCCCGCCACCCGCTGATCTGCTCCAACTTCTGCCGCCAGATCCGGCTCCATCCGGACGTGGATCCGGCCTATGTGGCGCTCGTGCTCCGCCACCGCTACGAGCGCGGCGACTTCAACGCCTGGCAGTCGCAGACCACGAACATCCGCAACCTCGACTTCCGGGCGTTCCTGGCCGGCGTGACCCTGCCGGTGCCGCCGCTCGCGGAGCAGCGGCGCATCGTGGCCCAGGCCACCGAGCTGCTGGCGCAGGCCCGCCAGGTGTGGGCGCGCCTGGCGAAGCTGCCGCCCGCGCTCAAGCGCTTCCGGCAGTCGGTGCTGGCCCACGCCTGCTCGGGCCATCTCACCGAGGACTGGCGGGTACGCCATCGCGAGCGCGAGTTGCCCCGCTTCAGCGACGAAACCGAGTGGCAGGTCCCCGAGCCGCTGGAGATCCCCGAGGTCCCGGAGAGCTGGACCCTCGTCGCGCTGAACGACCTCGTGGCGCGCGTCCAGTACGGCGCCTCCCATCGCGCGGACGCCAAGAGCGGCATGCCCGTTCTGCGCATGTCGAACATCCAGGAGGGCCGGGTCGATATGACCCACATGAAGTACATCGACAGCAACCTCCGGGGTCTCGACGCGTTCAAGCTGAAGGAGGGGGACATCCTCTTCAACCGCACGAACAGCCCGGGCCTGGTCGGCAAGGCGGCCGTGTACGTGCCCGGGAAGAAGGACGGCAAGGAGCCCGAGGACGTGGTCTTCGCCTCCTATCTCGTGCGCCTGGTCTGCGATGCCGAGCGGATGCTCAGCCAGTTCCTGTGCGCCTGGATCAACTCGCCCTGGGGCCGGCAGTGGGCACGCACCGTGCGGCGCGACTGCGTGAGCCAGTCGAACATCAATTCGTCCAAGCTCCGGCGCATGCCGGTGCCCACGCCGCCGCTGGCCGAGCAGCGCGAGATCGTGCGCTGGATGGAGAGGCTCTTCCACTTCGCCGACGCGGTCGACGTGCGCGTGGCTACGGCCATGGCACGGGCGGGCCAGCTCTCGCAGGCGGTGCTGGACAAGGCGTTCCGCGGCGACCTGGTGCCGACCGAGGCCGAGCTCGCGCGCCTGGAAGGGCGTCCGTACGAGCCCGCCTGGGTGCTCCTGGGCCGCGTCAAGTCCGCCGCCCGCAAGCCGCGCACCGGCCGGAAGTCGGAGGCGGCCGCGGTCCTGGACGGGCCGAGCCGTCGCGCCTCCCGCAACCGCACCGTGGCCGTGTGGGATGCCGACCAGGTGCTGGTCGCGTTCCGGCAGGCGTGCTGGGGAGCCGGCGCGATGAACGAGGACGAGCTGATCCGCCGCGTGGCAGACCGGCTCGGCGTCGAGCGATTGGGCAAGAAGGTGCGGAGCCGCCTGCTCGCGCACCTCGTGACCGCGGTCGAGCGGCGCATCGTCGCCCGCCGCGGCGACCGCCTGGAGGGAGCCACGCCGACGTTCGCACGCTACGACGACGAGTACCTGCTGCACGTGGTCCGCACGGTCCTGCGCGGCGGGGTCGAGTACGATCTGGTGGCGGTAGTGCGCAGTGTGGCGAGCTACCTCGGCTACGGCCAGGTGACCGCGGCCGTGCGCAACCGCATGGAGGGTCTCCTCCGCAACGCGGTACGCCGGGGGGCGCTCGGGACTCGCGAGGGCAAGGTGTGGAAGAGGGGCTGAGGCTTCAGCCCTTCATCCATTCAAACATCTCGTAGTGCTCGCGGCTCATGCCGAGGCGTTCGTAGATGCGCTGGGCCGCGAGGTTGCGCCGGTCCACGTAGAGCCGGATGCCGCGCAGGTCGGGCGAGGCCAGCACGCGGTCGCGCAGGTGCTCATAGAGCCGGCGATAGATGCCACGCCCGCGCAGCGCCGGGACCACGTAGACCGACTGCACCCAGAGCACCGTGCCGTCGCGCCAGTCGCTCCACTCGTAGGTCGTCAGCAGCGAGCCCACGAGGTGCCCGCCGGAATCGGCGACCCAGTACTGGCCCTTCGTGGAGTCGTCCAGCACGGCCCGCACGCCGCAGGTCACGACCTCGGGCTCCAGCTCCAGCTCCTCGGTCTCCCGCGCCATCCGGATCTGGAAATCGACGATGGCCTCGGCGTCCCCCGGGATCGCGGGCCGGATTTCAATGCCGTCAGGGCTCTGCACGGACCGATTCTAGTCTTCAGAAGACGATCCGGCGATACCTTGCCTGGAGGAACGAGTAGGCGCCGTACGCGATCAGGCCGAGCGCCACGATGCCGAGCAGCCAGGGGCCGGAAGGCTGGCGCGCCAGCGCTTCGAGAGCCCCGCCCAGACCCTGGGCTTCCGACGGATCGAACCTCAGCCCCGCCTGGATCAGGAACCAGCCGCTCAGCAGGAACACAATGCCTCGGGCCGCCAGCCCGAACTGGCCCGTGCGCGTGGCGAGCCGCTCCTCGTCCGGGCTCATCTCCTGCAGCTTGAGCCGCTTGCGGAACTTCTTCGACCAGGTGTCGTAAAGCTGGTAGCCGCCCGACACCATGATCCCGATGCCGATCAGGACCACCAGCCAGCGGCCGAACGGCTTGGACATCAGGTCCGCCGTGAATCCCTGGCTCCCGCCAGAGGCTCCGCCCCCGTTGCCCGAAACGAGCCGGGCCGCCGCGATCGCGAGGCCCGTGTAGACGATACCGCTCGCCACCATGGAACCGCGCGTCACGAGACCCTTGGGGTCGCTCCCCTTGTTCTCCGTATCCAGCCCGCCCTGCACGAACCGCCACAGGGCGTAGCCGGCGAGCCCGATCGCCACCAGCGCGAGCAGCAGCCGGCTCTGCTCGGCGATGCTCTGGAGCGCTCCCCGCGGCGATGCTCTGGAGCGCTCCCCGCGGCGTGGCCTGCTGCGCGAGATCCTGGCTCCCACGGCCGCTGAACGCCGTCTGGACGGCCAGCAGTCCGATGACGGCATAGACCACACCCCGCGCCGCGTATCCGAAGCGGGCCAGGCGCTCCACCCAGGGATTGCGGACCGCGCCGCGCACGGCCTGTTCCGCCTCGCGCCGAGCCCTCCCCATCGGCCCTTCGACGTATGTCCTTGCCATGGTCGTCCACCTTTCCGGGAGCCGCCCGCGGGCGCACCCTGGCGGGAAGCTGAGCAAGGGATGTACCAAGGGGAGTAAACTGTCGGGAAAGAACCGGGAGGTCTCCATGCTACGTCGCCTTTCGCGCGCGCCGATCGCGCTGCTCGTTTCCGCTCTCCTGCTGAGCGGCTGCTCCGTCAATCCGGCCACCGGCAGGAACCAGCTCAACTTCTTCGGCGAGGAGTCGGAGATCGAGATGGGCAGGGAGGCCGACGCCGAGATCGTCGGCTCGGTGGGTCTCTACGACGACCCGCTGCTCCAGGACTACGTCCACGACCTCGGCATGGAGATCGCCGCGAAGTCCGAGCGCCCGAACCTGCCCTGGAGCTTCAAGATCCTCGACGACCCGGCGGTGAACGCCTTTGCCCTGCCCGGAGGCTTCGTGTACGTGACCCGCGGCCTCATGACGCACCTCAGCTCCGAGGCGGAGCTCGTCGCGGTGCTCGGCCACGAGGCCGGCCACGTCACGGCCCGGCACGGCGTCAACCAGATGAGCAAACAGATCCTCGCGTCGGTCGGCCTGGGCGTGGCCGTGCTCGCCAACCCCGACCTGGAGGACTTCGCATTCCTGGGTGAGGTCGGCCTGAGCCTCGTCTTCCTCAAGTACAGCCGCGACGACGAGCGGCAGGCCGACGACCTGGGTCTCCGCTATGCCGTGCGCACCGGCTACGACCCGCACCAGATGCCGGAGGTCTTCCGCGTCCTGGACGCCGTCTCCAAGGTGGAAGGCGTGGGACGGCTCCCGAACTGGCTCTCGACCCATCCGGACCCCGGGGTGCGGGCCAAGCGCATCGAAGACGAGGTGGCCGCGCTCGAAGGCGACTTCTCGAGCGCCAAGGTCGAGCGCGACAGCTATCTGGCGCGGCTCGACGGCATGGTCTTCGGCGACAATCCCCGGGAGGGCTACTTCCAGGGCAACGCGTTCCTCCACCCGGACCTGCGCTTCCGCATCGACTTCCCCGAGGGCTGGGAGACGTCGAACCAGAAGGACGCGGTCACCGCGGCCGACCCGGACGGCAAGGCCATGGTCCAGGTCTCGGCCTCCGGCAAGGACACGCGCGACGAGGCCGAGGAGGAGTTCTTCTCCGAAGAGGGCATCACCCAGGGCAAGAGCTGGGACAAGAAGGTCCACGGCCTGCCCGCCTCCTGGAGCCGCTTCGAGTTCAAGGACGAGGACAGCGACCTGCGCGGCACCGTCGCTTTCGTGGAGCACGGCGACAGCATCTTCCAGGTCATGACCCTGTCGCAGACCGCGGGCTGGGACGACCTCAGGGAGACGCTGGAGGAGACGATCGCCAGCTTCTCGCGCCTGGACGATCCCAAGGCTCTCCAGACCCGGCCGTACAAGCTCAAGGTCGTCCGCCTCGACAGCGACATGACGGTCGAGAGCTTCGCGAAGAAATACCCCTCGGACGTGCCGCTCGCGACCGTGGCGCTGATCAACCACGTCGAGCCCGGCGGCACGCTCAGGAAGGGGCAGATCGCGAAGCGCGTCGTGGCGCAGCCGTGAATCAGTAGGCCAGGTGCACCAGCACCATGGCGACCAGTCCCGGCAGCGCCTGGACGAAGAAGATCCGGCGGTTCACGGTGACCGCTCCGAAGATGCCGGCGACGATCACGCAACTCAGGAAGAAGAGCTTCAGAGGGAAGCTGATCGCGCCCGCGACCACGGACCACAGCAGGCCCGCGACCAGGAAGCCGTTGTAGAGCCCCTGGTTCGCGGCGAGCCCCTTGGACTGCTGCGCGAACTCGGGAGTGAGCCGGAAGATGCGCCGGCCCAGGGGCTTGTTCCAGAGGAACATCTCGAGCACCAGAAAGTAGAGGTGCAGCAGCGCGACCACCAGGACGGCGACTTGGGCGGCGATGTTGATCATGCCGCCAGTCTATACAATCTCCAGCCTCCCTGAGACAGGGTGCCACTCCTTGTCGTTGGAGGCGAAGCCGTACAGCCGGCCGGTCTCGAAGTTCATTGCCACCGTGAGTGTGTATCCCGAGTCGGACAGGTAGGACACGAGCTGGACCTCGGGCGCGACCTCGAACGAGGCGTACTTCGTGTCGCTCTTCGGCTTGTCGCCCTTGTCTCCGGAGCTGTCGGAACTGCCGTCCACCTTTCTGAACGACACGCTACCGTCCTCCCCGAACGTGTGCTCGTACGTCCCGCCCGCCGTGGGGCCTTCTTCAAACGTCCAACGGAACGTCCGACCGCTGATGGAAGTCGTGGTTGCAGGCACGGTTGCCTCCTTTCACCATAGCCTCGGTGCAGGAGTTGTGCCGGTCTACTCCTTCAGGCTCAGCACCCGGAAGAACTCCTCGGCGACTTCCGCGGGGTCGCCGACCAGGGCTCCGGCCCCTTCGTCGGGCAGCCAGTCGGGCGGCAGATAGTGGCGGTAGGGGGCGGAGAGGAAGCGCTGGTCGAAGAGCGCGATCACACCGGTGTCGTGCGGCGAGCGGATCAGGCGGCCTGCGGCCTGCACCACCCTTGTCATTCCGGGGACCACGAAGGAATATTCGAAGCCGCGGTCGAAACGCTCCTGGTAATAATTCTTGAGAAGCTCCTGCTCCAGCGTCAGCGCGGGCAGGCAGGGGCCCACGACGGCCACGGCCTTCAGGACCTCGCCGGGGTAGTCCACGCCTTCCGCGAAGACGCCGCCGGCCACGGCCACCAGGAGGACGTCTCCGAAGACGGCCGAGCGCAGGGTCTGTAGGATGAGCTCGCGCTCCTTGTCGCTGTCCGCCGGTCTTTGGACGAGAACCCGTTTGCCGCGGAGCCTCAGGCGGCCGGTCACTTCGGACAGAAAGGCATAGCTCGGGAAGAGCGCCAGACAGTTGCCGGGTACCGAGTCCGCGAAGGCCGAGAGGCGCTCGGCGATACGCTCGTAGTTCGATGGCCGCTGTTTCCAGGTGGTCGCCACGCTGGCATCGATCACCACGCGCCGGTTCTCGCTCGGGAACGGGTTCGGGATCTCCACGAAGGCGGTGCGGCCGGCTTCGAAACCGAGCAGTCCGGTGTAGAACTCCGGCGGCGAGAGGGTCGCCGACAGGCCGACCGTCGCGTGCGTGCGGCTCAGCACCGACCCCAGGAAGCGGCTCGGGTCCTTGCAGAGGATCTTGAGCCGGGCGTCGCCCCTCTTCACCTCCGCGTAGTGGCTGAACGCCTCGTCGGAGATCGCCAGGCCGTTCAGGAAGCGGAGGAAGTCGAAGTAGAGGGCGACGAACGGGTCCTCGGGTTGAAAGGTTTTCGTCTCCTTCTGGTGCTCCAGGTAGTCGATGAACGCGGCGTCGAGGTCCGGACGGATGCGCCAGAAGCGGTCCTCCGGCATTGGATACTCGACGGCCCGGTCGCCTCCGGGCCCTTCTTCCAGCGCGTCTTCGACCGTGTCCTCGATGAGCTGAGCCAGCTTGAGGCAGAGGTTCTCGATGCGGAAGTGGATCGAGGAGCCCCAGCGGCCGACCCCCTCGGCAGCGCGGCGTGCCGCCGCGGCCGAAAGCTCCGGGCTGTAGTAGCCGCGCCCGCGGTCCACGAGGTTGTGGACCTCGTCGATGACCAGCACCGTATCCGAGAGATCCTGCTCCGGCCCGAACGCGGTCAGGGCCACGTACGGATCGAAGGCGTAGTTGTAGTCGCAGATCGTGACCTGGACGCGTCCGCTCATCTCCAGGCTCACCTCGAACGGACAGACTTCGTCCGCCCGCGCGGCCTGGAAGACGGTGTCCGGATCGAGCGACGGATACGAATCGTAAAGCCTCCCAAGCAGGCCGGTGGTCGCGAGCTTGAGGCCGTAATCCTTGGCGTAGCGGCAGTACTCCTCGTGGCAGAGGATCTGGTCGTTGGCGCACATCTTGGCCTTGGCGCGCAGGCGCAGCGACCGGAACGCGGCGTCCTGGTTCAAAAGGTTTAGAACCGCGGTGGCCATCTCCTGCTGCGTGGTCTTGGCGGTGAGGACGAAGAGCCGCTTGTCGTTCGCCAGGCAGTAGCGCAGGGCAGGGTAGAGCGCCGCCACGGTCTTGCCGATGCCGGTGGCGGCCTGGAGGAGGAGGTGCTCGCGGTTCGCCACCGCGGTTTCGACTGCGGCGAGGATCAGCTCCTGGCCCGGCCGGGTCTCTGGATAGGGGAAGCGCAGGCGCTCGGCCGCGGCCTTCCGTTCTGCCGACCGCTGGCGTTCGGCCTCCCAGCCGTAGATCAGCGAGTTGAGGCGCCGCCGGATCGTGGCCTCCATCATCTGGAGGTCCACTTCGAGAGACTCGCGCTCGACGTCGTCGCTGCCGATCGAGATCAGCACGAGCTCGGCGCGGACCGGCGCGTCGGCCGTGGTCCTGCCGAGGATCCAGGCGTAGAGGAGTGCCTGGCGCTGGTACATCTCGCGGACCGACGGCGGCAGGGCGCCGCCGCGCCTGACCGATTTGATCTCCTCGACGACCAGCGAACCGTCGGGATCGCGGCGCAGACCGTCGAGCCGGCCGTGGACGTTCACGGTCCAGCCGCGGTGCTCGAAGTCGCACGTGACCACGACCTCGCGGCGGTAGGAGGGATCGGCGGCCAGCGCCTCCTCCTGGTATTTCCCATGGATGGCCTGCCCAAGCCACATCCGCTCGTAGCCGCCCCGGCTGGAGAAACCGAGGCTGCGCAACGGGCTCTCGAGGAGGTCGGCCACCGAGAGGTCGATCGTCAGGGCTTCAGGATCGAATCGCGGCGCCATACAAGGCGTAAGTATAGCGGTACAACGATGAAACGGGGATCAAATCAGAACCCCCCTCTCCCGGCACGGGAGAGGGG
>DATANP010000388.1:0-5958 GCA_036266195.1 Thermoanaerobaculia bacterium | reverse complement strand
GCGACACGTTGTCGATTGGAATGATCTGCGTCTGCTTTTCGGCCGGGAGATAGAGGAAGACGAACTTGGCCGTGGTGCCCAGGAGGAGCGTGCGGGAGGCGGGTGGTGCTCCGGAGGCAAGCTCGATATGGACCTCCCGCCCGTAACCGGCCTTGATGCGGTCGGTGACGTGCTCCGCGTAGATCTGGATGAAGAGGAAGGCGTAGATCACCGCCAGGAAGCTCCACATGAGCTGACGGACCGGTGCGGTGTAGTAGGGCTTCTCTTCCCAGCGGCGCTGGTATCTTTCGAATCGGGGGAATCTGGCGCGCAGGCGCCGGTCGAGTCTCAGGTAGAGCCGGACCAGGATCAGGGGCAGGATCGCCAGGACGATCACCAGGGGCTCCCGCACGGCGGCGAGCAGGAAGTCGCTGGTCTCCACGTACTCCACGATCGTGATCCGGAAGTACTTGAAGAACCAGAACTCGTAGCTCAGGCCCACCAGGGTAAGGAGCAGGTAGGACAGGGTCAGCATCAGGCCGAGGTGCTCTTCGGCGAGCAGGGTTTTCCAGAGGGGCGGCTGCGGTTCGGGCTCCATGACTCCTCCTTCGCCGCGAAGAGGATATGTCCAATAATGCCGACATGCAGCGCCGCGCCTCTCTCCTCGTCGCCCTGGCCCTGATCGCCCTCGCCGCCGCCACCTTCTGGAAGCTCCTCCATCTGAAAGGCTGGCGCCCGCCGGGAGGCGAGGAGCGCCTCGTCCTGGAGCCTGCGTCGTTCGGCGATCTTCCGGGCTGGAAGGAGGACGATCTGGCCCAGGCCCTGCCGGCGTTCCTGCGTTCCTGCCGGCACCTGAGGGGTCTGCCGGCGGATGAGTCTTTGGGGATCGCGGGCACGGCGGGAGCTTGGAAGCCGGTCTGCGAGGCCGCATCCAAGGTGCCTGCAGGTGGAGCGCGGAGTTTCTTCGAGTCGCGGTTCGAGCCCTTCGCGGCCAGCGCGGACGGCGATCCGGAAGGGCTCTTCACCGGCTACTACGAGCCGCTGCTCCACGGCAGCCGGACCCGGAGCGATCGCTACAAGGTGCCGATCTACATCCGTCCCCCGGAGCTGGTCATGGTGGACCTGGGCGATTTCCGCGAAGAACTGAAAGGACAGCGGATCGCGGGACGGGTGGAGGAGGGGCAACTGGTTCCCTATCCCGACCGCAAGGCCATCGAATCCGGAGCCCTGGCCGGCCGCGACCTGGAGCTCGTCTGGGTGGACGACCCGATCGACGCCTTCTTCCTCCAGGTTCAGGGCTCGGGTCGGGTCCAACTGGACGACGGGGGAGAGATGCGCGTGGGCTACGCCGCCCAGAACGGCCATCCCTACTTCGCCATCGGCCGCGACCTGATCGAGCGCGGCGCGGCGACCAAGGAGACGGTCTCCATGCAGCTCATCCGGCAATGGCTGGAGGAGCACCCGGACGAGGCGGACGACGTGATGAACCGCAATGCCTCCTATGTCTTCTTCGAGGAGCTGAAGGGCGAGGGACCGGTGGGAGCCAAGGGGATCGTCCTGACGCCGGGCCGCTCGCTCGCGGTCGACCTCAAGCACTGGCCGCTCGGCGTCCCGCTCTGGCTCGACGCCGAGGCGCCGTCTCCAAAGGCTGGCGAGCCGGATCGGCCCCTCCGCCGCCTGGTGGTGGCGCAGGACACCGGCGGCGCCATCCGCGGAGTGATCCGGGGCGACGTGTTCTGGGGCCACGATGAGGACGCCGCCGAGATCGCCGGCCGCATGAAGCACCGCGGCCGGCTCTGGGTGCTGCTGCCGCGCCGTCCCCGGTGAGCCCTACTGCTCCGGCTTCCTCTCGGGCCAGCGGACGAAGAAGCCGTCCGACCAGACGATGTCCTGGTCGAGATCGTCGGGATCGAAGGAGGTGACCGTGTACTCGATGCCCTGGAACCGGCCGTCCTTACCAGCGCTGCGGATGGTCATGACGTTGGGCGCCAGGGGATCTTCGACGTTCAGGAAATACTCGTAGGGATTGCCCCATCCGTCCCTCTCCGGAACCGTCTGGATGTACTGCGGAACCAGGATCTCCTGCAGCTCGGCGCGGGAGAGCGGAGGGTATCGATCGAGGCTGACGCGCTTCTCGTCCGGCATCTGGGACTGCCCCGCGGCGGCCGCGCCGACCTGGTCCGTGAGCCAACTGAACATGGCCGTGCCGGTATTGCGGATCTGGCTGACGGTCCGCTTCTGCGCTTCCGCGTTGGTGGCGGCCGGCTGGTTCTCGCGCTCCTCCCGCGCCTTGTCGATCATCGCCTGCAGTTCCTCGGTCTGCACCTGCACCTTTTGGATGCCGAACGTGGCGCTTTGCCGCATCAGCTCCGGGAGCGCATCGATCGCCTTCCGGCCGGTGGGAGTCTTGTAGAAGGCCGCGATCTCCCGCAGCTCCTTTTCCGAGAACCTGTCCATGTAGAGCCGGACCATCTCCGCTTCGAGGTCCGCCGCCGGGAAGTTTTTCTGGTACCAGTCACGGATGATGTCCTTGTAATCGGCCGTCTCCGGGTAGTCGCCCATCATTGTCATCATCGATTCAACCCCCTCCCTGGCGAGGCGCTCCGCGCCCACGAGCCGCACCAGCTCGCGGGCCGCCTTCTCATGGGGAGACATCGGCGCGGGCTCCTGGGCGGCGCCCAGGAGCAGGAGGGCCAACGGTAAGCCAAGGACCACGAGTCGGCGAGCCGGGTTTGGCGACATGGGATTCTCCTTTCGCTCAAGCATAGACCCCTCGGAGCGCGGTTTGGTTCCCGGGCCTCGCCGCGGGACAGATCCTCGGAGGGCAACGGCTGCCCTCATGGGGCAACGATCGTCCCTTGCAGGGCAGCCGACTGCCCTTGGAGGGCAACGACCGCCCCTTGCAGGGCAACGGCTGCCCCATGAGGGGCGGTCATTGCCCCTCCAGGGCAATGGATGTCCCTTGTAGGGTAGCGGCTGCCCCATGAGGGCAACGGCCGTCCCTCGAAGGGCAGCCGTTGCCCTTCGAGGGCAGGCGCCGTCCCTCGAGGGGCAACCGCTGCCCCGCGGATCAGGCCACCGGCTCGGAGCCCGTGATCGTGCCGGCAGCTTCGGGCTCGGCCCTCTTCGCGCCGGTGCGGTGCCGGCGGGGCTGCATCCCGAACTCGACGAGCTTGTCGCTGCCATAGCCGTACCGGGTCCTGAGACCGGCGCGCACGCGGGCGGCGACGATCCGCCCCCGGCTTCTCAGCGCCTGGATCTCGCCCGTGATCTTCTGGCGCCTCGCTTCGAGCGCCAGCCGCTCCTGGTCGAGCTCCTTGCTCCCCTGGAGGAGGGTCCGCAACTCGGACGTCAGCTCCGACAGGTAGGCGACCTCCCCAGCGTTCTGTTCCACGCTCAGGAGAAGATGGGTCCACTCGAACAACTCGTCTGCGAACGAGCTCTTGGGCATTGCAGATCTCCAGGGTTTGTGGACGGAATTGTCGGCAAGACGGGCTCCTCGTGTCAACGAGAGGCGCAACTGCCGCCTGTGCTACCGTAGGGTCCTCATGTTCATCGGACACTTCGCCGTCGGCTTCGGCGCGAAGAGGGCCGTGCCGGCGGTGTCGCTCGGCTCCCTCTTCCTGGCCTGCCAGCTCGCGGACCTCCTCTGGCCGAATTTCGTGCTCCTGGGCCTGGAGAGGTTCGAGATCGACCCGGGCAACACCGCATTCACGCCGCTCGACTTCGTCAGCTATCCCTACTCCCACAGCCTCGTCGCGCTCCTGGGCTGGGGACTCGCCTTCGCGGTCCTCTACCGGCTCGTCCGGCGCGGCACGTGGGCCGCGGCCCTGACCCTGGCCGCGGTCGTGCTCAGCCACTGGGTCCTCGACGTGGTCTCGCACCGGCCGGACATGCCGGTCACCCTCCGCGGGCCCGAACGGCTGGGTCTCGGCCTCTGGAATTCGGTCCCGGCGACGCTCGCGGTGGAGCTGACCCTGCTCGCGGTGGGCGTAGCCCTCTACCTTCGCACCACGGTCGCGCGGGACCGGACCGGCTCGGTCGCTCTCTGGTCGCTGGTCGGCTTCCTGCTGCTCGTCAACCTCACGAACCTGTTCAGCCCGCCGCCGCCCAGCAACACGGCGGTCGCCTGGACGGCCCAGGCGGTGTGGCTCCTCGTGGCCTGGGGCTACTGGATCGACCGCCACCGCCAGCCGCGGGGGCTGCTGCCTCAGAACTTGAACGACACGCGCGAGTAGACGAAGCGGCCGTTCATGCCGAAGGGGGAGTGGCTCGGATAGGTGAAGATCCCGAGATTCGAGTTCGGCTCCAGGTTGCGGTCCGGGAAGGCGTCGAAGAGGTTCTGGGCGCCCACGGCCAGCGTGAAGCGCGGAAACTCATAGCCGATCTCCAGGTCGGTCAGCCACTCCGCTCCGAACACCTGGTCCACCACCTGCCGGTCGACGAGGCAGTACTCGCCGTAGCGGCTCTCGCGGACCGTCGTGAAGAGCCGGCCGCGCTTCCAGTCGGCCGCCATCCGCAGGCTGTCCTCGGGTTGGCCGCACTCGACCCGCCGTCGCTCGACCGCGTCGAAGAGCACCTCCTGGAGGCCGGAGAGCTGCGGCGGTGTGGGCGCGACGCGCACCACCTCGTTCTCGGTCGCGTTGTAGCCGGCCGACAGCTTCAGCGTGCTATCGCTGCCGAGGCGCGTGCCCCAGCTCGCCGTTACGTCGTAGCCCTCGGTCTTGGTGTCGATCGCGTTGGTGAAGAAACGCGCGCCGGTGACGTTGAACGGGGCGAGCAGCGCCGCCACCTTGGAGCCGGTGAAGTTGCCGGAGAGGACGATGCGGTCCTCGATGTCCACGCGATAGAAGTCCACGCTGGCCTCGAAGGAGCTCGTCGGGTTCCAGACCACGCCGATGCTGGCGTGCTCGGACTGCTCGGGCTCCAGGTCGCGGGCGCCGAGCGCCCTCGCCACCGGGCTGCCGACCGGGAAGGTGCCGACCTCGAAGGGCTGCAGCACACCGTTGACGGCCAGGAAGTTCGTGCTGACGGTCGAGAAGTAGGACTGGCCCAGCGAGGGCGCGCGGAAGCCGGTGCTCACCGCGCCGCGCACCACGAAGGACTGGACCGGCTGGAAGCGCGCGGTCAGCTTGTAGTCGCTCGTGTTGCCGAAGTCCTGGTAGTCCTCGAAGCGGACGGCGATCCCCATCCGCAACGCTTCCAGCAGGTCGCCCTCCAGGTCCACGTAGGCGGCATAGCTGTTGCGGTGGACGTCCACCTCGTTGGACGGCCGGAAGCCGGGGAACACCTGGGCTCCGGCCGGCGCCTTGCCGCCGAACTGGTCCGGGAAGCCGCCATCAATATAAGAGGCGGGCTCGCCGGCGGTGATCTGATAGCCCTCGCGCCGGAATTCGAGACCGAAGGCGACGTTGAGCGGCCCGGCCAGACCGACCTCGAAGCCGCGGCTCAGGTCCAGGTTCGTCACCCACTGATCGAAACCGAGCGCGCCGGCGTCGAAGCTCGTCTGGCTGGTCGGGCCGAGCGACACGTTGAGGCTGTTTGAGACGTTGAACTGGAACTCGTTGTCGCCGTACTCGGTGCTCACGTCCCAGAACCAGTCGCCGCGCGCGCCGCGCAGGCCGAACGCGGCCGAGTAGTCGGTCACTTCCGGCTCGATCAGAGGCAGGAAGCCGTTCGGGTAGATCGACGGAATGTTGCGGTTCTCGTTCGCCCGCCGGAAGAAGCCGCCGGCCGAGCCTTCGCGCCGGCTGACGCCGCCGAAGGTGTAGAACGACGTCGCGCCGGATGGGCCGACCGGCGCCTGGCCGTTGAAGAAACCCATGATGTCCTCGGTCTTGGCATCGCCCCAGTGATGGTTGGGCTGCTTGACCGGGTCGCGGGAGCCCTGCGGCCTGGGATCCGGCCCGGCGCGGTTCGTCGCGTCGCGGTCCCGGTACTCCACGGTGGCGAAGAGCGAGCCGCGCCCGAGCGACCAGC
>DATANP010000387.1:0-1547 GCA_036266195.1 Thermoanaerobaculia bacterium | reverse complement strand
CCCTTGCCGACGTCGCCGTAGCCGCAGACGAGCGCGACCTTGCCGCCGATCAGCACGTCCGTGCCGCGCTTGATGCCGTCGATGAGCGAGTGGCGGCAGCCGTACTTGTTGTCGAACTTGGACTTGGTCACCGAGTCGTTGACGTTGATGGCCGGGAACAGCAGCGTGCCGGCCTTGGCCATCTCGTACAGCCGGTGCACGCCGGTGGTGGTCTCCTCGGTCACGCCCATGATGGTCTCGGCCGCGCGGGTCCACTTGCCGGGGTGGTCGGCGAGCGAGTTGCGCAGCTGATCGAGGATGATCACCCACTCCTCGTTGTCGTCCTGACTCGGCGAGGGCACGCCGCCGGCCTTCTCGTACTCGGCGCCCTTGTGCACGAACAGGGTGGCGTCCCCGCCGTCGTCCAGGATCATGTTCGGCCCGTCGCCGCCGGGCCAGGTCAGCGCCTGCACGGTGCAGCGCCAGTACTCCTCGAGGGTCTCGCCCTTCCAGGCGAAGACCGGGATGCCCTTCGGGTCGTCGGGCGTGCCGTCCGGGCCGACCGCGACCGCGGCCGCGGCGTGGTCCTGGGTGGAGAAGATGTTGCAGCTGGCCCAGCGGACCTGCGCGCCCAGCGCGGTCAGCGTCTCGATCAGCACCGCCGTCTGGATCGTCATGTGCAGGCTTCCGGTGATCCTGGCGCCGCGCAGCGGCTGGCTGGGCGCGTACTCCTCGCGCACCGCCATCAGCCCGGGCATCTCGTGCTCGGCCAGCTGGATCTCCTTGCGCCCGAAGGCGGCAAGCGAGAGGTCGGCAACCTGGTACGGAAGCTGATCCGCGGACATGCGTGTTCCCCTTTGATTTTCTGGGCTTTCGGCCGTGTTTTGGCCGAACGGTCTGGGTGGCTCGTGTTCGTGTCGCCTCCACGCTACGGGGCCGGGGCGGTCGTCGCACTCTTTCCGGGGTCTTCTTGACATGAAATTGTTAAGATCGTGGTCATGCGTATCTCGGAGGCCGCCCGGCGGCTCGGCACGTCGGCTCGCATGCTCCGCTACCGCGAGGATCTCGGCCTCCTGCCCCAGGTCCGCGATCCCCTGCCCTGGCCGCCGCAGGTACCGGCGCACGGGCCGGCGCACCGGCAGTTTAGTGAGGCGGACCTCGAGGCGGTCGCCGCCGCGCTGGAACTCGAGCGCCGCTACGACATCAGCCCGGCGTCGCTGGCGTTCGGCCTGCGGGTGCTGGCCGAGCCGCCGGTCCGCGCCGCGGTTGCGGATCTCGGCCGCCGCCTCGGCCGTATCCCCGCCACCCCCGGCCGCGCCCTGGACTTCGAGAAGGAGCGCGCCCTCCGCCTGCTGTCCCGCGGCTGAGGCGCCTGAGGCAGCTGGGACGGCGGCGGCGCAGCTGGGGGCGGCGGACGCGCAGCATGAGCGGCGGACTTCGGCCCAGCATCCTCTCTGACACCATCCGCACCTCTCGTCCCGTCCAGACGTCCGCGCCAACCACGGCGATGTCACATCGCCGTGGTCAGAACCACTGCAGAGTCACATCGCCGTGGTTAGGCAGGCGCC
>DATANP010000386.1:0-4451 GCA_036266195.1 Thermoanaerobaculia bacterium | reverse complement strand
TGGCGGGACAATCTTGTTTCCCGGCCGGCAACCTTGACTTACCGCGGATACCGTTATCCTGGCTACCGCTAACGCTATCTTGCCGCCGACAAGCTTTCCTGGAGGCCGACAAGGTTGTTTGGCCTCCGACAAGCTGGTCGGGCTTCCCGATAACGTTAGAGAACGGCGGATAAGCTTGCCGCGTCCTGGATAAGTCGAGCGTCTGAGCCGTCAACCTTGTTTTCCGGCAGATAAGTCTGTCTTGCGGCGCGTCAGGCTTTCGCGGCGCCAGACAAGGTTGTCGCGTCTCCAAGCAACCTTAGCCGCGGATAAGTCGATACCGCCTTCGCCCAGCAGAAGAACGCGTCACTCCTAACGCATTCGAGAGGCGGCCTACCCGGCCGCCTCTCTTGCCTTGGTGCGGCGTATCCGCATGGCTTCACGGCTCACTTCGTCGACTCCAGCGTCCGGCCAGAGGCCTGCCTGCCACTTCGTATAGTCGAACGGGGCCCGCGTGAGCAAGCTCACGAACCGCTCTGCTTCGACATCTCCGAGTGCGGCGATCAGGGCGCGGACTCCCTGCACTTTCAACTCTTCGTCAGTGATCACGGCTCGGTACTCCTCACGAAGGCTGTCGGATCGACGGCTGTAACTTCCTGATACCTGGATAGTTTCTTCAACAGGATATCATCAGTTGTAATGAAATACTCGCAAGCGGCCTCGACAGCGCAGGCGACATGGAGCGCGTCCTTGCTGCGAAGTCCAAGAGCCACCAGCGAATGGGCGCGCTCCAGCAACGCAGGAGTCTCCGAGACATCTACGACCGCCCGCTTTGCCCATGAGGCCACGGTTGCCCGGCGTTCCTCGAAGGGGTTGGCCGCATTCTCATAATCCAGGATGTAGGACCAAGCCAACTCGATGCTACCGGCTACGATCTGCTCCTGGATACTCAGTTTCGCTTCCGTCTCAAGACGGATGCGCACTTGGTGCTGGCCATCAAACGGGCGATTGAAGCAACAGTTGTCCATATAGATTCGCATCGCGTTGCCTCGATCGTACCAGAGGAGGAGGTTCGGTTAAGCTCTACCCATGGCGTACGAGATCTCGGTGGTCATCCCCACCCACAACCGGCTGGAGGTGCTGGCCGAGGTCATCCAGGCCCTGGAGTTCCAGGACCGGCCGCCCGCCTTCGAGGTGGTGGTGGTCGACGACGGATCCACGGATGGGACGGCGGACTGGCTGAAGAGCCACAGCTTCAACATCCCGCTGCGGGTGCTGACCCAGGAGAACCGCGGACCGGCCGCGGCGCGCAACACCGGCGTGGCTGTGGCGTCCGGTCCGCTGGTGGCCTTTCTTGGGGACGACACCGTCCCCTCTCCAGGATGGTTGAGGCTCCATCGCGAGGCCCATCGGAGCCGTGGGGACGACCCTCGGCTGGCCGTCATCGGGTACACCGGATGGCACAGGCGGATGCGCCTCACCCCCTTCCTGCGCTACATCAACGAGTACGGGCTCCAGTTCGGATACGCCCTGATCAAGGATCGGGAGGACGTGCCGTTCAACTTCCTCTACACGTCGAACCTTTCGCTTCATCGCGACGAGCTTCTGGCCGAGCCGTTCGACCTGCGCTTCCCGTACGCGGCGTGGGAGGACATCGAGCTCGCTTACCGATTGAAAAAGCGAGGGTTACGGCTGGCGTACGAACCGGCGGCCGCGGTGGCGCACGATCACCCCACCGACATCGCCCGTTTCATCTCCAGACAGGAGAAGGCCGGCTACTGCGCCGTGGTCTTCTACCGCCTTCATCCGGAGCTTGGATCGTTCCTCGGCGTCGGTCCGGACGGTCCGCCGCCCCTGCCTCCGGCCGGCCGCCAGAGGTGGCTGGAACGGCTGGTGTATGCATTGCAAATGGGGCCGGTCAATCTCCCGAAGGTCTGGGAAGAGGTACTCCGGTACCATTACATACGAGGCTTGCACCGCGCCTGGTCTGAGCTGGGCGCGGAGATGGAAAAGGAGAACAGCCATGAAACCCCTTCGACGAGCAGCCGCACGGCTCCGTGACGCTGGCTCGATCCCGGTGCTCGCCGCCTTGCTCGCGTTCGCGGTGAGCGCTCCTCTGGCGGCGGGCGAGCATAGCCGGCCGCACGATTCGTCCGACCAGGGCCGCTCCGCGCAGCCGCGGTCCGACTCGGGCTCCCGGCCGTCGTACTCGCCGCCTTCATCCTCGGGCAGCGGAGACTCCGGCCACTCCGGTGGCAACTGGAGCTCGCCGAGCGGCTCGGGGTCTGAGCCGCGGGTCGCCGAGCCCCGCTCGAGCTCCGACGGATCGCACCAGCAGCGGCCCCGCACCGGCTCGCGCGACGACTGGCGCGACCATGGTGGCTGGTATGGCCACGGCGGCGGATACTACGGCGGCGGCTGGTACGGCGGCTACTACTCGCCCTTCCGCAGCTACTACTACTGGGGTCCGTACCTGGGCTGGGGCTGGTGGGGCTGGTGGGCGGACGACTATTACGGCTACTACGGCTACAACCAGCCGCGGTATTACGGCGACCGCTATGACCGCTACGGGCGTACCACCATGGGCGCGCTCGACGTGGACGTGAGCCCGGGCAAGACCGAGGTCTGGATCGACGGCCGCTATGTCGGCACCGCCGACGACTTCGACGGCTTTCCGCAGTACCTCTGGCTGGACCGCGGGGTCTACGACCTCGCGCTCTACCGCGACGGGTACAAGACCATCGCCCGCCAGATCACGATCCACGAGGGCACGGTGATGAGCGTCGACGACCGCATGCAGCGCGGCGAGTCGGTCAAACCGCAGGACCTGGTCACCAAGACCCACGAGCGGCGCGACGAGCGCATCCGCTCCGAGGACGAGCGGCGCGAGGAGATCGCCCGCCGGAACGACGACGGCATGGAGGACTGGCGCGCCCGCGCCCGGCGCCGCATGGAAGAGCGCGGCCGGTATGAGAGCGACCGGGACGGCGATCGGGATGCCGATCGGAATGCCGATCGGGATTCCGAGGGCAACGACGGCGGCGGCCGGCTGCGGGTCGAGATCCTGCCGTCCGATGCCTCGGTCTATCTCGACGGCCGGTTCGTCGGCACCGGCGTGGACCTCGAGCGGCTGCGCCAGGGCCTGCGCGTCGAGCCCGGCGAGCACCGGATCGCGGTGGTCCGCCCCGGCCACAAGGCCGAGGAGCAGGAGTTCACCGTGTCCCCGGGCCAGGAGGTCGAGTTGGAGATCGAGCTCGAGTCGATGGAGTAACCGTTACGCTGGAGTCTTTCGACGGCCGGCAGGGCGTCGCCTGCCGGCCGTTTTTTCAAAGCGGGTGGATGGGAACAAGGAGAGAGCCATGAGATTCCTCCCGGTGCTCGCCGTCCTGCTCGCCGTCGCGATGAGCGCTCCCCTGGCGGCAGGCGAGCACAACCCTCCGGACGATTCCTCCGACCTGGGCCGCGCCGCGGAGCCTCGGGTCGAGCCGGAACCAGCGCCGGAGCCGCCGCCCCCGAGCCCTCCACCGAGCGAGGCTCCGGGCGCCAGTCCCGAGGAGTCCGGCTCCGAGCCGCGGGTCGCCGTTCCCCGGACGGATGACGACGACTCGCACAAGCAGCGGCCCCGCACGGGCTCCCAGGACGATGGTGGCGGTGGAGACGACGGTGGGTCCGGCTACTACCGGTCGAGCGACGACTGCAATGAGGACCGCTATGAGAGCCAGGACAGCCCTGCCTCCTACGTCCGCACCACCGGCGCGCTCGACATCGACGTCAGCCCCGGCAGGACCGAGGTCTGGATCGACGGCCGCTATCTCGGCACGGCGGACGACTTCGACGGCTTTCCGCACTACCTCTGGCTCGAGCGCGGAGTCTACGAGCTCGTCCTGTATCGCGAGGGCTACACGACTCTCTGCCGCCGGATCACGGTGGACGCGGGCTCGTCGATCGGCATCGCCGATCGCATGCGGCGCGGAATTTCGGTGAAACCCCAGGATGTGGCTGGCCGGCAGGGCATCGCCTGCCGGCCGCTTGGTGGTCCGGGTCTATAGCTGGGAGGGGTTGACGCTCTCGTCGAGCCCGGGGGTCGTCGGCCTCAACAGGGCCGGGGAGTCGGTCGAGGTGTGATCGGACGCCAGGCTCGTCCCGGTGCCAGCGCCGTTGGTGCGGTCGATGCCCATCTTCTCGTAGACCGGGCAGTGGCCGGTCGCGCCGCGCCAGAGGAGCGGCAGGCCGGTCAGGGCCGCCACGCCGAGGCCGGCCTTGCGGTTGCGGCTGCGCAGGGCGAGCGCCGCCAGCGCCGCGCCACCCAGGACCGAGGCCCAGCGCTCGGCCTTGCCCACGTTCACGCTGCCCAGCTTCTCGCGGTTGACCACGGTGCCCAGCTTGTCGCTGACATCATGGCCGAGACGGCCCAGCTTCGCTCCAAATTTTTCACGGCCAGTGTTCCACCTGGTCCGAAGGCCCTCTTGGGT